>NZ_JAUGZK010000014.1:0-97587 GCF_036327005.1 Alkalimonas mucilaginosa
CTCCCTCTTTGTTTGCAAATCCTACAGCAAAAAAGCATGCAGAGAATACTCCAATATGTTTAACAAGCTTAACTATGTTCAACCCGATGGATGCCGATTCATAATCCATTTCTGCGTAAGGTTTGAAGTAGTACTGGTTTGCCAAATAAATCGATAGCAAATGAAATAGCAAAAAAACACCTAACGACGACATTGTCGCAGCAAAGAAAGCAGAAATTCTCAAACGGATGCCCCTAGCATATAACGCTCAAATTTAGCGCGGAAAGCCGCGCAGCGGGTTGACGTCGCAGCCAGCGCTTTTTGCTGGCGATAAAATTTGCTTGTTATATTTAATTCTCACAGATTGAGACTTTTTCTCCAGACAAAAAGCGCTCTATCGTTGTTTTGTTTTTTGAGTCGTACGCAGGTAGTTGGTAAACTGATATTTTAGTTTGTGTACCATTCTCACCGATCAACTCAATCATCCTTTCATACCAGCTGTGGAAGTTAACTCTTCTTCTAACAGCAATTTGATAACTACGGTCTGTAAGCTGGCTTGCTTCAACTGTTTTAGACTCATGTGAGCCAATAAAAGCACCACCGACGGGGATCATTGTCGAGTTGCTAACCTGATAGCATTTTGCATATTCATCTATTAACAATTGAAAGGCTTCATCAACCTTCAGGTCAGCTTCAAATTTCAGTGGTGCGTATCTTGATGTTTTAAATTCATCCGCTGTTTTAGGTGGCATGCTACAGCCAACAAGCAAAACAATAAAAAATATTGGAATTACTCTCATGATTCGACCCTTAAAAAATATAACGCCCCGCACACGGGCGACAGGCCGCGCAGCGGGTTGGCGTCCCAGCGACCGCAGGGAGCGAGTGCTGCGGTTTGTTATGTGCCATTATTTGCGATCTGCTGGATGGTTTACACCATCGTTGGTCGGTACATTTGGTATTTTCAATGGGTTAACTCCCTCAAGACAAGCAACATTAAAACCATACTGCGTTGGATTTGACCTGCGTTGATGGTGAGTATAAATACCGCAGTTACTACAAAAATAATGCTTGGCTGTCTTTGTATTAAACTGGTAAAGCTTTAAAAAGCACTCACCTTTTATAATCTTTATACCCGACAGAGGAATTGAAGCCGCTATCGCTCCACGCCTCCGGCAAAGCGAACAATCACAGCGACGTAATTCAACTAAACCATCCGGTAAATCAAGCTCAAACTCAACAGAACCACAATGGCAGGTCGCTTTGTGTTTAGCGTTGATTTGAACGCCATCAACTTCTTTCAAATTTAAAGCCATACTTGGTTCCTTGCGAGCACATAACGCAAAGCTTTGGGGCGGCTGGAGCGCAGCGTAAACCGTCCCAGCCACGACAGTGGCGACAATAGCGCCTTGTTATACATCATCTTTCAACAACTTATGAAGCGCATCTATACGCTTGTTGATTTTTTTGCTTTCTGCATGCAATTCGGCGCTCATACCAAATATAAGAATTAAAAAAACATACAATACAGGCTGCTGCATGATTTCTGGATACATCCATATTAAAAATGCTATGCCTAAAACCATGCCAGCAAATCTGATGATACTGCCTTTCCAATTTGGGCGGAGCTTCTCGAACTCATCTAATAGGGCTTGCTTCTTTTGCATGCTATTAAAAAGTGAATGAGCTTCAACTTGATCTTTGTCCATCAAATGTACCTATTGTGATGTATAACGCTGCCAACACGCGCAGCTTTGTAATGAAGGCGTAGCCGCAACGAAAAAGCTGTCGCTGTGCTTGGCCTTGTTAAGAGACACCGGCACCGTTACTGATTGCGCTGTTGATGGCAGCTGATATTAAAACTCCCACTGCTTCGGAGGTCTTAGATTTAGCAAACCTAGCGAGCCTCTCGCCGATGGACTCTGAACCCTCCAGCGAGCTAGGAACTCGACGAAGGGCTTCCAGGCCCTTCTCACTAAGGACCACTTCAACGTCGTATCCGTCCATCGATGAGAAGTCTTGACTAATCCAAATATATCCGGCGGTCTCTAGCCATTTGATTGTGTGCTCAAAGTATTCAGGGAAGTTGAAAGAACCCTCATCATCGTCAGCATCTATGGTTTTTTCAAGAAAGTCGCCTGCATCAAGGCGCAACGGAACGGGAAATTCTTCATACAACGTTCCAAACAGCAACCCAACTAGCCGATTAAACTTTTCCATATAGTGCCCCTTAACGCTTTGCTAATTGGCTGCCGCAGCGCAGCGTAGGCAGTCCAGTGGAGGCCACGCCTTTTGTGGCCGGAACGAAATTAAGCAATTTGTTAAGTTTCATGTTGAACGAACTTTGCACTGAAAATACAGCTCAATTTTAGTGACGGCCGCATAAATTTTCTGGCTAAAATCGTCGTCATCTGAAATCAAATAAACGATAGCATCATTCGCTGCTACTCGTTCAGGATTGTTGTCGACAGTAGCACCTCCACTTTTGTAAGCACCCTTTAACCAAAAGTGAAGCCAAATTTCAGATCTTATTTTTCTAACTAAACTCTCAAGATCTCCAAAAGCTTGTTCCGCTGGAGATGACCAAATGATCTTTGCTTCCAGCTTTAATGTCGCAAGTTCGGCCCACTCGGAGGAAAGATTTTTTAATCGTTCATCATATATTCTCTGTTCCTCCTTGAGACGATTCCCGGCATCAACTTCTTCTTTGTTTAAAAAAAGCATAGGGCTACGTACAGCTTGAATTGCTTGTGCCACTTGATGAGATTTTACAAGGATCTTTTTGGCGAGTTCGTACTCACTAGTACCTCGTAATTGCTTTTTCCAAGTTGATAGACCGTAGATACCAATTAATACAACAGCAATAGTTCCAAAGATGCTAATGACATCCTTTGTAAGAGACCAATTCACCTCTGAAATTGAAAAACAGATATTCAATGCTCCTCCTTGAAACTTAACGCTTCAATCAGCCGACGCGTTAGCGGTCGGCTGTATTGCTTTGTTAGCTCTTAAATTTGTAGGTTTAATTTCTTCCGAAGTTAAAGCCTTAAGTTCGCTTAGCAGTTTGTACAACGTCGATTTATTGCCATCACTCGACATTAAAATAATTACATTCCCGGAGATGAAGTCATGGTGTTTAATAGTGTGGTGACTGGGATTTGAGCCATCATGCTCCCAGGAAACCAAAGAACCATTGTCGTCGACGAAGAATTTGCCAAAATCAAAGTAAGCTCTGTTCGTTTGCCCCGACAAACTATCGCCAGGCAATGCCTGTTTCAATTGTTCTGCACTTAGCAATGAACCATTCCACAAAGCATTTTCAAACTTAAACAAGTCCAGCGGTGTTACGTAGATAGTTAAACCTGCCATATTTGTAGGGAAGTCACCTGAAACAACAGTTTTGGATACTTGCTCATTTTCGGTTTGATGAAATGCATGTGTCATGTCCGCTACTTTGAAAATTGAAGAATCAACATAGTCTGCATAGCTTTTTCCGGTAATGCTTTCGACTATCAGAGCACGAACAACAACGTTCAAATTTGTATACTTGTAACCAGTTCCAGGTTCAAAAGCCGGCGTTCCCTGCTGGATCTGATGAATCGCATCGGCCGTACTAATGCCCTTTTTCCACTTTACATCCGGCAAGCCTGAAGTGTGAGTAAGTATATGCTCTATCGTTATTTTATTGGCCCACGCAGGCAATGCATCAACGTATCTTGCAATGCTGTCCTGGTACTTCAGTTTGTTTTTTGCAGCAAGCTGCATGATAGAAACCGTCGTAAATTCTTTCCCCACAGAACCTGGGCTGAATAAGTGATTAGCGGTAAGTGGAATTGTTTTTACCGCATCGGCATAGCCAACACTTTTATGTAAAAGAATCTGTTCTCCACGTCCAACCACTATCGTGCCGTTGAAACCTGTTTCGTGTACAATTTCTTCAATGTTACCCCAGTAGTCGGTACTCAAGGCTTCTTTTGCATATACGGGTAAAGTTAGGAAAACAACATTTAAAAACAGTAAAAATAACTTCATGGTAAATCCATTTTTATGAGTGAGCTAACGCCGCCAACACGCGCAGCTTTGTAGTGAAGGCGAAGCCGCAACGAAAAAGCTGTCGCCGTGATTGGCCTTGTTAGCCTTATGGCCGAATGTATGTCTGCACCACTAATTCATCGGTGTCTTTATTTAAGTCTGACTCCAGTCCACGCGGATTTGCCACTCGCCCATCTGGATCATAAACAAAGCACACCAATGCATCGCAATCTGGATGTGAAATATACCTGTGAATGTCCTCAATGAGCTGACTACCCACTTCCTTTGCACCAAGCCCTTTTCGAGTTTTTTTGATCTCTACAACTATTCGCTCAGGTTTTAAAAGAAAGTCTACTCGCGTTGACTTTCCAGCATTACTCGGGACCCACTCTTCGGAGCGGATATCTTCAAACTCCAAATGAAGCAAAGCATGAAACAAGTCTTGAACATCATACTCATCCTGAATATCAATCGTTTCTCTTTCACTATAACGTTCACGTAGCTGCCTAGCAACCAAGTGAAACCGGTCACACAGATTTTCGATAATTTGAATAGGATTTTTTGTGTCTGAAACTGTGCTTATTTCACCAGATTCTATCTCTTCCTTTACGGCTTCAAGAACCCCTATTCCCGTGTTTATCGAACCTTTGTAGGCCTTTTTGACTTTATCCTGAAATTCTAAATAGTACGGGCTTGTAGAAGAAAACTGTTTCTCTAGAAAAGCAAGCGATTGCGTCTTCCAAGTAGCAAATAGCCCGGAATCGCACGTTGGGAAACCAATAACATTCGGCGGAGGAGGACGATGCGACGCCAGCACTCCCTTTCCTTTGTCTATCAAACTATCTACTTTTTCCAGAATTCCCATGAACTCTCCATAGTGAGGCTAACGCTGCAATCAACGGCTCGTCCGTTGCATTGCTTTGTTACATTTTTTATTTTGCGAATGCTGATTTAACAATTGAAATACCAACTAACCCAAGGATCGCACCTGTTAACTTGTCAATATAGTAAGCCAACTTAGTGAATCTACTCCTTGCCTTATTTGTAGACAGCATAAAAATAATCGCTGTATCCCAGAAGAAAACCACAAGAGTCATCCATACTCCAAGTGCGATCTTAAATACCAACCCCACATCATTCGTCAATACAACTGTGAACAAGCTCAAATAGAATAGGAGATTCTTGGGATTCAGAATCCCAGACATAAATCCTGTAACAAACTCCTTTATGAAGCTCGCTTCTCCATTTTTTATTTGATCGTTCTCTACCTAGGCATGGTAACGACCTCGTTCAGCCGACCAGAAACGCAGGCCTCAACGTTATGCCCGCTATGCTTTCCTAGGCATGCCTCTCCCTAAAGGATTCTTGTCCCTAAAGGATTCTTTTCGACCAGTTCAACAAATTCTGCTTCACCGCTTCATGACCAAAGTCATGCAACATTTCATGACGTCCCTCGTCATAGAAGTCGACTGTGATGTTCATTACACCTGCATTTCTATAGCGATTGACCAACTCTTTCACGCCAATTGTCTGCATACCAACTGGATCCATTGCACCTGAGAAAATATATATAGGTAGGTCACTTCGTATATTTGAAAGATTAATAGAATCAGCTAGAGCTGATGCTGCTGAAAGATAAGACTCCATTGATGCAGGATTCAGCTGTGGAAAACATAGCGAATCAGCGAGGAAAGCATCAACCACACTCACATCACGACTAAGCCAATCAGCTGGAGTACGTGCTGGCTCAAAATTCGCATTCAATATCTCGAGCCCAGATGCAGCAGCTAAGTCTACTAAGCCATCGAGAATACCGGAGCCTGACAGTATCAATCCATCAATTTCACTACTTTTATTTAAAACAAATTGTTGCGCAGCAAAAGATCCCATGCTGTGCCCCATCAAAAGTAATGGTAAATTTGGCGCTTGTTTACGCGCCATTGAGCAAAGAGTAAACATATCTTCAACAAGTAAGTTAAAACCTCCCTCACCTAGATCGCCGAGACATTGACTACTGGACACACTAAATCCATGTCCTCGATGATCATTTGCCCAAACATTGAACCCAGCCTCAACCATTAAGGCTATTGTTTCGGTATAACGACCAATATGCTCTCCCATGCCATGAGCAATCTGTATAGTCCCTCGCGCCGTGCCTTTCGCATTCCAACGCGCACAAGCAATCGACAAACCATCACTGCTTAAGAAATGAAAAGTTTCTGTCGGCTCAAAGCCAGTGAAGTCATGAAACATAATTAGCTCCTTTAAAACCAGATGTGACTATAATAATACATTTACCTTATATAGCATCAAAAGTAGGCACTAACGTCAAGACAGTTTTTTACAGAATTTAAGTTGAATCCCAATTTTATAAGTGTGCAGATGAACAGCGCATACTGATGTTATATAAGGAAGTAGACCAGTACATTTTTTCGAATACCGTAAAAGCACAAGACGCCTTCTAAGCAATCAACACAGAATTATGCATCTATGATATTACTGATGCACCAAGACAGTACCTTGCGACTGCATCAGTCGGTCACGGCCACCAAGCACGCGAAGCCGCGAGTCAGCTGAATCAAGTCCACTTGCCACAAAATCCTTACTCCCTTGAGGAACTACATGGGCCGGAAGGAGCGCGAGGAGTGCCTGTCCCAGTGTCCCTGGCAAACATACGTCGCCTGCTGCTTCCCATGCTAGCAACTTTCAACATAGTGACCCTCATCGCTCATTTGCATTGCCTTTTAACGCAAAGCACACGGGCGGAAAAACGCGTTAGCGTTTGACGTCCCAGCAGCCGTAGGCTGCGCGTGATGCGCCTTGTTAGAGTTACTCATGCGCGATCCAAAACCCAACACCATAAACAAGGGCAGTGCCTAATGCATACCAATAGTTTTCTGTAAGAAATCCAGTAACCGCAACAATAGAACCGAAATTGAAAAAAACAGAACTCCATTCTTGAAGCGCGAGATTTTGAAAATAACGGGTTCTTTCAAGTTCGTCCGGGGTGTTCAATTTACGAAAAGCAAAACAGAGCAATCCATATAAAGTAAAACCAGACAATATTAGCAGTATAAATTGTTTGGTTTCTATTAAATTCTCCAATTCCGGGAACGTGGGCTTTTGGTCAAGAATGAAATCAACTTTTGCCCAATTGATAACTAAAATGACTATTCCAAAGCTCATCCAAAAAGCAAAGTTTATAAAAATTTTGTAGCCAAGAGACTTATTATGTGAAATTTCCAATTTACTTTCCTAGTAACTCTAACGCTCAAAGCAGCTGCGCGGTTCGCGTCGGCTGCCTTTGTTTGTTAAGTGTTTTTGTATAACCTTGACCATGAATTCCAATCGTCCTCGTTCCGTAAATACACTAACAAAGATAGATGCTCCATTTCTTCAGGATACGGAACGGCTAACATTTCTTCCTTATAACTCCGATGATTTTTGGAGTAATTTGAGAGCAGATTAGTCAGCACAACGCTCGCAACTTCTTTAGCATCATCGCTTGGATTTCCATCGAAAATAAAGCGTGCAACCAAATCTTCACCATCAGGAGATAGCTCGAAAGAGACTGCCCTAAATGATGGTACCACCTCACCAAGCAGCGCACTTTGGGCGTGTAGCATTAACTTTATTTCGTGCTCTGTTCTCATAAACACTTAACAGCTTAATAGTTTGGAAAATCCCTTCTTTCCCCGCGGGATTTTCCCTTCTATCTTTTTTCGATTTCATCAATCTAGCGAACTACCTGCGCTAAATCAACAACTTCATAACGAAGATGTAAATCTTCGTGCAAAAAAGCAGGGATTTCCCCTGCAAGTGACTTGCTAACAATAAATTCACCAACTACTGTTTATTTATACACACCCATTTATGAGGTTCGTGCAATGGCTTCACCATTTCTTGATCACGTAGCAGAGTTTATGACGGTTCGTCGTTATGCCAGGCGAACGGTGGATACTTATATCTATTGGATCCGCTTCTACATTCTGTTTAGTAAAAAGCAGCACCCTGCCAAGCTGGGTGATGCTGATGTCGAGCTGTTTTTAAACTATTTAGCCAATCAGCGCCATGTAGCGCCACGTACACAGGCAACCGCTTTAAATGCACTTAGTTTTTTGTACAGCAAGGTGCTGCAAAAGCCGCTGTCCCTCAACCTGGAGTTTAACCGCTCTCAGGTGAGCCCTAAGCTTCCGGTGGTGCTAACCCGGCCTGAGGTTGCTGCACTTTTACGGCTGATCGACCCAAAGTACAAGTTAATTGCGCAACTGATGTATGGCAGCGGTTTGCGTTTAATGGAAGCTGTTCGGCTGCGGGTGCAGGACATCGATTACGATTACCTGTCGGTGATGGTGTGGCAGGGGAAAGGCAACAAAAACCGCCGGGTTACACTTGCGCCCGAATTGGTCACAAGCCTGAAGCAACAAACTCAGCATGTGTTGCGGTATTTTCAGGCAGATCTGGCGAACCCTGACTATGCCGGTGTATGGCTTCCCTTTGCACTAGCACGCAAAAACCCGAGCGCTCCCAAGCAACTTGGCTGGCATTACTTGTTTCCGTCGATAAAACTCAGCCTGGATCCCGAGTCAAAATGCATTCGTCGGCATCATCTGGATGAATCCTGTGTACGGCGTGAAATCAAAATCGCCGCCCGCAAAGCGGAAATTCGTAAAAATGTCACCTGCCATACCCTCCGCCATTCGTTTGCCACCCACTTGCTAGAATCCGGTGCCGATATCCGCACCGTGCAGGAACAACTGGGCCATACCGATGTACGCACCACGCAAATTTATACCCATGTGCTTAATCATGGTGCTAGCGGTGTGAAAAGCCCGTTATCTCAGTTGCTGTAATTAAAAAAGGCGCCAAAGCGCCTTTAGTGATGTGAATGCCCAGCGTTAAAAACAATCCCCAGGCACCCGCACCCAGCCTTCCATCAGCACCCTGGCGCTGCGGCTCATGCTGGCTTTGGTGACGACCCAGTCACCGTTTTGCTGCTCGGCCGCGGCCCCTACCCTAAGCGTCCCGGAGGGATGGCCAAAGCGCACTGCATCCAGCTTGCCGCTCCCGGCGGCCAGGTTGACCAAAGTGCCTGGGATCGCAGCAGCAGTGCCAATAGCGACTGCTGCGGTGCCCATCATGGCGTGGTGCAGTTTACCCATCGAAAGCGCCCGTACCAGCAAGTCGATATCTGCAGCTGCTACCGCCTTGCCACTGGATGCGCTGTAACTTTTTGGCGGGGCAACAAAGGCAATTTTCGGCGTATGCTGCCGGCTGGCGGCTTCGGCTATATCGCTGATAAGGCCCATCTGCAATGCGCCATAGGCCCGAATGGTTTCAAAGCGCTGTAACATTTCAGCGCTGCCATTAATGGCATCTTGCAGCTCGGTGCCATCAAAGCCCAGGTCGGCGGCATTTAAAAAGATGGTCGGGATGCCGGCATTGATAAAGGTCGCCGGGAAACTGCCTACCCCGGGCACTTCCAGCGTATCGACCAGATTGCCGGTTGGGAAAATGGCGCCGGTGGCATCGGCCGGATCCATAAAGTCGATCACTACTTCTGCCGCCGGAAAAGTCACGCCATCGAGTTCAAAGTCGCCGGTTTCCTGCACTTCGCCGTTGGTGATTGGCACATGGGCAATAATGGTTTTGCCAATATTGGCCTGCCAAATCCGCACCGTGCAAATACCGTTTTGCGGAATATGGCTGGTATCCACCAAACCATTGCTGATGGCAAAGGAGCCAACCGCTGCCGTTAAGTTGCCGCAGTTGCCACTCCAGTCGACAAAGGCCTTGTCGATGGCGACCTGACCAAACAGATAATCGACATCGTGCTCCGGCTGGCTGCTTTTGCTTAAAATCACCGTTTTGCTGGTACTGGAGGTCGCCCCGCCCATGCCATCGGTGTGTTTGCCGTACGGGTCCGGGCTGCCAATCACCCGCTGCAGCAGTGCATCCCGCGCCGGGCCAGGCACCCTCGCCTGCTCTGGCAAATCGTCCAGCTTAAAAAAGACCCCTTTCGAGGTTCCGCCACGCATATAGGTGGCTGGAATTTTAATTTGTGGCGCTGTCATCATTTGTACTCACAGTTGATCTAACGAAACACTGGACTGTTCACGTAGGTTGGAATGCCATGAAAAGTCGACACAGAATGTCTGAAGGAGCGCGCCAGCAGCGACTGAGTTGCTGTGGCGAGCTTTTCGTGGCATTGCAACCGGAGCTAAAACAAGGCCCCGGTATACTATTACGCAGATCCTTCCAAAAAGTCCTTAGCAAAACGCTGCAACACCCCACCGGCCTCGTAAATCGACACTTCTTCAGCGGTATCCAACCGGCAACGCACCGGTACGTCAACCCTGTCGCCATTGGCGCGATGGATTACCAGCGTTAGCGTAGCCCCTGGCGTGCGCTCTCCGCGCACATCAAAGGTCTCGGTGCCGTCGATGTGCAGGGTTTTGCGGGTCGTGCCTGGCTCAAACTCCAGCGGCAGCACGCCCATCCCAATCAAATTGGTGCGGTGAATGCGCTCAAAGCCTTCTGCGGCAATGGCTTCCACCCCGGCCAACCGCACGCCTTTGGCGGCCCAGTCACGCGATGAACCTTGGCCGTAATCGGCACCGGCAATGATGATCAGCGGCTGCTTACGCTCCATGTAGGTTTCAATGGCTTCCCACATCCGGGTGACTTTGCCTTCGGGTTCAATCCGTGCCAGTGAGCCTTGCTTCACCTTGCCGTCTTCCACCACCATTTCGTTAAACAGCTTGGGATTGGCAAAGGTCGCGCGCTGGGCGGTCAGGTGATCGCCGCGGTGGGTGGCGTAAGAGTTAAAGTCCTCCTCCGGCACCCCCATCTTGGCCAGGTACTCACCAGCAGCGCTGTCGAGCATAATGGCGTTCGAGGGCGATAAGTGATCGGTGGTGATGTTATCGCCCAGCACTGCCAAAGGCCGCATGCCGGATAAGCTGCGCTCACCTGCCAAGGCCCCTTCCCAATACGGTGGACGGCGAATGTAGGTGCTTTGCGGCCGCCAGTCGTACAAGGGGCTGATTTGCTCGCCGTAATCGACACTTAAATCAAACATCGGCTCGTAGACTTTACGGAACTGCTCGGGTTTGACCGCCGCTTTGACCGCAGCATCAATCTCGGCATCGCTTGGCCAGATATCTTTTAACGTCACCGGCTTGCCTTCGCTGTCATGGCCCAGCACGTCTTTTTCGATATCAAACCGAATGGTGCCGGCAATGGCGTAAGCCACTACCAAAGGCGGTGATGCCAAAAACGCCTGCTTGGCGTAAGGGTGAATCCGGCCATCGAAGTTACGGTTGCCCGACAGCACAGCGGTGGCATACAGATCGCGCTCTATTACTTCTTGCTGGATCACCGGGTCTAAAGCGCCACTCATGCCGTTGCAGGTGGTGCAGGCAAAGCCAACAATGCCAAAGCCCTGCTGCTCCAGCTCGGGCAGCAAGCCGGCTTCTTCTAAGTACAGCTGCACCGCTTTGGAGCCAGGAGCCAGTGAGGTTTTAACCCAGGGCTTGCGGCTTAAGCCTTTTTGGTTGGCATTGCGGGCCAGCAAGCCGGCGGCAATCACATTGCGCGGGTTGCTGGTGTTGGTGCAGCTGGTAATGGCGGCAATAATCACAGCGCCATCCGGCATCTTGCCTTCTTCCAGCTGATAGCTAGCTGCAATGCCACGCGCTGCCAGATCACTGGTGTTCAAACGGGCATGCGGGTTGGATGGCCCGGCCATGGTGCGGCCGACACTGGATAAATCAAAGCGCAGCACCCGCTCGTACTGAGCGGTTTTTAAACTGTCCGACCAAAGGCCTGTGGCTTTGGCGTAGGTTTCAACCAGCTTGACCTGCTCCGGCTCACGGCCGGTCAGCATCAGGTAATCCAGCGTTTGCTGATCGATGGAGAACATCGCCGCGGTAGCGCCGTACTCCGGCGTCATATTGGAAATGGTAGCCCTGTCGCCCAGACTGAGGCTGTCGGCACCTTCGCCAAAGAACTCCAGATAGCTGGAGACCACTTTTTCTTTGCGCAAAAACTCGGTCAGTGCCAGCACTAAATCGGTTGCCATCACGCCAGGCTGGGCTTTACCCACCAGCTCGACGCCAATGATATCCGGCAGCCGCATCCAGGAGGCCCGGCCCAGCATCACGCTTTCGGCTTCCAGACCACCCACACCAATGGCAATGACGCCAAGCGCATCGACATGAGGAGTATGGCTGTCGGTACCGACCAGCGTATCCGGGAAAGCCACGCCATCTTTGGCATGCACCACAGGGGACATCCGCTCCAGATTGATCTGGTGCATAATGCCGTTGCCTGGCGGAATTACATCAACATTCTTAAAGGCTTTTTTGGTCCAATTGATAAAGTGGAAGCGATCGTCGTTGCGCCGATCTTCAATGGCGCGGTTTTTGGCAAAAGCGTCTTTATCAAAACCGGCGTGCTCGACGGCCAGTGAGTGATCGACAATCAACTGGGTTGGCACCACAGGGTTTACTTTGGCCGGATCGCCGCCTTGCTCGGCAATGGCATCGCGCAGGCCGGCCAAATCGACCAGCGCAGTCTGACCTAAAATATCGTGGCAGACCACCCGGGCCGGAAACCAGGGGAAGTCCAGCTCTTTTTTCCGTTCAATCAACTGGCGCAGTGCATCGGTCAGCATAGCCGGATCGCAGCGGCGCACCAGGTTTTCAGCCAACACCCGCGAGGTGTATGGCAGGGTATCGTAGGCACCGGGTTGAATGGCTTCAACCGCCGCGCGGGCGTCGAAGTAGTCCAGTTGGGTGCCTGGCAGTGGTTTACGGTAATTGGTATTCATCAGCATGCCCGGTCGTAGTGGGTGAAAATCAGCCAGCGAAGGGGCTGTCCTTGTCCTCGTCCTTCCCCTTCGCTGTGGTTTGCTTCGATGTTTATTTCTTAAACTTAACGCTCAGCAATCGGCGGTACCGGCCGTGGTGCTGGGCCGGTGTAATCGGCGCTTGGGCGAATAATACGGTTGTTGGCACGCTGCTCTTTCACATGCGCTGTCCAGCCGGTGACCCGTGACATCACAAAAATCGGCGTAAACAGCTTGGTCGGAATGCCCATAAAATGGTAAGCCGAAGCATGGAAGAAATCGGCGTTGCAGAACAATTTCTTCTCGCGCCACATCACTTCTTCGCAGCGTACCGACACATCGTACAAACGGCTGTCGCCAAACTCAGCGGCCAGTTTTTCCGACCACTGCTTGATGATGGCATTGCGTGGATCTTTTTCACGGTAGACCGCATGGCCAAAGCCCATGATTTTTTCTTTGCGCTCCAGCATGCCCAGCAGGGTTTGCTCGGCTTCGTCCGGGTTTTGCATGGTTTCAATCAGCTCCATTGCCGCTTCGTTGGCACCGCCGTGCAGTGGGCCGCGCAAAGAGCCAATGGCGCCGGTGACGCAAGAATGAATGTCCGACAAGGTCGAGGCACAGACGCGGGCGGTAAAGGTCGAGGCATTGAACTCATGCTCGGCGTACAGAATTAACGAGGCATGCATCACTTTTTCGTGCAGTGGGCTTGGCTTTTTATCGTGCAACATATGCAGGAAGTGGGCGCCGATGGAGTCGTCGTCTGTGTCGGTCTCTACCCGCACGCCGTCGTGGCTGAAACGGTACCAGTACACCACGATGGCCGGGAACAACGCCAGCATCCGCTCGATGTGCTGATCGGCCTCGCCAAAGTCCGCTTCGGTTTCCAGGTTGCCCAGCATCGAGCAGCCGGTACGCATGACATCCATCGGGTGGGCGCTGGCCGGAATGCGCTCCAGCACGTCTTTGAGTGCCTGTGGCAGCTTGCGCAGTTGCTTTAACCGCGCTTTGTACTCGGCCAGTTGGCCAGCATTTGGCAACTCGCCATGGGCCAGCAGGTAGGCCACTTCTTCAAACTCGGCCACAGCGGCCAGCTCAGAGATATCGTAGCCGTAGTAGGTTAAACCGGAGCCGGATTGACCGACCGTACAAAGGGCAGTTTGTCCTGCTACTTGTCCGCGCAGACCTGCGCCACCTAAAGCTTTATCGACCATGATTGTTGTCCTCTTGTTCTGTTGATTTAATAAGGTTCTGCTTTTTTAGTTGCTGCACTATCTAAGCTAGCCAAGATAGCTCGACAAGGCCGGCTGGCAATTCTGTTGGCACAGCCAGAGGATGTCTGACTGAGCGCTCGCGCGAAGGAGTTGCTATGGCGAGCACAACAGAGATTGGCAGATGGCCAATAACCCGGCAACTATTTCTTCTGGCTAAACAGCTGATCCAGCTTTTCTTCAAAGCTGTGGTAATTCAGAAAATCGTACAGCTCCATCCGGGTTTGCATGTCGTCGATCACCGCTTTCTGATCGCCCTGCTGCAAAATGTTCTCGTACACTTTTAATGCTGCCTTGTTCATGGCCCGGAAGGCACTGAGTGGATACAGCACCATGGCCACGCCGACACTGGCCAGCTCGTCTTTGTTGAACAAGGGCGTTTGGCCAAACTCGGTAATGTTGGCCAGTACCGGCACATCCAGCGCCTTGGTAAAGGCCTGGTACTGCTCCAGCGTATGCACGGCTTCGGCAAAGATGGCATCGGCACCGGCGGCCTGGCAGGCCAGGGCCCGCTCAATGGCCGCATCCACGCCTTGCTGCGCTAACGCATCGGTGCGCGCCATAATAAAGAAGTGTTCATCAGTACGGGCATCGACCGCGGCTTTGACCCGGTCGACCATTTCATCCAGCGACACGATTTCTTTGTTCGGCCGGTGGCCACAGCGCTTTTGCGCCACCTGATCTTCAATGTGAAAACCAGCAGCGCCGGCACGGGTCATTTCTTTCACGGTACGGGCAATGTTAAAAGCGCCACCCCAGCCGGTATCGGCATCGACCAACAGTGGCACTTCGGTCGCACCGGTAATGCGGCGGATGTCTTCACAGACATCGTTTAAGGAAGTCATGCCCAAATCCGGCAGCCCAAAGGAGGCATTGGCGACACCGGCACCGGATAAATACAAGGCTTTATGACCCACCCGCTCAGCCATCATGGCGGTGTAGGCATTGATGGTGCCGACCAGTTGCAAAGGTTGATTGTCGACAATGGCCTGACGCAGCCGGGCTCCGGCGCTAAAATGAGTGCTCATGCTTGATTCCCCGTTAGTTGCAATTCAATGTTTCGCCGTGACGCGCCTATGTGGCGGCGCATCAGTAAATCGGCCAGTTCACCATCGCGGTTGGCAATGGCATGGATGATGGCTTTGTGTTCATCAAAGGCCCGCGACACCCGCGGCCCGTTCATGCCTAACTGCACCCGGTACATCCGGACCAGAAAGTATAGCTCATCACATAAAATGTTGATTAAGTATGGATTTTTGCTGCCAAGAATAATGCGGTAATGAAAGTCCAGGTCGCCGGCTTCCTGGTAGTAGCTCTCCCCTTCGCGCACGCGCTGGGTGCTGAGGTGCTGGTCGAGCAAGGCACGCACTTCGGCAATTTCGGCATCGGTCATCTGCTCGGCGGCAAGGCGGCAGGCCAGGCCTTCCAGCTCTTCGCGCAATTGATAGAGCGATATCAGCCCTTCTTTCGATAGCGTCACGACCCGGGCGCCGGCATTGGGGATGCGCTCAATCAGATGGCAGCGCTCCAGCCGTGCCAGCGCCTCGCGCAGTGGTGCCCGGCTTAAATCAAAGCGCCGCGCCAGTTCAGGCTCGCTGATTTTGCTGCCAGCCGGGATATCCCCTTCCACGATAGCACGCTGTATTTCCAGCAGCACGCGGTCGGCTGCTGTCACCGGCATCCGCCAGATTGGACTTTGCATTGTCATCAAATTGCCACACCACTCGCGCTAAATTGTCGACAGATAAAAACGATAATGCAGTTTTAGTGGCTATTGAACCGATTGTCAAGCAACGCAACACAAAGATTGTCGACAATAACACCAAAGTTGTAGCCAGATCATGCCAGTTTCAGCTTTCTGCTGCTGACAGATGATCCCGCCATCCGTTTCAAGTACAATAACCGCCCTTTACTCTTTGGCGAACCGCACCATGTCCAATGCAAAAACCTACCCCATCGTCACCCTGGCTGCTGGCCGGGAAAAAGCATTAAAACGCCGTCATCCGTGGATCTTTTCCAAAGCCGTGCATGCAGTCAAAGGCACCCCCAATGCCGGTGATACCGTCGATGTGGTCAGTTTTGATCAGAAATGGTTGTGCCGGGCGGCCTATTCGCCAAAGTCGCAAATCCGCTTACGGGTCTGGACAGAGCAACAGAGTGAAGCCATTGATCAGGCATTTTTTGAAAAACGCATTCAGCGAGCGCAGGGCCTGAGAAGCCTCTGGTTTGCCGGTCAGGATACCACTGGCTACCGGCTGGTGGCGGCCGAGTCCGATGACCTGCCAGGCATTATTATTGACCGTTTTGCCGATGTGCTGGTCTGTCAGTTGCTGTCGGCTGGTGCCGAGGCCAATCGCAAGCATCTGCTGGCTGCGCTCAAAGCGCTCTACCCCAGCTGCAGCATCTACGATCGCTCCGATGTTGAGGTGCGCAAAAAAGAAGGGCTGGAACTCAAATCCGGCTGGCTGCATCAGCCACTGGCAAGCACCGAAGTGACCATTCGTGAGCATGGCATGCAGATATTGGTGGATGTGGCCGAGGGCCATAAAACCGGTTTTTACCTCGATCAGCGTGCCAATCGCCTGCGCCTGCGCCAACTGGCGGCCGGCAAAACCGTGCTGAACTGCTTTAGCTACACCGGTACTTTTGGTGTAGCGGCTCTGCTTGGTGGTGCCACAGAGGTAATCAACGTCGATGCCTCTGAAAGCGCCCTCGCCTTGTCTGAGCGTCAATTAGCATTAAATGGCCTGCAGCCAGAACAAGCCAGCCATGTGAAACAGGATGTGTTTAAGCTGCTGCGCCAGTACAAAGAAGAAGGCAAGCAGTTTGATCTGCTGATTCTGGACCCGCCGAAATTTGCCGACAACAAAGGCCAGTTGATGGGCGCCTGTCGTGGTTACAAAGACATCAACCGGGTGGCAATGCAATTGGTAAAACCAGGCGGCTTGCTGCTGACCTTCTCCTGCTCTGGCCTGATGGAAGACAGCTTGTTCCAGAAAGTGGTGGCCGATGCAGCGCTGGACGCCGGCCGCGACTGCCTGTTTGTGGAGCGGATGCAGCAAGATGCCGATCACCCGGTCGCCAGCTTCTACCCGGAAGGTCATTACTTAAAAGGATTGATCTGCTACCTGCCTTAACTGCGTAACTGAACACCAACACCCGCTAATTCCACACAAACGGCGGGTGTTTGTTGCCATAGCCTTTTGGTATGCTGCCAACAGTTTTTCCGTTCATACACAGATAGGTATTTGCATGAAAACAATGCTTTGCTCTTTGCTGCTTGCGACCAGCCTTGGCGCCAGTGCCAACTGGCAGCTGGATAACAGTACGTCGCGGTTGGATTTTGTTTCGTTAAAAAATGATGTGGCCGCTGAAGTCCATCAATTCTCGCAGCTTAGCGGCAGCTGGCAAGCTGATGGCAGCTTGCAGATCGAGATTGCCGTCTCAAGCCTGCAAACCCATATCCCAATCCGCGATGATCGCATGTGGCAATATTTGTTGAAACTGGATGATTACCCACTGATTACCGCTACCGGTACTGTCAGCCCGGATGCCATCGCCGACTTAGCCATTGGCAGCAGCAAAACGGTGCGGGTACCCTTGCAGCTGACCATCGTTGGTCAAACACAGCGGGTGCAAAGCGAAGTGCTGGTTACCCGGTTGGCTGAAAACAGCCTGCAAGTAAACACCCAGGCGCCTATTATGGTGAACGGGGATCAATTTGGTTTAACGGAAGGTTTAAACCGGCTGCGCGATCTGGCCGGGCTGCAAAATATCAACCCGATGGTGCCTGTGACCTTTACCGTACGGTTTGAAAAGTAACTGCGAATAAAACGAGCGCAACAACAGTGCAGCCCGGATCATACCTGGCTGCCTGGTTACACGCTAATTCATATCGATAAAAGCCAGTCCCAGCTGGTAACCATCCCCGCTTTCCTGGCCACAGCGCATCACTTTAGCGGTCGCATCCAGTGGCGGTATGCTGTTGTTGGCTGATTCTAAACGCACTCGAATTATGGTACCCATTTCCAGTGGTTCATTAATATCGACCGACATGCCGGAAGCGCTTAAATCCCGGCAAATACCATCAATGGTTCGGCCTGCTTCCGGATCATTGATCAGCAGTTGCACATCGGCATTAACCATCATACGGTAAAAATGGCGCTTATCACTTTGGTTTAACATCACTACTCCCCCAGCTTGTCCTTGCTTAATGTGTTTGTACCTGACGTACTAGTTATATAGCTTTCCCCCATGCCTGTAAAGGCAGGATTGAAAACGGTGATAGATTTAGGCGTCAGGCAGCCGACGACTTCGCGTCACTGATGGCGTTGAGCACCCGCTTGAGCGAAATTGGATACGCCGTGCCCAGGGTTTGCGCGAACAGTGATACTTTTAACTCCTCTATCATCCAGCGGATCTCCGCTACAGGCTCAGGCAACACAGCAAGGGTTTTGTAATGGCCCAGCAAGGCCTGATAAGCTTCTTCGGCGCGCTGGTAATCGTGCATCATCAACCGGTCACGGTGCGGATCTATCGGTAGTTTCTCCAGTCGTTTTTCCATCGCTTTTAAATAGCGCAGTAAATCCGCCAATCTGGCTGCGCCATGCTGGCTGACAAAGCCTTTAAACAGCAAGCTAGCCAGATGCTGTTTGACTTCCCCCTGCGCCTGCACATGGGCTAAATCCACCTTGCCCTTTAAGCGCTTTTGGATCTGGTGACCGAGCGACAAAATTTGCTCCACCTGCAAGGCGATGGCCAACACCCGCTCGTTCAGCTCGGCCCGCACCTGCTCTTTGATGGTTGTAAATTGCGCCTGGTTGTGTGGAAAGTCCTGCTCTGCCAGCATGGCATCCACCGCCGCCGCAATGCAGTCGTCTATCAGCTCCAGCACCTTGCCAAAAGGATTAAAAT
Organism: Alkalimonas mucilaginosa; assembly: GCF_036327005.1. Classification (NCBI taxonomy): domain Bacteria; kingdom Pseudomonadati; phylum Pseudomonadota; class Gammaproteobacteria; genus Alkalimonas; species Alkalimonas mucilaginosa. The sequence continues at coordinate 19,045 of NZ_JAUGZK010000014.1, forward strand.
AAAGCCCAAGCTTGGCCTTGTTCGGCAATGACTCTTGCAGGTATTTCACCGGCGATGGAATATTCAGCAATATCAAGCGGCGTAGACCAAGCAAGCTGGTTTGCCTGGCCAAAGCGGCATGGTCCAGCAGCTTAATGGCGACTGAGTCGCCCTCATCCACCAGCGCCGGATAGGCCTTGATCTCGTAACCCGCCTGCAGCTGCACGTACTCACTGGGCAACTGACCAAAGCTCCAGTCGGTCAGCTGTTGCTGCTCGATATCCGGCTCTGCCACCTCGCTCAAGGTTTGCTGCACATCGCCCTGCAATTGCTGTTTTAACAAGGCCAGCGAACGTCCCTGCACCATCAGCTTGCCGCTGGCATCGACCACTTTAAAATTCATCTGCAAATGAGCCGGCAAACTGGCCAGGTCCCAGGCATCCTCCGGGATGGTGGTGCCGGACATCCGCCGTAACTGTGCGGTCACCGCCCCCAGCAGCTTGCCCTGGCCAGGTTGCAGCACCTGCAACAGAGCATCGGCGTAATTGGGTGCCGGTACAAATTGGCGACGGTAATTTTTCGGCAAGGATTTAATAAGCGCCACCAGCAACTCATGCAACAGGCCCGGGATCAGCCAGTCAAAGCCTTGATCGTTGATTTGATTCAGCAGCGCCAGCGGGATCACCAGACTGACCCCATCGTCCGGCTCGCCCGGTGCAAAGTGATAGCTTAGCGGCAGCTTCAGATTGCCCTGGCTCCATACATCCGGGAACTGTCCTTCGCCGATGTCATCGGCAGCGCGTTTTTTCAAGGCTTCGGGGTCAAAGTGCAAAAAGCGTTTGTCTTCTTTGCGTTTTTGCTGCCACCATTTACTGAAATCAACGCGGTTATTGGCTTGCAGCGGCACCCGACTGGCGTAAAACTGCACCAAATCTTCTTCATCCACCAGAATATCACGGCGCCGGCTTTTATCTTCCAGCGCGATCACTTCATCCAGCAGCTTGCGATTGTGCGCCAAAAAAGCTTCCTGCTGTCCCAGCTCTTCATGCACCAGGGCTTCACGAATAAAGATCTGGTGGCAGGTCGCAGCATCGATGTTGCTGTACAGCACTGGCCGTTTGCCGACAATGATCACGCCATACAAACTGACTTGCTCAAAAGCAATAACAGCCCCGCGCTTCTTCTGCCAGTGCGGCTCGCTGTAGCTGCGGCTAACCAGGTGTTCGGCCAGCGGCTCCACCCAGTCCGGCTCTATTTTTGCCAGGCTGCGGGCATAGAGTTTGGAGGTTTCCACCCATTCGGACGCCATCACCCATTTGGGTTTGCGCTTAAATAAATGACTGCCTGGAAAGGCGTAAAAACGGGTTTGCCGCGGCCCCAGATAATCGGCTTCAGCATCTTTGCAGCCAATCTGGCCGAGCAAACCACTAAGCAGACTGCGGTGAATTTCGGCATAGCCTGCTGTGGCCTGATTGGCGCGAAAACCAAGCTCCTGCATCAGTTGCGTCAGCTGATACACCAAGTCCTGCCACTCCCGCACCCGAAGGTAGTTCAGCAACTCGGTTTTGCACAGTTTGCGAAACTGATTGTTGCTCAATTCCTCCTGCTGCTGTTGCAAGTACTGCCAGAGCTTGAGGTAACTGACAAAGTCCGAGTCCTGATCGGCAAAGCGGCTGTGCAGCTCATCGGCTTTTTGCTGTTTATCCAGCGGCCGCTCACGCGGGTCCTGAATCGAAAGCGCTGCTACGATCACCACCACTTCACTCAGCGCCTGCTGTTTTGGCGCTTCGAGCAGCATGCGGCCAAGCCGGGGATCAATCGGCAACCGTGCCAACTGACGGCCAAGCTCGGTCATTTGCAACTGACCGGCTTTGCGTTTGGTTTCAACCGCCCCCAGCTCTTCCAGCAATTTGATGCCATCGGTGACAAAACGGCTGTCGGGCCGCTGCAAAAACGGGAAGGCCTCGATGCTGCCAAGGCGTAAGGACAACATCTGCAAAATAACCGACGCTAAGTTGGTGCGCAGGATCTCCGGATCCGTGTACTCCGGCCGGTTTAAAAAGTCCTCTTCGCTGTAGAGCCGAATGCAAATACCAGCCGCAACCCGACCACAACGGCCCTTACGCTGATTGGCGCTGGCCTGGCTGATGGGTTCAATCGGCAGCTGCTGCACTTTAGAGCGGTAACTGTAACGGGAAATACGGGCGGTACCGGGATCAATCACATAGCGGATCCCCGGCACCGTTAACGAGGTTTCGGCCACATTGGTGGCCAGCACAATGCGCCGGCCCGGATGCGATTGAAACACCCGGTTTTGTTCGCTGGCGCTTAAACGCGAATACAGCGGCAGGATTTCGGTATGCGGCAATTTCAGCTTTTCCAGCGCATCGGCGATATCACGAATTTCCCGCTCGCCATTTAAAAACACCAGAATATCGCCCGGCGGCTCGCGGTACAGCTCCTCCACTGCATCGAACAGGTTTTGCAGCTGATCGCGATCTTTATCGTTCTGCTCGGCCGTTTCATCGAAAGGCCGGTAACGCACTTCCACCGGATAGGTGCGGCCCGAGACTTCAATCACCGGCGCATCGTTAAAGTGTTTGGAGAAACGCTGCGGATCGATGGTGGCCGACGTAATAATCACCTTCAAATCCGGCCGTTTTGGCAACAACTGTTTCAGGTACCCAAGCAAAAAATCGATGTTCAGGCTGCGTTCGTGCGCCTCATCAATAATCAGCGTATCGTACTGATTTAAGAAACGGTCCTGCTGCATTTCTGCCAACAGCACCCCATCGGTCATCAGTTTAATCCGGGTCTGCTCGGAAGTATGATCGCCAAAACGAATTTTAAAACCGACTTCTTTACCAGGCTCGACCCCCAGCTCTTCAGCAATGCGATTGCTAACGCTGCGTGCAGCCAAACGCCGTGGTTGGGTGTGGCCAATCATGCCGGCAACACCGCGCCCCAGCTCCAGGCAAATTTTCGGCAACTGGGTGGTTTTGCCCGAGCCGGTTTCACCGGCAATCACCACCAACTGGTGCTTAGCAATGGCCGCTTTGATGTCGTCTTTTTTTGCCACCACCGGCAGCTCGGCCGGATAGTTCAGTTGCAAGGCCTGGCTGGCTCGTTGCTGGCGCAGGGCAACCGAGCGCTCAAGATCCTGTGCTATCGTGGCGAGAGCTTTATTACGCTTTGCCTCATCGCTGATTTTTTTCAGGCCATGCAGGCGCTTTTGCAAACGGAACTGATCTCTTTGCATGGCGAAACGAAGCTGTCGCTGCAACTCGTGGAGCGACTGTGGATTCGGTATGGACTTGGGTTCAGACAAAAAAACGCCCTCAGCAGAATAAGGGCGTTATGCTAGCAAGAAGCGCAAAGCGCTGCAATCAAACGGCTTTGCGATAATGGGAATTCATTTCCTTATCGATGGCGGCCAGCACATGGCTGCGGCTGATGATCCCAAGCAACTGGTTGTTGTCGTCCACCACCGGATACAACTTGGGTTTTAGCTTTAGCATGGTTTGCGCCAAATCGATGATGCCATCGTACGCTTTTACCGACAACACCTCGGTTTGCATAATATCGCGCACATGCGCCACCTGCTGGTCGTGGTAGGTGGATTTTAGCATCAAAGCCAAGCAATCCTGCTCGGATAAAAAGCCAATCACTTTATTGTGTTCGTCCACCACAGGGCCACCGGTCTGATTGCTGATGGTGAGCCGATCGGCTGCCAGCTCCACCGTCATATCTGCGGTAAAGGTTACCGGATGGTTGTTCATGTAATCGCCTACTTTCAGTAAGTCCATGTTTCCTCCTGAAGACATATTGCTTGCTTTAAGCCTAGCTGAAACTGGCAAAACTGCCGGATTTTAGTCAGCAAAAAACCACTGACTGCTGACTTTTTAGCCAGTTACTCGTCGGCAAAAATAGCCGTCAAGGCCGGTTGATTGCTGCCAATCTTGCCGCGGTACATGCCGGGGGTATTAAAAGACCAGCTAAGCTCTCCTTTGGCATCCACCACAATAACACCACCGGTGCCACCGACTGGCAGCAATACATCCTGAATTACCGCATCAGCTGCGGTTTTAGCCGAAACGCCCTGATACTTCACCCGGGCACAGATATCGGAAGCGACTTGATAACGAATAAAGTACTCACCATGACCGGTGGCAGAAACGGCGCAGCTGCTGTTGTCGGCGTAGTTGCCAGCACCAATAATGGGCGAGTCGCCGATCCGGCCATAACGTTTGCCGGTCATGCCACCGGTCGAGGTCGCCGCGGCCAGATTGCCCTGGCGATCAATAGCCACAGCGCCAACCGTGCCCATTTGCCAGTTCGGATCACGCACCACGTTAGCCTGGTGCGGCACAGCGCCCTCAGCCGCTTTCATGCGCTTGAGCGCTTCATGGCGAAATTCAGTGTTAAAGTAACTGTTATCGACCTGCTCCAGGCCCTTCTCTGCAGCAAACTGTTCGGCACCGGCGCCGGATAACATCACATGCACCGACTCCGTCATCACCTTGTGCGCCAGCAAAATAGGGTTCTTAACGGTACTGACCCCAGCCACCGCACCGGCATTCAAGGTAGCCCCATCCATAATGGACGCATCCAGTTCGTGGCGTTCATCCCAGGTATAGACAGCCCCTTTGCCAGCATTGAATAACGGATTGTCTTCTAAAATAGTGACCGCCTTGATGGCAGCATCCAGGCTGGAGCCGCCGGCTTGCAAAATAGCATAGCCCTGCTCCAGCGCCAGTCGCAGGCCGTCATGATAGGCTTGTTCCTGCTCGGGCGATAAGTTCGCCCGCTCTATGGTGCCGGCCCCACCGTGGATCACTAAACCAATCGGAGATTCTGCCCCGACTGCAACTGTGGCAACTAATCCGGTAGTTACAGCGGCTAACAATGTCTTGCGCATCTTGGATGTCCTGTTGAAATGGGATCTTGTGCTTTACTTGTAACCTATCTGGCCCAGGCTGACAAATTTGTGCGGTTGTCGGCAACTGATTTGCGGTAGATCAACTTCTTGCATGCACCAAAGCGCTACCATGGCTTTGTTCCTTGTAACACCCAGACACCAACCTTGTCTGCTGACATTTTTAGCGCCGCTTGCCGGCGCTTTTTTTTGTCTGTCAGCCAAGCAAAACAGCAACACAATCATTAAAAGAAGCGGCTGAAACTAAAAAACAACTGAAAACCGCGGCGCCGATCCGTCAATGGGCTGTCGGCTATCGCATCATCGTACCAGCGATGATCCAGACCTAACCGGGTCATGCCTCCCCAAAAAATGGGAGTGGCTACCGACACACCGGCCCCGGGGTTCCAGGCACTGCCCGCATGGTAAGCCGGCCGGTTGCTGGTAACTTCCTCCGGCCGGACGCCATAGTAATAATTCACCAGCCGGGCGTTGCTGTAATCCAAACTGAGATGCGGCTCAACAAAAACCGGGCCAAAGCGATGCTGGTAACCAATGCGATTGCGCACTTCATAGCCATCGGAGTTACCAAGCACATCGTGCAGCCAGGATGTTTCCAGCCGGATATTCTGCCAGTCATACCGCAGGCCAACACCCGCATCCATTGAGGTTTTGCGTTTTTGCATGCCTTCAAAGACCGGGCTTTTTGAAGCATCGGTACCGGCAAAGCGTGGGGCCAGCCGCGCCGTTAGTGTCAAACCGTCCTGCTGCAGCAACTCATAACTGATAAAAGGACCATACACCGATAAGCGCTCGCCCCGGTAGCCAACCACCGGTATAGGTACTGTCCGCCTGCGGTAATCCTGATACAGCTCCTGATTAACTCCAACGCCAACTCCGTAAATAAAACCTCGCGGCTCAGGCCGGACAGTCTCGTTATCAGCATTGGCAGATGGCTGCCAAAACAAGCTCACAGCGATGAAGGTAGTGCAAAGGGTGTAGCGGTATCTCATAAACGCCTCTCGTTACAGCACAGTCGGGTTGAATTGCCAGATGCTCCAGGTAAGTACCGTTGCAAAACTTACCCAACACAAATAGGGTACCAAAAGCAGAGCCGCCAGATTGCTGTGCCGTTTAAACCATAGCAGAGTGAGCAGGATCGCCAGCCAAAGCAATACAATCTCAGCCAGTGCTGCTGCTCCCAGGTACCAGGCAAAAAACAGCCAGCTCCAGAGCGCATTCAGCGCCAGTTGAATACCATACAACTGCAATGCTCTGCCCGTGATGGCGATACGGTCACTGCGCCAAACCAGCCAGGCAGCCAGCGCCATCAGGGTGTACAGCACCGTCCAGACAGGACCAAATAACCAGCCGGGTGGTGCCCAGCTCGGCAGCTCCAGTTGCAGGTAAAACGCTGGCGCATTGATAGAGCCCAGGCTTCCCAGCGCTGCGGCCAAAAAAGTAATCAGCAGAATAACCAGCAAGCCACTGCATTGCTGTAACTTTGTGTAAGGAGATTGTCGGACCATCACCACACCATGGTATTTAAGTTATTGTTTCATCATAGCGTTACGCTCAGAATCGCAGTTCGATCACTTCATCGTACTGCAGCTTTCCGTTATGCTATGACTCTGGTAATCGATAGCGAGTGCGTTATGCAAACAGCTTTACCCTTTTCACAGGCCTGTGAAAACAACAAGGGGCCTATTCTACAGATCCTGCGCCATGCCTTTGCCCATCGCCAGCAGGTGTTGGAGATTGGCAGTGGTACCGGGCAACACGCCGAATACTTTGCCCATGAGCTGCCGCACTTGCATTGGCAGTGCAGCGATCAACCGGCCTATTTACCGGATCTGAATCGGCGCTTGCAGCAGGTGAAACGTCCTAATCTGCCTTTGGCAGTTGCACTGGATATTCGGGAAAACAGCTGGCCTTATGCCAAAGTGGATGCGATCTTTAGTGCCAATACGCTGCACATTATGAGCTGGGCTGTGGTGCAGCGGTTGTTTGCCCGGCTGGATGAGTTCTGCCTGCCAGCTGCCAGCCTCTGCATTTATGGCCCCTTTAATTACCAGGGCCAATTTACCAGTGCCAGCAATCAGGCTTTTGATCAAAGCCTGCGACTACGCGACCCTGTCATGGGCATTCGTGATCAGGAAGCCGTGCTTGCATTGGCCGCTCAGGCCGGTTTTGTGTTGCAAGCCGATCATGCGATGCCGGCCAATAACCGCTTGCTGCACTTTCAGCGTTAAGACAAAGGCTCTGAGTGTGCCGGCTGGCGAAATGGTAAACGCGCCTGCGCCTGGCGTTGATAAAGTGCCAGCATATCCTCTTCGCCTTCAAAATAGCGGCCTATCGCATCTTTTAGCGGGCTATCCCGAAAGTGATAGCAACCATAACGCGTAACCGGCTCAAAGCCGCGTTGCAGCTTGTGTTCACCCTGAGCACCGGCATCAAAGCGCTGTAAACCCTGCTCGATGCAATAGGCAATGCCGGCATAGTAGCAGGCTTCAAAATGCAGAAAGTCCCATTCGGCTTCACAGCCCCAGTAACGGCCATACAGGGTGTCCGCTGAGCGGAAGCACAAGGAAGCGGCTATCAGTTGCTGCTGCTGGTAGGCGGCAAAAATCACGATGCTATCGGCCAGTTGCTGGCCCCATTCGTGAAAGGTAGCTTCGGTCAGATAACCGGCATGGCCAGAGCGCTTTAAGTAGGTGCGTTGATAAAAGTGATACAATTGCTGCCAGAGCGCCGCATCGGCATCGCAGCCATGCACCACACTAAGAGCAACACCGGCGTCTTGCACCCGCTGACGCTCCTTACGAATTTGTTTGCGCTTGCGTGAGCTTAAACTTGCCAGAAAATCATCAAAAAACGCGTAACCATAATTGCGCCATTCAAACTGCACATCCTGCCGTGGCCAGTAGCCGGCAGCCGTTAGGTGCTCGCGCTGCGCTTCATTGGGGTACAAACACTGAATACTGCTCAGGCGCTGTTTTTTCATGCGCTGCTGCAAGGCATCCAGCATCAGCGTCATCAGCTCGGCCTCATCTTCACCCGCTAACACACCAAAACGCGGTCCTTCGGCCGGGGTAAAAGGAATGGCCAGCACCAGCTTGGGGAAAAAGTCCAGGCCATAGCGCTGATAGGCTTCAACAATGGCCCAATCAAACAGGTATTCGCCATAGGAGTGTTGCTTCAGATAGGCCGGCACGGCCGCGATCAATTGCTCGCCTTGCCAGATGGTCAGATGACTGGCCTGCCAGCCAGTACCAGGCCCAACACTGCCGCCACTTTCCAGCGCCTGCAAAAAATCAAACCGGGTAAAAGGGTAATCGGTTGCAAACAAAGCATTCCAGCTATCGGCTGGTACCGATTGCAAGGAGTCGATCCATTCAATCCGTCTACTGGCGGTCATTGGCTATCCTCTGCAAAGCCTGCCACAGCTGGCGTAACGACCAGCCCGAGTAGGTTATGCGTAACTTTAATGCGCAGTATTTTTGCCATACTGGCGCAGTCTGGCGCTCGGGTCAAGCAGCAAAAAACAGGTCCTGCCTTGCATCCGCTTTTGTCTATCGCTCTATCGAGCTGTTACACTAGCAGCAGGAAAAATTCGCCAGCCAAGAGTCCGTACTGTTTATGTCTTTTTACTTCTACGATTTTGAAACCTGGGGCGCCGATCCAAAACGTGACCGCCCGGCCCAGTTTGCCGGTATTCGTACCGATGACCAGCTCAACATTGTTGGTAAACCGGATGTCTGGTACTGTCAGTTGGCTCCCGACTACCTGCCGCACCCACAAGCAGCCCTGATCACCGGCCTGACCCCGCAGCTTTGCCAACAACGCGGACTGCCGGAAACCGAGTTTATCGGTAAAATCCTGGAACGTTTCAGTGAGCCGGATAGCTGCGTGCTTGGTTACAACAGCATTCGCTTTGATGATGAAGTGACCCGTCACAGTCTGTACCGCAATTTTTATGAGCCTTATGGCCGTGAGTGGCAACAGGGCAACAGCCGCTGGGATTTGCTGGATGTGGTGCGGGCCTGTTATGCACTTCGCCCGGAGGGTATTGAGTGGCCGTTAAAAGACGACGGTACGCCCAGCTTTAAACTGGAAGACTTGGCCAAAGCCAATCAGCTGGCCCATGAACAGGCGCACGATGCGCTGTCCGACGTCTATGCCACCATAGCGCTGGCAAAACTTGTGCGTGACAAACAGCCGCGTTTGTTTCAGTTCTTGTTTGAGCACCGAAAAAAACAGGCCCTTAGCAAATACATCAATCTGGCCAATCAAACCCCTTTGGTGCATGTGTCCGGTAAATTCCCGGCCAGTCAGGGCTGTGTCAGTTGGGTGGTGCCATTGGCGTTTCATCCAACCAACAAGAATGCACTGATTGCCTGGAACCTGCAGGCCGACCCAACGCCTTTACTGGCGCTTGATATCGACCAATTGCGCGAGAAGCTTTATACCAAAAGCGCTGATTTAGCCGAAGGCGAAGAGCGGCTGGGCCTGAAACTAATTCACCTGAACAAATGCCCGGTGCTGGCACCGGCGAAAACCTTATCGGAACAGCGGGCCGATGCTCTGGGTATTGATCGCAGCAAATGCCGGGCACATTTAAATTGGTTGCTGGCCAACCCGGAGGTGCAGCAACAAGCACAGCAGGTGTTTGCCCAAGCCGAAGCATTCCCAGTAGAAACCAACCCGGATTATCAGCTCTATCAGGGATTTTTGGCCGATGGCGATAAGCAAAAAATGATGGCGTTGCACCAGCTCAGCCCGCAGCAGTTGGAAGTGCAGACGCCAGTTTTTAGTGACGAACGTTTGAATCAACTGCTGTTTCGCTACCGGGCACGTAACTACCCCGCTAGTTTGAATGAACAGGACATGCTCAAATGGCAACAGTATTGCGTGGATCGCTTAACCGATGGGCTGGATGATCCGCCACTGACACTGGAGGCTTTTCATCAGCAACTGGAGCTGGCGGCGCAGCAACATCAACACGATGAGCGGGCAATGCGTATCCTGAAAGCGCTGTACCATTATGCCGAGCAGCTCTGAGCACGAGCGGCTCTTGCTTTCGATTATGAAGTCCGTATACTGAAGCCAACTTGTCGGAGTGCTCCACTGGTTGTATTACAACCAAAGGAGCTGAGATCGCTGATGCGAGATCCGTGGAACCTGATTCAGGCTAATACCTGCGAAGGGAACAAGATGCGCTGCACCATCCTGCTTGTTGGGATCCCTGCTGCAGCGCCTGGTGTATCTGGCTGTATCTCAGCCTGCTGCCCCACCTTTGTTCACCCACTCCAGACAAGCAACCTCAACCGATATCGGAACCCAGGAGCTTGCTATGTCAGAGAATTCAACCCCAGTATCCAAACGCGAACAACGCGCCCGCGCCCAGGCTTATATTCGTCAGCTGCAGGGCGAAACCTTTCCCAACTCAGTACGGCGGTATTTACAGGGCGAGCGCCCGGATATCCAGGTGCCGGTCCGTTCTATCCAACTGCATCCGACCAAACACAAAGACGGCAGTTTAAGCGATAACCCGCCACTGAATGTGTACGACAGTTCCGGTCCTTATGGCGATCCGGAACAAAAACTCGATGTGCTAAAGGGCCTGCCAAAGCTAAGGCTGGCGTGGATCACAGCGCGTGCAGATGTGGAAGCCTCCCCGCTGCCACCTTACCAGGAAATCGCGCTGGATGAATGGCACACCGAATTTTCGCACCAGCCAATGCGCGCTAAAGCCGGTAAAACAGTGACACAACTGCACTACGCCAGAGCCGGTATTATCACGCCGGAGATGGAGTTTATTGCCTTGCGCGAGAACATGGGCCGCTCAGAACAAGCGCAGGATGATGGCATGCGCCGGCACAGCGGCAACAGTTTTGGCGCCCGCACGCCCAAGGTGATTACCGCCGAATTTGTCCGGGAAGAAGTAGCTGCTGGTCGGGCTATTATTCCGGCCAATATCAACCATCCGGAAGCCGAGCCGATGATCATTGGCCGCAACTTCAAAGTGAAAGTCAACGCCAACATCGGCAACTCCTCGGTCACCTCCAGCATTGAAGAGGAAGTGGAAAAACTGGTCTGGGCCACCCGCTGGGGCGCCGATACCGTGATGGATCTCTCCACCGGCCGGCGCATTCACCAAACCCGCGACTGGATTTTGCGCAACAGCCCGGTGCCCATTGGCACAGTGCCGATTTATCAGGCGTTGGAAAAAGTCAAAGGCGATGTCAGTCAACTAAGCTGGCAGGTGTTTAAAGACACCCTGCTGGAGCAAGCCGAACAAGGGGTGGATTACTTCACCATTCATGCCGGTGTTCTGCAGGAGTACGTTGGGCTAACCGCCAACCGGGTGACAGGCATCGTCTCGCGCGGTGGCGCCATCATGGCGCAGTGGTGCCGCATCTTTAACCGGCAAAGTTTTTTGTACGAGCACTTCGAAGAAATCTGTCAGCTGTGCGCGGCCTACGATATTTCGTTATCACTTGGCGATGGCCTGCGCCCTGGCAGCATTGCCGATGCCAACGATGAAGCCCAGTTTGCCGAGCTTCGCACCCTGGGTGAGCTGACAAAAATCGCCTGGCGCTACGATGTGCAGGTAATGATTGAAGGTCCGGGCCATGTGCCGATGCAACTGATTGAAGAAAACATGACCGAGCAGCTCAAGCACTGCCATGAAGCGCCTTTTTACACCTTAGGGCCACTGACTACCGACATAGCCCCGGGCTACGATCACATCACCTCCGGCATCGGTGCTGCGATGATTGGCTGGTATGGCTGCGCCATGCTCTGTTATGTCACCCCCAAAGAACACCTGGGCTTGCCGAACAAAGAAGACGTCAAGCAAGGCTTAATTGCCTACACCATTGCTGCCCATGCCGCTGACTTGGCCAAGGGCCACCCGGCGGCGCAACTGCGGGATAATGCCCTATCCAAGGCCCGTTACGAATTTCGCTGGGTCGATCAATACAACCTGGCACTGGATCCCTTCACGGCCAAAGCCTACCACGATGAAACACTGGGGCACGAAGGAGCGGACAGCGAAGAATTTTGCTCAATGTGCGGTCCTAAGTTCTGCTCAATGCGACTGAATCAACAAATCGCAGAAGAGTCCGCAAGTCAAAGCAGCACCACGGAGTTGGCCGATGCAAGCAGCTAATACTTCGTTAGCCAGTCCTCAGCCGGTAGCAGCACTGCAGCCGGCGAAACCCCTGGTCTGGAGCATTGCTGCTTCAGACTCCGGGGGGGGCGCAGGTATTCAGGCCGATGTGCTGACCTTGCAGGACCTTGGCTGTCATGCCTGCACCGCAATCACCGCCATCACAGCGCAGAACTCGCTTGGTGTGCAGGCGCTGGAGCCTGTTTCAAATAAGCTGTTCCAAGCTCAGTTGGACGCCTTGAAAAGTGACTTACCAGCGCGAGCGATTAAAATAGGTTTGCTGCCAACAGCTGAAATGATTTGGCAGCTGGCCGACTGGCTGCAGCAGTACAAACAGCAACATCAGGCACTGGTGGTGGCCGATCCTGTACTTGGCAGCAGCAGTGGCCAACACTGGCACAGTGAAGCGCTGCTGGATGCCTGGCGTGCCTTGCTGCCTCACATTGATGTGCTCACCCCCAACCTGCCGGAGCTTGGCTTACTCAGTGGCCGACCGACCCAGGCTATTGATGAGCAGGTGGCATTGCTGCAGGCGCTTGGCGCTTCAGCTGTACTGGTAAAAGGTGGCCATATCAGCCAGATCCGGGATGTCACAGACCTGCTTTATCAGCAAGACAAGCTGGTTGCTCTTGCCTGTGAACGGTTGCAGACGCCGCATCAACATGGCACCGGTTGCACTCTGTCCAGTGCCCTAACTGCCCTGCTGGCGCATGGTTATCCGCTGGAAGATGCACTGGTGTTGGCTCGGGCCTACCTGCAGGCGGCACTGGAGCAGGGCTATGCAACAGGGGCAGGCCCAGGCTCTCTGGCGCATCCGGGCTGGCCAACAAGTCAGCAGTATCTGCCACGAATTAGCGGTGCCAACTGGCCAAAAACACCAACAGCACCTTTTGCCGGCATCAGTGAGCCGCTGGGCGTCTACCCGGTGGTCGACTCCATCGCCCTGCTGCAGCAACTGTTACCGGAGCAACCTGGCTGCATTCAATTACGGCTGAAACAAGGCAGCCCTGCTGATTTGCATGCTCAGATTGCCGAAGCCGTGATGCTATGCCGCAGATATCAGGTACGGCTTTTTATCAATGACCACTGGCAATTGGCCATTGAACTTGGCGCTTACGGCGTGCATTTAGGCCAGGAAGATTTGGCTCTGGCCGATTTAACAGCGATCCAGCAAGCTGGCCTTCGGTTGGGTATTTCCAGCCACGGCCCCTTTGAACTGGCCAGAGCCCTGCAATTACGCCCTTCCTATGTTGCATTGGGCCATGTGTTCCCCACCCAAACCAAGCAGATGCCATCGCAGCCCCAAGGGCTCAAAAGGTTGGCTCTGTCAGTACCGCTCTGTGCCGGTACTCCGACGGTGGCGATTGGCGGCATCGATCAGCACAGCTTTGCACAAACCTGCGCCAGCAAAGTGCATGGTATTGCCATGGTCAGTGCTATTACCAAAGCGACGCAACCAGCTCAACGCTTGCGCTTTTTTAATAAGTTATGGGAGCAGCATTATGCGTATCACCGTTAATCAACAACCACAGCAACTTGCTGAACCCTGTACTTTGCAACAGCTGGTTGAGCAGCTGCAACTTAACCCGAATGGGCTGGCACTGGCCATTAATCAGACCGTGATCAGTAAACGGGAGTGGGCTCGCACTACTTTACAGCCGGACGATCAGGTCGCGGCTTTTCAAATCGTCACCGGAGGTTAAAATGCTCAATCTGGCAGGCGTTCAGTTAGAAAGCCCTCTGCTGCTTGGTACTGGCAAGTTTGCCAGTGCGGCACAATTAATGGCTGCAGTCACAGCATCAGGCACTGAGCTGGTGACCCTGGCAATGAAGCGGTTGGATTTACAACACCAAAGCGACGATATCCTGACGCCCTTGCAACAGCTGGGCGTTCGGCTGCTGCCCAATACTTCCGGTGCTAAAACAGCCAGCGAAGCCATCTTTGCCGCAGAGCTGGCCCGCGAGGCGCTTGGCACCCACTGGCTGAAACTCGAGATCCATCCGGATCCGCGCTATTTGCTGCCGGATCCGATTGAAACCCTGCAGGCTGCGCACGAGCTGGTAAAACGTGGTTTTGTGGTACTGCCTTATTGCCCGGCCGATCCGGTACTGTGCAAACGACTGGAAGAAGCTGGCTGTGCTGCCGTAATGCCGTTGGGTGCACCGATAGGCTCCAATCAGGGCCTACAGACCCTGGCAATGCTGGAGATCATTATAGAGCAGGCGACGGTACCGGTCATTATTGATGCAGGCCTTGGGGCTCCCTCCCATGCCTGTCAGGCGTTGGAGCTGGGTGCCAGTGCTGTGCTGGTCAATACTGCCATTGCCAGTGCGGCCGATCCTGTTGCTATGGCAACAGGCTTCCGGCTGGCATGCCAGGCCGGAGTTCATGCCCGGCGCAGCGGTTTGGCAGCTACCTCTTCGCAGGCGCATGCTTCCAGCCCACTGACCCACTTTTTGGAGACGCTATGACCCAGGGGTTCTATGAACTGTGGCAGCAGCAAAGCTGGGAGCACCAGTTGCTTCAAAGCCGAAGCTATTCACTGGCCCAGGTGAAACAAGCGCTCGGTAAAACCCGACTTACCCTGCAAGACTTCCAGGCTCTGATATCGCCGGCTGCCGAGCCGCTGCTGCCTGAACTGGCAGCCAAAGCACAACAACGAACCCGCCAGCGCTTTGGGCGAACTCAGCAGCTGTTTGCCCCTTTGTATCTATCCAACCTCTGTGCCAATGAATGCAGTTACTGCGGCTTTTCCATGAGCCAGAAAGTCAAACGCCGGGTACTCACTGCCGAAGAAATCGAAAAAGAATGCCTGGCATTGCGTCAATCCGGCATCGATCAGGTACTGATAGTCACCGGTGAGCATGAACGCAAAGTGGGCATGCCCTACTTCCGGCAGATGCTACCTTTGATCCGCCGTCACTTCAGTAGTCTGATGCTGGAAGTGCAACCCTTATCCGAAGCCCACTACCTGGAGTTACGTCAGCTTGGTGTCGATGCGGTGATGGTGTATCAGGAAACCTATCAACAAAGCGCCTATCAGCGTTACCACTTAAAAGGCCAAAAGTCCGATATGAGCTGGCGGCTCGGTTGCCCGGATCGGCTGGGCAAAGCCGGTATTGATAAAATCGGTTTAGGCGTATTATTTGGCCTGGCAGACTGGCGCACCGATGCCAGCTTTTTGGCCATGCACTTGTTGTATTTGCAACAACAGTACTGGCAAAGCCGTTATTCACTGTCGGTACCGAGGATCCGGCCTTGCAGCGGTGGTATCGAAGTCCCCTATCCACTGAGCGACAAGCATTTGGTGCAACTAGTCTGTGCCTTCCGCCTGCTGTCTCCCAGTCTAGAGATCAGCTTATCCACCCGTGAACGGGCTGAGCTGCGCGATCAACTGGTACCCATTGCCATTACCAGCAGCAGTGCCGGCTCCAGCACCCGCCCCGGTGGGTATGCAGTGGATCCTGAAGCACTGGAACAATTTAGCATCGACGATAGCCGTAGTCCGGCTTTATACCGGCAGCATCTGCAACAACTGGGGATGGCTCCGGTGCTTAAAGACTGGGAACCTTATTTAGGAAGATAACAACTGCCAGTTTGAAGTCGGGGCGCAATCAAGCGCCCCGATGACTTAAGAAACTAATTGCCGATATCCAATCCTGCAGCTTCCAACATCTGCAGTAATTGCGGCTGATACTTTTCTGCCAACGCCATGCCGATTTGCGCACCTTCGGAAAACAGCTGCGGCATTAGCTCAACACTTTTGGCACCTACCGGGGACTTGTAGAACTGAACCAGCTCTTTTAACTCCGCTTCACTGAAATGCTTTTTATAAAGCGCGGCCATCGGCACTTTCATTTCGTCCCAGCTCATGTAGGTCCGGCTCCATTCCAGCAATACCGGCTCGTACTGTGCCAGCACTGGGTTTGACCCTGCCATCATTTGCACCAGTTGTTGCTGCATCTGAAGCACTTGCTCCTGGCCTCCCATCACATCCAGCAATTCATAGGCCGGATCCGCTTTTAATGGAAAACAGCACAACATCGCCGCCAGCAGAATTGATTTCTTTAACATCGTTTTTTTCCTTTTATTCAAAGACAGCTCAAAATAACTTAAACTCAGAGTGGTTGCAATTGCTGGGGCATCAAAGCCAGGCTTTCGATGTGCTATGCTTAAAACTGTGTTTTAACAAGGATAACAAATGAAGCTAACGGAAGTTAAACACCCGCTGGTGCAGCATAAAATGGGCTTATTGCGTTCAGCCGATATCAGCACCAAAGCCTTTCGCGAACTTGCCAGAGAAGTTGGCAGTTTACTTACTTACGAAGCCACCACCGATTTACCACTGGAAGACTGTAGTATTGAAGGCTGGTGCGGCACCATTCCAATCCGGCAAATTCAAGGCAAGAAAGTCACTGTAGTGCCTATTTTACGGGCAGGTTTAGGGATGATGGACGGTGTACTGGAGCACTTACCCAGCGCCCGCATTAGTGTGGTTGGTATTTACCGGGATGAGCACAGCCTGCAACCTGTTCCTTATTTCCAAAAGCTGGCACCGGATATGGAGCACCGTTTGGCCATCGTAGTGGATCCAATGCTGGCCACCGGTGGCTCAATGATTGCAACCGTTGATCTGTTAAAACAACAAGGCTGCAAGCATATCAAAGCTCTGGTGCTGGTGGCAGCGCCGGAAGGCATCAGTGCCTTATCGAAGGCACATCCGGATATCGAGCTTTACACCGCAGCCGTCGATGAAAAACTTAACGAGCATGGCTACATTTTGCCGGGGCTTGGCGATGCCGGCGACAAATTATTTGGTACCAAATAAGGCTCACCGTGGCAATAAGTTGCAGCCACAGGTGAACTTGCTTAGAATAAAGTAGAGCATTTACTCTAACGAGGATTTCTATGCACTTCCGTTCTTCATTGGCAGGCCTGACAGCCATGCTGCTTTTACTGATGCCAGACAGCACATTACGGGCAACAACGCTCAGCCTGCCTGATGCTGAGCAGCGACTGGCATCGAACCGAACTTTGCTGGCGCAGCAAGCTGATGTCGATGCCTGGCAAGCCCAGCAGCGAGCACTGAACAGCCTGAACCTGCCACAGCTGAGCATCACCATTGCCGGTATTGCCTATGAAAAAGAAGTGACTTTCGATATTCCGGTGATCAACCAGCCAGCCGAACTCGATGTGTTTCGCAGTGGTATTCGTAGCCAGATGAATCTGCTTTGGCCTCTGTACACCGGTGGCCGAACCAATGCGGCTCAGCAACAAGTTGCCGCCAGGGTTACCGAAGCCGAAGCGGAACAACGTTTGCTGCAACTGCAGTTGCTAAAACGATTATTTGATCTGTACTTTTCCAGCCAGATGATGCAACAGGTGGTGCAGGTTCGGGAGCAAGCTCTGCAGACTCTGGATGCCCATGTTCATAAAGCCAGGCGCTTCGAACAAGAGGGCCTGATCACCCAGCTCAACCGGATGCAGGCCGAAGTAGCTCAGGCAGAAGCCCGCCGAAGCGCTGTCCAAGCCAGACGGCAGCTCATTGATGTTCAGGCTGCCTTGCAAAATTTACTGCAACTGGATGCACTCAGTTGCTTAAGTACCCCACTGCCCCAGCCAGTCGCATTAACCGAATCTATCGACTGGTTTGTTGCCGAGGCCAGGCGCAATAACCCGGTTTTTTCGCAGTTGCAGGCGAAAGATCGTCAGGTAAAGCAGCAACTACGCATAGAGCAAGGCAAAAAGCTGCCCGAGGTGTTCCTGGTAGGCAGCTATGATTTAAACCGAGCCGCCACCCCCTTGACCGAGCCTGACTGGAGCATTGGTCTTGGCATGCGTTATCACTTTACTACCCCGGTGAATCGCCAGGCCAGTGTAGATGCCGTACTTAGCCGGCAACAACAGCTGGATCACAGCCGGGATCAGGCCGACGCCGATATGCAGTTGGCGGTGGAAAGCAGCTACCGTACCGTGCTGCAGCATCTGGAGCAATTTGAGTTGTTACAGCAGGATCTGGAACTGGCACGCGAACATGCCCGTTTGCAACGCCATGCTTTTGAAGAAGGCATGGCAACGTCACTGGATGTGACCGATGCCCGTTTAAAGCAAGCGGCTGCTGAAGTAGAGGCACTGCAGGCTGCTTTTCAATACAGCAGCGCCCTGGCGCAACTCACTCAGCTAACAGGCCGCCCGGAATTATTAGCCAACTGGCTGCCTGCTTTATTGCAACAGCAGTCCTGCGCATCCATTTAAGGGTTCAACATGCAAAGTAAAAAAATTATTCTACCTCTCTTCGCTGTTCTTTTGGTGCTGGTGCTCTTCTGGTGGCTTTGGCCAAGCCCACAACCCGAGTTCTTGCATGGTGATGTCGAAGTGCGGGAGATCCGTATAGCCAGCAAGATCCCAGGCCGTGTCAGTCGAATGCATGTCAAAGAAGGCGATATGGTTCAGCCGGGCCAATTGTTGTTTGAACTGGATAGTCCCGAGCTAAATGCCAAACTGGCTCAGGCTGAAGCCGCCGAAGCGGCGACCAAAGCACTGCAGGATGAAGCTGAAGCCGGCCTTCGTAGTGAAGAAATAGAGATGGCCCGGCTGGACTGGCAGCGGGCGCTGGTGCAGCAAAACCTGTACCAAACGACGTTGAACAGGATGCGTAATTTGCATGCCGAAGGCCTGGTGTCACAACAACAACTGGATGAAGTACAGGCAAAGTGGCAAGCCAGTACCGATCAGGCCAGCGCAGCGGAGGCACGTTACACCATGGCAGCTTCCGGCGCACGCCAGGAGCAACTGCGGGCAGTACAGGCACAGAACCGTCGTGCTGCTGCAGCCGTAGCTGAAGTAGAAGCTTACCGGCAGGAAACCCGCATGCTCGCTCCTCTGGCCGGTGAAATTGCCAGCATAGTCATTCAGCCCGGCGAGCTGGCACCTACCGGGTATCCGGTGATTACGTTAATTGACCCAACCGATAGCTGGGTGGTCTTTACCATCCGGGAAGATAAGCTCAATGCACTGGTCCCAGGCACCGAGTTTGATGCGTGGGTACCCGCATTGAACCATAGCCTGCGCTTTCGCGTCAGCAAGCTAAGTGCCCTGCCATCTTTTGCGAATTGGAAGCAAGTCCGGGGTACCCCGGGTTACGACTTGAAAACCTTCCAACTGGAAGCAAGGCCCGTGCAGCATGAGCCTAAGTTACGGGCCGGTATGACCGTGATACTGGCGCTGGAGGACTGATGTCGGCTTTTCGGCTTAGCCTGAGCCGCGAACTCAAGCACCTGCACGATGATCGTGGTGATCGCTTTTTAGCCCTTTGGCTAATGCCTTTGCTTTGCATCTTTATCTGGTGGATTTTTTCTGCCGGTCAGCCCGAGCAACTGCCTGTTGCTGTGATGGATCAGGATCAAAGCCCTTTGTCACGGCAACTGATCAGGTTGGTTGATGCTGCCCCCGGAGTAGCGGTCACCCTGGATGCCACTGACAGTAAAGTGGCCGTGGATGCCCTGCGTCAACGCCAGATCTATGGCCTGTTGATTTTACCCAAAGGCCTGCAAGATAGTATCTATCAGGGACAGCCTGCCGAACTGGTGTTGCAGCTAAACAGCCAATACACCACCTATGCATCAACACTGCAACGTGGCATTCAGCAAGCCATTATGACTGCCGGTGTCGGTATTCACAGCGACAGGCTGCAGCGACAGGGTCTTTACCCCGAGGCCAGTCTGGCCACTGTACTGCCGGTGCAGGTGCTCGCCACCCCTTTATACAACGAGGGGCCAAGTTATGAGGTATTTCTGGCAGCTACTTTAATTCCGGCCCTGTTTCAGATCCTGGCGATGGTAGTCACCGTTTCTGCCATAGGGCGGGAGCTAAGAGACGGCACGGCCAAAGCCTGGCTGGATAGTGCCGGTGGCTCAGTGTTAATGGCGTTGGTAAGCAAACTGGTTCCCTACTTTGCTTTACTTGTATTGTACGGCGCTGGCTACGTACTCTTGTTTCAGCTGCTGGCTCCTGCCAGCTATGCCGGCTCCGCTGTAAATATCTGGTTTAGTTTTGTGTTAATGATTGCAGCTGCCATGGCCATCGCGCTGTTGCTGGTTGCTCTGACCCGAAACTTTCGCATGGCTCTCAGTCTGGCCGGTTTTTACAGCGCGCCTGCTTTTGCCTACTCCGGTCAGGCCTTCCCTCTGGTAGCCATGCCGGAGCTGGCACAGTACTGGGCTAGTATTTTGCCACTGACCCACTGGCTGAAGTTATACAATCAGCAATGGCTGGCTGGCGCGCCATGGCAAGCGGCCAGCACCCCCTGGCTGGTACTGCTGTCGATGCTGCTGCTGGGCAGTATTTCAGGTTATCTGCTATTGAAACGCTCGGGCTTTAAGGCCGAAAGCTGGGGGGCACGTTAATGACTATCTGGCAACACAGCCTGCACACCTGGCGATTGATCTTTAAAGATAAGGGCGCCATTTTACTGTTGTTTGTCGCAGGCTTAATTTATTCCTTTTTCTACCCACTGCCTTACCACTTCGAACAAGTGGAATCAGTACCTACTATTTTGATTGACCAGGATCACAGTGCGTCTTCCAGAAACCTGCGACGCCTGTTGCTGGCATCACCAAATCTGGAAATACGTCAAATCAGCAGCGAAACATCCGCCATTCAAGCCGCGTTATGGCAAGGCGATGTGATGGCTCTGATTATTATCCCAAGTGGCTTTCATCAGGATATCCTGGCAGGGCGTGCTGCACAGGTGCAGATTGCCAGCCATGGCGGCTACCTGCTGGCTGGCAGCAAAGCCTTGATGAATGCCAATGAAGCAGCCCTGACAATGGGTGCAGCGGTTAGTATGCACAAGCTACAAAGCTTGGGGTTTAGTCCGATACAAGCCATCGACAGTCTGCAACCCCTGCAGTTGCACAGCCGCTCTTTGTACAACCCCAAAGATGGCTATGGCCATGCCATAGTGCCGGCAGTGATGGTGCTGGTGATCCAGCAGACACTGTTAATCGGCGTAACCTTGCTGCTGGGCAGGCAAGCCGAGCTGAAGCAACTGCCAAGCGGTTGGCGCGCCTACAGTGGTATGCTGCTTACCTTTAGCTGTATCGGACTGCTCAACTCACTGTATTTTTTCCTGGTTGCCCTTCGGCTGCAACACTATGCTCAGCTTGGTCCCTTAGTGCATCTGCTGGTATTTTGTCTGCTATTCTCGCTGTGCATAGCTGCTTTTGCCCTGCTGCTTGGCCGCTTGTTTCAAAGCCGTGAACGTGGCTTGCAGTTGCTGCTGATTAGTGCCGTACCCATGCTGTTTATCTCGGGGTACAGTTGGCCGGCCGAATCCCTGCCAACAGCGCTCTACTATCTGCGCTGGTTGCTCCCCTCCACAGCCGGCATTCATGGGTTTGTAGGTATCAATCAACTGGGCGCCAGCCTGGTCGATATTCAACAAGAGTTGGTGGCTCTTAGCTGTCTGACACTCGGCATGATTGCAGTTGGACTCTGGCTGTACCGTCCGACAGGCAAGCAATTGCCCTGAAACGGCAAGCCTTTGCCTGTTTGCTGTATCACCACAGCCAGGCACAACAAGGCGCCAGGCTGTCTGAACATTGCATCAGCCTGGCGCAGCCTTTGCATCGTGCTCACTTCACAAGCAGTCATCTTTCACCAGGCAGTACCAAACCATGGAGCAGCTGATATGCTGATTATTCCCCAAACCAGTGGCAGTGAATACCAGGCACTACGACAACGTCTGCGCGAAGACAACAAAGCCGATTTGTATCCTTTGCCCGTAAAACAGCCCGTACAAGACAGCAAAAATGAGATCCAACCTCAACCTGTGCCAGATGTGCGCCCTACCCCCATTCCTGAGCCAGATCGGGTCACTCTGGGACAAGCTGCACCAGGCTCCGAGGGATTAAGCCTGACCTACCGACCTGATGGCAGAGTGCCAGAACAAGTGACGGAGCGGGTAGACTATCTAAGCCAGATGATGCAGGCCATGACAGATGCCAAAGTTGGGTTTGACCGCGAAAAATACGAAGAGCTGCAAGAAAAAATTGATGAGATCCTGGCCAAAGAGGAACTCACCGATGCCGATCGGTCAAAACTGGAAGCTCTGGAGCAAGAACAACGCCGGCTGTTTGAAGTTGCGGCAAAACGACTGGCAGAAAAAGCTGTCAATGAGGAAAAAGTCTGATCCTGACTTGCGATAACGGGAAAAAGCTGGCATCTTGCGGCCATCTTCGTTGAAACAGGGACAATGCAGTGGAGCTTATCCCCTGGTCTTTTCATACCCATTATGGCTTTTGCCTGCGGGGGTACCACAGTGCTCCCAGTGGCAAGCCGGTATTGCATGTTTTGCATGGCAATGGCTTTTGCAGCCGGATGTACCAACCCATGCTGCAACAACTGGCCAGAGACTATGACTTATTCTTATCCGATGCGCAGGGACATGGTGACAGCGATCATGGTGGCCCCTTTGTCGGCTGGAATGAAAGTGCTGAGCTGGCAGCCCAGGCCTGGTTAGCGCATCGTGATCGCTTTGCCAATGTTCCCCACATTGGTCTTGGTCATAGTTTTGGAGGGGTGCTGACAGCGCTGAATAATGCCGCTTACCCTGATCTGTTCTCTCAGGTAGTCCTGCTCGATCCGGTGCTGTTTACTCCCAGCATGCTGACCAGCATGAAAGCACTTACCCTGGTTCGACTGTACCAACGAAACCCCTATGCCCGAGCGGCGCTAAAACGCCGGCAGCATTGGCCAGACAAAATCACCGCAAAAAACTACCTGCAGCAACGTGGCCTGTACCGGAATTGGCAGCCTGAAGCTTTAGCCGCTTACATCGACCATGCCCTAAAACCGACGGAGCACGGTATTAGTTTAAAATGCCAACCTGAGCGGGAGGCCGAAATTTTTGGCTCCTACCCACGCAATTTGTGGCGTCAACTCGCTAAGCCCTGTGCGCCAACGCTGGTGCTTTATGGCAATAACAGTTATCCTTTTGTGCCTAAAGCGCTGCAAAAATGGCAGCATCTCAACCCTGCAGTTGAGCTTGAGCAGCTGCCGGGCAGCCATTGCTTTATGCAAGAAGCACCGGAAATGACCGCAACTGCGATTCATGCGAAACTTAGCGCTATAAAATGCGTCTGAAGCGGGTATAATTCGCTGCACTACCAAAACGGGAACATGCCGGAGTAATGATGAAAACACGTTTTGTCCTTTGTGTACTGGCCAGTCTGGTCGTTTCAGCCTGTGCTACCAAGCCAGAAGTATCCCGTAGTGAACGTCTGCCAACCACGGTGGTTCCGGTCGATACGCTGGTGGTTGAAGAAGTACCAGACACCGAGGCGACTCAGGCGCTTGCCACCGACTTCGAGATGATTTTTATCGATCAGGATATGAGCTTTATCGGCACCCTGCCCTGTGCCGATTGCCCCGGCATTGCTTTTCATCTGAACCTGTACCGCGATGGCCGCTTTGAAATTCGCCAGGAATACCTGGAGCGCAACAACATATTACTGGTTAAAGGCACCTGGCTGCTGGAGCAACGCACCCTGCACCTGATGAACCAGCAACACACCCTGCCTACCTTCCAGTTTGTCAGCAATCACCGGTTGACCATGCTGGATATGGCGGGTAAACCCATTGTTTCCAGCCTGAATTACCATTTGGATCGTGCCAGCCGGCTGCAGTCTATTGATACCCGCCGGCCAATGCTTGGTCTGTACCGGGTCAATGGAGATCTGGCCAGCTTTACCCAATGTGACTCCGGCGAGCGTTATCAGGTTGCCATGACACAACACCATATGCCGATGCTGCGCAACTACCGGCAGGATCCGGCACTGGATGGTCGTCCTGTAATTGCCACCCTAACTGGCCGTCTTGGCAATGGTAAAGACAGTGATACCTTATTTATTGATCAATTTGAACAGTTTTGGCCTGGTGCCAGCTGCCCGGAGCGCCATGCTCCTGAAAGCATGCAGGGTGTAGTTTGGCGGGCTGAGAAAATCGCCGATCAGTACGTACCCCAGCAATTGAATGTACGGGTGCTGTTTCGCGACAACAACACTCTGTATGGTTTTTCCGGCTGCAATAACTTTCATGCCAACTACCGTCAGCGCGCCAACACCCTGCAGGTCAGTCCATTGGCCATGACCCGCAAGTTCTGTGACGAAAGCAGCCGCATCGAAAGCAGTTTCACCGAACGTTTGCAAAGCGCCGACAGGGCCGAAGTAAACGGCAATACCCTGCAATTGTTTAAAAACAACCAGGTGATTATGCAACTGGTTCCTGCGGCTAACTGACGCCTGCCAGTATGTATTCCTGGCAAAACACCGGCAACCGCCGGCGTTTTGCCAGAGCGAATAAAACAAAGTATCTTTCGAAGATCAGCACAATTCATTGCTCGTTCAGTTGCTAACGATTATGCTGAATCGAACTCCTTTGAATTGGGCCACTATGCGTCGTTTCTTTCGTATTTTCAGCCTGAGTCTGACCCTGCTGCTGTGCTTACTGCTGGCTGCATTTCTCTGGCTACAGCACCAGCTACGTCAACTACCCATCACTAACCTTGATTACCAGATCAGCCAGTGGGGCTTGCGTCAGTTGCGGTTGGAGCATCTTCATTTTGATTATCTAATAGCTGACGCCCCACTGCACATGGAACTGAATCAAGTGCACTTAAGTTGGCACTGGCAAGGACTGCGCCCGCAGTTAAACCTGCTAACACTGCATCAACTGGATGTCCGGCTTGCAAGCATGCCGCAAGCAACTGAGTCAGCACCAAAGGCTGCGATGCAATTGCCGGAGCACTGGCACTGGCCGGACTGGTTGCCGGCACAGAGTCGTATTGACTGGCTGCAGCTGGATCTGCCCTGTGATCAGCTGCGTTGTATTTATCAGGGCAGCCTTGAGCTTACTCACCAGACCGAACAACTCGATGTCAGTATGCAGCTCTATGCAGTGCAGCACTCTGAACACCCCCTCAGTTTGCAGCTGAGCTATCAACTCCAACAACACTGGCCGCAACTGGAGCTGATGCTTCAGCTTGATGAGGTGCTGCAACTCGAACTGAGCAGCAACTTACAGGCACATAGCTCTGATTTGACTGACACCAGTTGGCAAGGCGCGATGGCCTTTAGTCTGCAACCACCACCATCCTGGCTAGTGACCGAGTTAGCAAGTTGGCAGCTGGAGTTGCCAGAGCTTTGGCTGTCACAATTCCGGCAGCAAGTCTCTGCCAGCAGTCAATGGCAGTTTGCTGTGCCGCCGCAGTTGTCTGAGCAATGGTGGCAACACCTGAACGGCAGCATGCAATTGCAATTAAGCAGTCCCAGCCCCTTATACCTGCCTGATCTTGGCCTGATCACTGCCGAGCTGCAAGCCAGTGCCGAATTTAACCAGGGTCAGTTGGCTCCCTTTCGGGTCGCTGCCGGTGGCACTCTGACAGAAATCGTAGTGCCAGAGCCCCTGCTGGCGGCAGGTTTTAAACTACCAACACTGTACTGGAGCCTGAGCAGCCAGCACAGTGAAGCGCTCAGTCTGGCGGCACTGCCTTTGCAATTCCGGCTTGATTCGGCCGACCAGCAGCACCAGCTGCATGCCATCTTTAACCTGGATCTGTTAGCACAAAAAGCACAGCTGGAACAGCTGCAGCTTCGCCTGGTCCAGCCAGAGCTTCGCGCAGGCGACTGGCAACTCAGCGCGGTAGAACTGGCAGGCTCACTAAGTGGCTCCCTGTCCGCTCAGCAACTGCAGCTAAGGAGCAGTAGCCCTTTGCAACTGCAAGCAAAGCTAGAAAACCCGGAGTTGTCGCTTCAAATCGCCCACACCTCGCTGCATCTGAATCAGCTGCAACTCGAGTCCAGGCTTGCAACGACAGAAACCGCGTCGCATCGCCTCAGTAGCCGCCTGGTCTTTAACGCCGAACAATTGCAACAACCCCAGCTCAAAACACTGGACTGGCAATGGCAGGGTAATCTGAGTGCCAACAGCAGCAAAGACTGGCAGCTTAGCTCTGCAGGCGAGCTCATAGCCTCCTCAGGCCTGGAGCTGCGTTCTGATGTGCAAGCCAACACCCATCAAGTAACTTTGCATTGGCAGTTGGCCGATGTCTTTATGTTGGCTGGCAATACCCTGGCAAGCACAATGGCCGACTGGCCGGAGTTGCTGACCCTGCAGCGTGGCCGCATCAAGCATCAGGGGGAGCTGCGCCTGGCATTGGCCGACCAAAGTTATCAGCTGCACAGTACGACCGAGTTGCTGGAGCTGGCAGGTTTTTACGACACCACCACCTTTCGCGGTATCAATGGCCAGTTGCTGCTGGCCGCCGATCCAAAGCAATTGCAACTAAGCACTTCGCGCCTTGCGGTGGAACAATTTGAGCAAGGGGTGATGGGCGGGCCTTTGCATTTGGCCGCTCAGTACCAGGCTGAGTGGGATGCGCCAACAGCCGGCATGTTGCAGTTGCACGACAATGAATTGATACTCTTTAATGGCCGCATCTCTGTGCCGGCTATGGCACTGGATCTTAGTCAGCCACAGTGGCTGTTACCACTGCATATCAAGCAACTGGATTTGCAGCAGTTGCTTACCCAGCACCCTACCTCGGATTTAACCGGCCATGGTCTGATTGATGGTGAAATCCCGCTCATTATCTCCGCCCGGGGTGTGGAAGTCGCCCAGGGACGATTACGGGCCCTAGAGCCTGGCGGAAGCCTGAGTTACCGCTCACCACAGGCACAAGGCATGGCCGCCAGCAACCCTGGTATGAAAATGATCATTGCTGCTCTGGATGACTTCCACTACTCTGTGCTCAGCAGTGATGTCAGCTACAGTACGGATGGCCACCTGACGCTGGCACTGCGGCTGGAAGGCCGAAACCCGGCCATGGAAGGTGGCAGACCAGTGCATTTTAATATCACGCTGGAAGAAAATATCCCGGCCCTGATCACCAGCTTGCAATTAACCAATCAACTGAACGAAGTGATACAAAAAAGGGTACAGGAGCGGTTACAACGACCGCGCCAACCTTAAGGAGGAAACAGATGCACACCAAAGTGATCACCATGCTTGCCTTGTCGCTGTGGCTTAGCGGTTGCACCCCAACCGTTCAGGTCGCAGCACCCAGCGAGCCCATTACCATCAACCTGAATGTAAAAATTGAGCACGAGATCTTAATTCGCGTAGATCGCGAGCTCGATCAGCTGTTTAGCGATTCCAGTGGCTTATTCTAAGGAGCATATGATGAAAGCAACCACTACCTTTCGAACTTTACTGGCAACGCTGTTGCTGGTTTGTGCCCTGCCCGTTATGGCAATGAATCTGCAGCAAGCGATGAATGCGCTGGGCCCAGCCAAAGAGCAAGGCCTGATCGGTGAACAAATCAATGGCTATTTGGGCTTAGTTCAAGATAACGCGCAAAGCCGTCAGATTGTTGAGCTTATCAACGATGCCCGCAGGGCCGAGTACAGCCGCATTGCCCGTGACAACAACATCGCTGTTGCTGATGTTGAAGCAAGAGCTGGCCAACGTGCGATTGAGCGGACGCCAACAGGACAATTTGTCAAACTGGATGGTCAGTGGGTTAGAAAGCGCTGACATTAACCCCATGCCAAACAAGCTGTACAGCAGTACACAGATTCGATCCCTTGAGCAGCAGGCCATTGCTGAGCTCGCTCAGGGCGACTTTGTGCTGATGCAACAAGCGGCCAGTGCACTGCTTGGTTTACTAAAGCAGCGCTGGCCGAGCCGTAGAAACTTGCTGGTTTATGCCGGCAATGGCAACAATGGTGGTGATGGCTACTTGCTGGCGGCATACGCCAAAGCCGAAGGCTACCGTGTTGCCATCAAATGCCTTGGTGATCACCGCCAACTGCCCCAGGCAGCTCTGATGGCCAAACAAGCTGCTGGGCAAGCGCTCATCCCAATGCTGGCCCTGGATGACCCATTCAAAGCCGATGTGCTGGTGGACGCACTCTTTGGTATTGGTCTGAACCGGCCGGTTGACGGTGATTACGCCAAAGCCATCGCACAAATCAATCAGACCACGAGCCCAGTGCTTGCAGTTGATGTGCCATCCGGTCTATGTGCCGATAGCGGCCAGGTTTTAGGCTCCGCCGTTCAAGCCGATGTGACTTTAAGCTTTATTGGGCACAAAGTCGGCTTATTCACTGCAGATGGGCCGGATCATTGCGGCGACTTACTGCTGGAGCCATTAGCGATACCACAGCATTTGCTGGCGGCTCAGGCTGCCTGTGCCACTCTGGTTCAGGGACCCGAATTACTGAACAAACTGCCGCGAAGGCGAAAAAACTTCCACAAGGGGCAGGCGGGCCATGTGGTGATCCTTGGCGGTGATTATGGCATGGCCGGAGCCCCCTTACTGAGCGCTGAAGCAGCACTTCGCTCTGGCGCCGGCCTGGTTAGCGTACTTACCCGTAAAGAGCATCTAAGCGCCCTGCTGGCCAGGCGGCCAGAATGCATGGTGCATGGCGTGGAAGCGCAACAGGACTTGCTTCCTTTCCTAACCAAAGCCAGCGTCATTGTGGCAGGACCAGGCCTTGGTCAACGGTTTTGGGGCCAGCAATTGCTGCAACAAGTGTTGGCCATGGACAAAGCTGTGCTGCTGGATGCTGATGCACTGAATCTGCTGGCGCAGCAACCACAGCTCAGACCTAAACAACTGATCCTGACACCTCATCCAGGTGAAGCGGCCCGCTTGCTGCAATGCAGCAGCCAGCAGATACAACAAAACAGACTACAAGCGCTGCAGTCCCTTCAACAACGTTTTCAGGCCACAGTACTGCTTAAAGGTAATGGCAGCCTGATTGCCGGTTCCTCTGGCCTGCAGCTCCTTAATGCCGGCAACCCAGGCATGGCCTCTGCCGGTATGGGTGATCTACTCAGCGGCGTTATTGCTGCCTTGTGGGCGCAGGGCATGAACGCCGAAGATGCCACAGCTTTGGGCAGTTGGTTGCATGCGACAGCAGCAGATCGCCAAGCTCAAAGTCTGGGACAACGCGGCCTGCTGGCACTGGATCTGTTGACTGAAGTGCGGCAACTCATCCATCAGCAGATGGTGTAGTATTCAACCATACTCCTGCCTTCGTTGACGTAACGCAACAAAGCAATGGCTCCCACCACTTGCTTTTTCACAGGATTGGTCCAATATAGGCTTTAACCCCGCCTGTTTAGCAGGCGGTTTTTTTATGTGACAGGAGATAGCAATGTCCAAACAACCTGCGATTACGCTTTCCAGCCTGGATTACGATCGCATTGATGCGTTACTGGCCAAAGAAAAAGAACTGAGCCCGGTACACGAACAGCTGTTGCTGGAAATGGAGCGGGCTACATTGGTAGAGCCAGAAGCCGTTCCGCCCAATGTGGTGACCATGCATTCTAAAGTACGCTTTAAACTAAAGAGCAGTGGCAAGGAATTTGAGAAAACCCTGTGTTACCCGCAAGAGCTGGCTACAACCAGCGATGGTATTTCGATTTTCGCACCGGTCGGCGCTGCGCTGATTGGCTTAGCAGTCGGCCAGCACATTGACTGGCCGATGCCGGGTGGGCAACTGGATCAGGTAGAAATTGTCGAACTGGTTGATCAGCCCGAGCGCAAAGGCGAGTTTTATCGCTAAGCGCTCAGCGCCTGTGTTTTGCCAGGGGCAGCTTGCTGCCCTATTCCACCATCTCTAAAATTGGCCCCATAATATCCTGCATCGTCACCAGAC
The DNA here is from genome assembly GCF_036327005.1 of Alkalimonas mucilaginosa. Classification (NCBI taxonomy): domain Bacteria; kingdom Pseudomonadati; phylum Pseudomonadota; class Gammaproteobacteria; genus Alkalimonas; species Alkalimonas mucilaginosa. Next base: position 48,840 of record NZ_JAUGZK010000014.1, read on the forward strand.
CCACCAGATCGTTGTTGTTCAGCACCAGTACCCGCTTCATACGCTGTTGGCTCATCAAAGCGGCCACATGCTTGACCGCTAAGTCTTCGCCGACCGCCACTACCGGCTTGGTATAAATGTCGTACACATGCAACAAATCAATATCGCCGCTTTCCGCCACAATGGTTTTTAAAATATTGGTATGGGTGATCAGGCCATAAGCATCGTGCGGCTGCTGCTTATCCACCACCAGGGACTTTAAATCGTGTTTTTTCATCAGGCTAAGCGCTTCGCGCAGGGTAGTAAAAGGCGATACCGTTACCACCTCTTTCACCATAATGTCTTTGACCAGTCGAACCGAGTCCATACTAGAGTTCCTCTTTTAAATGTTGTTCAAAGCGCTGCACTTGTTTGACATCAATGCCGGCTAAATGCTCCAGCGGCACCGTAAAAACCAGGCCTTCAGAACCGCCCTCATCTTTGGCCACCACGTTTTTGATGGCTTTAAGGACCCCCAAAGACAATGACTTTTCCAGCACCATAATCAGCACACTCTGACTGCCTTCAAAGCTCAAGCCAAAGAAGGTTTTGCGCTCATCGCAGGGAATGCCTTTGCCTGCCAGTATGGTAATGCCGGTAGCACCATGCTTGCGGGCAGCTTTGATGGTTTGTTCTTCGTATTCATCGTTGACGATGGCCACCAGGGCTGAGAACTTCATGCGGTTTGTCTCCTGAATTTGGCGGCGTACTCCATAATAATTGCGTACGCCATCACGGTAATAATGGGGAAAATCGAAGCAAAGGCAATCAGACCAAAGCCATCGATCAATACATTGCGTCCTTCAATATGGGTGGCAAGACCAATGCCCAGGGCGGTGACCAAAGGCACCGTCACTTCCGAGGTAGTCACGCCACCCAAATCAAAGGCCAGGGCAATAATGTACTTGGGTGCCAGCGCCGTCAGCACAATCACCAGCAGGTAACCTGCCATGATGTAGTAGTGGATGGAGTCGCCGGTAATAATGCGATGCACCCCCACGGCAATGCCAATGGCCACTCCTAAGGCAACAATAATACGGATCACACTGCCTTTTAATTTACCGGGCGCAGCTTGCTCGGCTTGCTCACCAACAGCAATCAAGGCGGGCTCGGCCATGGTGGTGGCAAAGCCTATCATAAAGGCAAACAGGTAAATAAACGGCAGGTAGTTGCGCGCCATCAACTGCTCGGCCATGCCTTCGCCTATCGGGAAAAGCCCCAGCTTTAAGCCAATCACAAAGGCATACAAACCAAGCAACACCATGATAAAACCGAAAATTACTTTGACCGGATTTTTCAGCGGTTTACGCAATACCAGATACTGAAAGAACAGCACCACCAGAATAATCGGCAGTACATCACGCAGCATGGTCAGTAAATCGAGCAGCATTTGCAGCAGTGGATGCACTGCTTTAATTTCGGTGGAAACCAGCTCCAGTGCCAGCTCCGGTGTAGGCGCTACGTTATACACCCAGATACCATACAGCTGCACACTGATCATTGGCACCATCACCGCCATCGCCACCAGGCCAAAGCCATCCATTAAGGGGTTACGACCCCGAATGGAGGCAGCCAGGCCTAACCCTAGCGCGGCAATCAACGGCACCGTCACAATGTTGGTGGTGACCCCACCTGAGTCGTAAGCAAGGCCAACAATCTCTTCCGGTGCAAACCAGGTTACCGATACCACCAGGATGTAGCCGATGATCATGTACCAGTGAATGGGATGGCCCAAAATAATGCGCAATACGCCAATGGCCATCACAGCCCCCACCGACAGAGCGACAATCAGCCGCAGCGTCAGGCCATCAACCCGGCCATCGCTGATTTGCTCGGCCTGCTGTGCCACTGCAATCAGTGCGGGCTCGGCCACCACGGCGGAAAAGCCCATGGCAAAGCCAAAGGCCATTAAAATAGGAATGGAACCTTTACGGGCAAACTGATTGGCCAGGCTTTTGCCAACCGGGAAGATGCTGAACTCCAGCCCCTGCAAAAACATCGCCACACCAAGGGCGACAATGCCAAGCCCAAGCGCCAGCATCCAGGGATCATTGGGCATTTGCCGTAAAATCACTGCCTGAAAAAACACCACCACCACCACTATGGGCAGCAGGTTTTTACTGGCATGCAGTATTTGATGCAGAAAGTCCTGAAAAAAACGCACGCCCTCTCCCTAATTGCCTTATCGTCAGACTATCATAGCCGGTTTTTATGAGACATGGATTGATCTACTTTAAGTTTTTAATCGCGCCACCACATGCGATGCCAAGCCAACACCTGCCTCAGACATGGTCAAGTAGGTTTCATCGGCTCCAGCCTGACGGATTTTTTCGGCCTGATCCTCATGCATGCTGTGAGAGACGATCACACCGCTAAAGCCGTACTGTCGCAGCTTGCTGGCGGCAATCATTTTCGCCTCTGAATCGTTCATGCTTAAAATCACCGCTTTGATCTTTTGATAATTCAGGCCTTGCCAGAACACCTGATCTTCTGCATCCGCAAAGAATATATTGATGCCATTGCCTTTTTGTGCTTCTACTTTGGATGGATCCGAGTCCATTGAAATCAGACGGTAGCTATCCTGCAAGTGCAGGTAAGCAGCAGTACCAGTACGTCCCATGCCCATTATGAGTATCTCAGCATCGCCCAGATCGACCGGCTGCTCATCGGGGTGTCGGATATTGCGCTCTAAGGGCAATAATCGTCGACACAATTTTTCGTACAAGGGATGTGCCAGACGATTAAGTGGCGCAGAGACCACAAAGGACAACGCGACCGTTAATGCCAGTGGGATCAGCCACTGTGGTAGCACCACGCTGGCAACTATCAAGCCAAACTCACTGTAGTTGCCAAGACTTATCCCAGTTAAAAACGCGCTGCGGGCCCGTAATTTGAAAAAAATAAGTAAAAAGAAGAACAGAATCGCTTTGAGTGGTAACAACAACACCATCACCACAGCAAAGACCCATGCTTGCTGATCCGGCAAGCCGCCCATACCAATTTGCAGGAAAAATCCAACCAGGAAAAATTCCTTGATACTCCACAGCGATTCCGAGAGCTCTTCGGCACGTTTATGATTTGCCAGCATAGCCCCAAACACCAAAGCTCCCAGCTCGCCACTTAACCCAACCAGCTCAAAGCCATAACCGCCAATCACCAGTGCCAACAACAAGCCAAACAGCAGCAAGAGTTCATCATGGCCACTGGCATCCATCAGTTTGTACAACACCGGCCGCAGCAGTGGAATGCCAAACACCAACAGCGCCCAGGGCGATGGTAAGGTGCCAGCGGCCAGGCTAATAACCACCAGGGCAATCAGATCCTGCACAATTAAAATACCAATCGCCACCCGACCATGAAAAGCCCGCAGTTCCCGTTTGGTTTCAAGTACTTTGGCGGCCAGTACCGTACTGGAAAACGCCAGCGCCACGGCAAGCATCAAGGCAGTATAAAGGCTGATGTCCAGCAACAGATAGAGGGCCGGCGCCATCAGCAGACAGGAAATAGCGAAATGGATCAAGCCACCGCCAATCACTTCCGGCTTGATAATTTTCCGTATATCCAACTTCAAACCAACAGTAAACAGCAGCAGCAAGACCCCAAGATGGGCTACATGCTCAAGGATTTTAGTGCTTTCTGCCGGCAGGCCGATTTGATCAGACACCGCCGTAATAGCAAAGCCTGCGGCAAGATAACCAATAAGTGGCGGTAAACCTATGGTACGAACCAATAACCCCAGCGAAAAAGCAAACCCAATCCAGATGGCTTCAAGTAACATAAAGGCACACTACCTGCATTATTTATTCCTGACTGCAGTGTAGCGGCTTCAAAAACGAAGGCAAACAGATTTTCAAATCAATTGATTTTAAATAAAAAAACGATAGCCTACCCCTGCTTCCGTTTGAATGTACTTTGGGCTGGCAGGATCATCACCGAGCTTTTGCCGAAGATGGCTGATCACAATCCGCAGGTAATGGGTATCATCCTGATGACTTGGTCCCCAAATGGCTTTCAATAACTCAGTTTGCGTCACCACACACTGGTTGGCCTGTACCAACCGGGATAGCACGGCATACTCTTTCGGGGTCAGCTCAACACGCTGCCCGTCCAGCGTGACTAAGCGCTGCTGCAAATTAATGCACAAGGTTCCATCGGTGAACTCACTGGCTTGCTGCTTATCACGGCGCTGATCGCGCAGACAAGCCCGAACCCGAGCCAGCAGCTCTTCCACACTAAAGGGTTTGGTCACGTAATCCTGGGCTCCCTGATCCAGCGCTCTGACCTTTTCTTTATCCTGATTGCGCACCGATAAAACGATGACCGGCATCTCCGACCATTGCCGCAGTTGCAGCAAGACCTGGTGACCTTCCATATCCGGCAGGCCCAGATCCAGGATCATCAGTGCTGGTTGCTGCCGTGCGGCCTGCACCAAGCCCAGCTCCCCACTGTCAGCTTCGATGACCTGATAACCATCGCTGGCCAGTGCAATTTTCAGCATACGCCGGATGGGTGTTTCATCATCCACCACTAAAATACGTTCATTCAACGTTATGTTCTCATTCAAAAATGGTATCAATACCGCCAATACATGGGGACAAACAACACCAATAGAGTCAAAATTTCCAATCGCCCTAACAGCATGCCTAGCGACAACGCCAATTTAGCACCATCAGGCAATGGCGCAAAGTTTCCGGCCGGCCCAATAACATCACCAAGGCCTGGCCCCACATTACTCACTGCCGTGGCTGCCCCTGTGATGGAAGTGACGGGATCAAGCCCGAACAACGACAACACAAAGGCTAGCAAAGCTATAGTGGCAAAGAAAATAAAGCAAAACGACAGCACGGAGCCAAGCAACTGATCATCGACCCGTTTGCCGGCGTAGTGCTGCACAAAGACGGCATTTGGATGGATCAACAGCCTGAGCTGACGGATCAGCAAATAAAATGACAACTGACTGCGAAATATTTTCAGTCCTCCTGATGTTGAGCCCGCACAGCCCCCGCTAAAGGTCAAATAGAAGAAGGCTATAAAAGCCATGGTGCCCCACATACTATAGTCTTCTGACGCATAGCCACAGGTGGTAATGATCGACACCACATTAAAAGTTACCTGTGTCAGCGCATCAAACCAATCCCTGCCTTGCACAGTCAGGTAGAGTGTCAGCCCCAGCACTGCGATGAACACTACGAGCAGAAAAGCCCGAACCTGAGGATCCCTCAGCAACCGCCATGGCGATAATGCCGATCCCACCAAACCATTGTAAAAATGCCCGCCAAAACAACACTCCTTTTGGCAACGACTCAATATCGCTCAAAATGGTCGAGCCGGTGGTGGTCACCGCCGAAACTGCTTCAAACCAGGCATCCACCCGAGAGATGCCATCCAAAGCCAGGTACAGAGGGATGGTTGCAAAAGCACTGAATAAAACCCAACCCAACGCCGTCACCAGAAAGAGATTGCGTTTAATCAGCCTGATTTCCTGACCGGCCAGATACAACAAGCTGCCACCAACCGCTGCAGTGATGATGCTGCTTAATAGAAATGCCCAGATGGTTCTCTCTGCGAACCAGGCAGACACGGCGGCAGTTAAAAGCTCAGCCGTGGCCAGAAAAAGCAACAAATAACCGAATACCCGGTAAAAACACTGCGGCGATTGGCCGATGTGGCAGCAGAGGTCACAAACATGGATGATCAACGTCACTAAGTCCTGGGACGATCCTAAATCAACCAAGACAGCTCCACCGTAAAAATGCCATATAGAAGCAGCCTGAAGCGTAAATTTTTCATAAAGAAATCAGCCGTCCTCTTGAGCTTTTGACCAAACTGGCTTTAATAGCCGCCAACTGATTACAGGAGTAGGTGCAAAGATGGCACAATTTGCAGTCATTGGTCTTGGGCGTTTTGGTGGCAGCGCCTCGTTGGAGCTTATGAGCCTGGGACATCAGGTGATAGGGCTGGACAGTTGCGAAAAATTCGTTGCCCGTGTGGCCGACAAGCTAAGCTATGCCGCTATCATTGATGCTACCGATGAAGACGCATTAAGGGAATTGAATATTGGCCAGTGCGATGCGGTGTTAGTCGCCATCGGCGAAAATCTCGAGGCCAGTATCTTGTGTGTGCTGCATTTGAAAAACTTAGGCATTAACAATATCTGGGTCAAAGCATCCTCCAAATCCCATCACAGCATTCTGTCAAAGCTGGGTGTCAGTCGCATCATTCATCCGGAAGAAGAAATGGGGATCCGGGTTGCGCAAGCCCTGAACTACCCGATGGTGAATCAATACATGGCGCTTGGTCACAACATCTATCTGGTTGAGATTGAGATCATCGAAAAGTTGCAAGGTCAGACTCTGGCACAGCTGCTTAAGGATGCCAGCGCCTTTGTGCATGGCTTTTTAGTCAAGCGCCGCAAGGATGTGTTCTCCCCGGTACCCACCGATTTTGTGCTGGAAGCCCACGATACCCTGGTACTGGCTGGCCCTTTGACCGTGTTAAAAAGCCTGGCACCGAGACTAATTTGATGATTAAAAACTGGGATCCGCACACCAGCCACTACCGCAGCATCAAGACGAACAGGCCACATTTTCTGGCTTTAAGCCCGCCAGCCATCCTGGCACTGGGCTTTCTGATGCTGATCCTAACCGGCAGCGTATTGCTGTTGTTGCCGATGGCAACCACGGCCCCACTGACACTGCTGCAGGCACTCTTTACCGCAACCTCAGCCGTGACAGTCACCGGGCTGGTGGTGGTGGATACCGGCAGTCATTTCACTATATTTGGCCAGTTGGTGATTGCAGCGCTGATCCAGGCAGGAGGCCTTGGCTTTATGACCTTTGCGGTGATAGCGGCGGTCAGCCTGGGGGCAAAAATTGGTTTAGGCCAGCAAATGGCCGCGCAGGAGGCGATGGGGCAAACCAGCCTGGCACGGGTTGTTCAGACCGCTAAAGCCGTGCTGCTTTACTCATTGGTGATCGAATCCATTGGCTTTTTGCTGCTTACACTCAGTTGGTGGTCTGAACTTGGCCTGGCCACAGCCAGTTACCACGCTTTCTTTTACACCATTTCAGCCTTTAATAATGCCGGCTTTGCCTTATCAGCCGATAGCCTGATGCCCTATGCCGGCTCTGCCGCCGTCAATGGCATCATCACCGCCTTGTTTATCATTGGCGGCATTGGTTTTGCAGTCCTGATCGATCTTCGCAGCAACAGCCGGCACTTGCGGCTTAGCACCAACACCCGCATGGTGCTCTGGGCAACCTTGTGGATCAACCTTATCGCTTTCTTCGTCATATGGTTGCTGGAATATGGCAACCCCGCCACCCTAGCCAGCCTGTCGCTGGCAGATCAGGCATTGGCGGCCTGGTTTCAGGCGGTCACGCCAAGAACCGCAGGTTTTAATACCCTGGCCACCGATGAGCTGACGCAAGCGACCACCGTCTTTACCTTGCTGCTGATGTTTATCGGCGGTGGCTCCTTGAGTACCGCCAGTGGCATCAAAGTGGGCACCTTTGTCATACTGCTAATGGCCACCTATGCTTTTTTGCGCCGCCGCCAGCAGGTGACCCTGATGAAACGCACGGTACCGCCCGCTTTGGTGATGAAGGCCCTGGCATTGACGGTAGTGTCCATGATGCTGACCTTTCTGGCCATTTTTACCTTGACCGTGATGGAAGATGCCGATTTTCTGGACATCGCCTTTGAAGCTGTTTCCGCTTTAAGCACGGTCGGTTTATCGCGCGGCTTAACCGGTGAGCTATCGGCCGCTGGCCAAGCAGTGCTGATTATCCTGATGATTGCCGGTCGGCTTGGCCCGCTCACCTTGGCCTATTTTCTGGCGACACCCAAGCAGAAGAAAGTAAAGTACCCGGAGTCGCGCTTTCAGGTTGGTTAATGCAGTTCAGGCTGGTTCAGTTCGTTTAACGGCAGTGACAGTTCAAAGCAAGCGCCCTTGCCTGAGGGGTTTTCCCGAACGCGGACAGTGCCACCATGCGCACCTATCATGCCTTTGCAAATGGCCAGCCCCATACCGGTGTTACTCTTCTTGCTATCGCCAGATGCCACCACGAAAAACATATCAAAGATATGCTCCCGGTCTTGCTCTGGCACACCTGGTCCCTGATCAAGGACTTGCAGTAGCAAATCTTGCGCCAACACAGACTGCACAATGGTCACGGGGGCATCCTGCGGATTGAAGCGCACGGCATTTTCCAGCACATTAAACAGTGCTTGCTCGATCAAAGCGGCATGCACATAAATCAGCAAATCCGATTGCTGCAGCTGCACCTGAACCCTCGCATCCGGTTGATAGCGTTTCAGCCGCTGTACGGCACTGCCAATAATATCGCTTACCTGTACCCAATCACGCTCAATCTTCAGGGTACCATAGCCTAGCCGGGTCATATCCAGCAGGTTCTGAATGTAATTTTCCAGTCGGTTACTTTCGCTGCAAAGCGCATCAATCAGCTCTGCTTTATCCTCCGCACTCAATTGCTGCTGACGATGCTTTAAAGTCTCAGCAGCGCCTATCATTGCAGCCAGCGGTGATTTCAAGTCATGGGATACTGAAGACAACAAGGCGGTACGCAACTGTTCAACTTCGGCTTTGAGGCGCGAGCTTTCCAATGCGGTGCTTAATTCCAACCGGTGCATTGTGGTCGCAGCCTGCTGCAATAACGCCGTAATCAACTGCTGCTGGAAGACACTGATTTGTGTCGCTGTTGATGGAAAGCAAACCACAGCTACGGCAAACACCTGCTGCTGGTTGGAGATCGGGAAAAAAGTCTTTTCTAATGACGATAGCGTATTGTAAAAACGGCCGGCAGGTACATTATTGGCAAACACCCAGGCTACCGCAGATTGCTCCTTAACACTTAATGGCTCCAATAGCTCCTTATCTACCACAGAGCAGCTTAACTTCAGTTGCAATTGGCAAATCGATTCAAGCTGCTGATACACTTCCCGCTTCTGCGTAAAGCGCGTTAAGGATTCAGCAAAAATCCGCAAGCTCTCAGAAAAACGGCTGGATTCGTTCAACAAAATAAGTTGCCGACGCACACGCGATGCTGCCGGTCCACTGATAATGCCAATGAATGATAAAAAAATCAGTGTTGCGACATCATCCTGGTAGGTTACGGCAAAAGTATAGAAGGGCTTTGTCAGGAAAAAGTTAAAGCTTAGGAATGATAGCAACGCGGCAGACAGTGCAGGTCGCGAGCCATAACGAAGCCCTGTAACCACAACTGCAGCGACATAAAGCAGCACTAAATTGCCACTGCTTAAATAGTGACTGGCCAAAATTGCCAGAGCGGTGGCCAAGACCACAGCACCTGCGCCCACTGCATAGCCAAGCTTTCTGCCAACAAAACCACTCGTGGTCACCGGCTTGATCAAAGCGGGAGCATGCTCCGACAATGTATAGACTGAGACCTCCAAAGACATACCGGCTTCAATCAATCGCTGGTACAAAGGTTTGCGCCAAAAACGCCATTTAACCGCAGGATTTCCCACTAACACCGTACTTACCCGGTTTTCCTGCAAAAAAGGCACTACGCCGGCAAAGCTACTCTGACCTCGCAAGGTGATCGCCTGAGCACCAAGCTCGGTGGCTAAATCAAGGCTGGCTTTTAAGCGTGCACGCTGCAAGGTTGACAAGGTACGACCCGTGTCAACCCAGAGTACATACCATGTGATCTGACGACGGTCGGCAATCTGCCGCCCCTGCCGAATCAGATAGTCGTGGTTTCGGTTGCTACTAATCATCACCAGCAACTTATCCTGGATGCTATAGCCCGGCAGCTTTGCTTTTGCCATCAGTTCTTCAGAGAGATTGGAATCGACCCGAACCAAAACTTCCCGTACAGCCATCTCCCGCAAGGCAGTCAAATTTTCACGGGTAAAGAATCTATCCAACGCATCGCGCGCATAATCCGGCACATACACCTTACCATCTTGCAAGCGCTCAATCAGACCGTCCGGGGGCAAATCGATAAATTGTATTTCAGAGGCTAAGTCAAACACCCGATCCGGGACTGTTTCCTGAACCCTAACTCCGGTAACTTTCAGCACCAGGTCATTCAAACTGGCCATGTGTTGGATATTGACTGTGCTGTATACATCGATGCCTTTTGCCAGTAACTCTTCAATATCCTGATAGCGGAAGCGATTCCGGCTGCCTGGTGCATTGGTGTGTGCCAATTCATCCACCAGAATCAAGGAAGGCTTTCGCACCAATGCGGCATCAAGGTCAAACTCATCAATACTGGCCGAGTGATACTGAATGGATAATGGCGGTAGTATGGGTAACCCCGACAACATCTGCTCAGTATCTTCCCGACCATGCGTTTCAACCAGACCAACCAACAAATTGACTCCCTGTGCACTTTTGACTTTCGCTGCACTTAGCATTGCAAAGGTTTTCCCCACCCCGGGAGCGGCCCCCAGAAACAAGGTCAACTTTCCTTTGTCATTCTGCTTCAATCGCTTCAGTAAAATATCGGCTTGTCGTTGGTCTGGCATGGATTTAAAAACTCCGGTTTAATGAAAAAACAGCCCGACTTTGACAGTCCTCAAGGCATTGACTGCGCCCAATTGAGGTACCAACCCAAGCTAAACTAAAGGCCCAATCGTCAGCAAAATTCCAGCTCACTCCAAGCTGGTAATCCCAATAGGCCGACTTACGGCCATCGAATGCCCCTAAAAGTTGATTCAAATCCGTGCTGGAATCAAACCGATTATAACCTAATGATATAAATACATCATAACTCTGCAAACTGTAGCTATAGCGACCAAACCAGTAACTGAATCGACCAACATCCTGTCCAAAGTAATCTGGGCTGTAATGCATTCCAAGCTCAAGTTGTTGCCAGGAAAAGTGAGCGTACCATTCATTGTAATTGTAGCCTTGTGTTCTATCGGCGTTCGGGTACCAGTAACGCATCACCCCCACATCAAGCCCAAATGACTCAGCGAAGTCCCCTTGCCAGCCCAACAATGTATCCAGCTCCACACTGCCATCTCCGAAGCTGATATTCGATCCCCAGACAGTGGCGTAAAAACCCGAGGTGTGGCTGGCTGAATACTCAAGCTGCACAGCCGGGCTACGCTCAGTTTGTGAAACGCCCCGAAAACGGTAGTCTGAAATCAACACGGCCTCTCCAGCCAACTCAAACGCAGGGGTTGTGCTGGCCCAGACCGGGCCTCCACACCAGCCCTGTAGAGCCATCATGGCACTCAATGTCATCAAACCTGTCATTTTTTTCATACAATCCTCTACGATTACAAAGTTTCTTGCGTCAACGACACTGGGAAGCGATCGTCCAACGCGATATTTAGAGCCAGGACATTGACTCTAGCCTGACCCCAAATTCCAAATGAAGGCCGCTCTGAAAGCTCATTGATCACTGCGACAATGGCAGACTCATCAACGCCTCTGGCAGCAGCAACACGTGCGGCTTGCATAGAAGCTGCACCTGGCGATATATGCGGATCCAACCCCGAGCCTGACATCGAAATCAATTCAACCGAAATCTGTTGCGCAGTGACCTGCTCACGTTGCTGGATACGCTGACTGAAACCAGTTGCTAACGATCTAAGCTCTGGATTGGAAGGCGCCAGGTTACTGCCACCAGTATCCGTTGGGTCATAATCAACGGCACTGGGACGCCCATAGACATACCGTTCAGACTCAAAAGCTTGTGCAATCAACACAGAGCCACGAACTTCCCCATCATGCACAATCAGACTTCCTTTGGCCTGCTCAGGAAATAGCAGGCTTCCACTGAGCGTGCTTAACCCCGTGTAGAGCACGCCACAGACCAATAAAGACAACAGAGTAAAGCCACTAACACGCTTTAACTCGGCAGCGCCCCGAAGCTCTGTTAACAACAGAGTGTGTTGCTGATTCATTTTGTTCATTGCAGCCACCTATAGAAACATCGACAAAAACATATCAATCCCTTTAATCGCCACGAATGGCACCAGAACACCACCCAAGCCATAGATCAGCATGTTGTGCTTTAACAACACATCGGCTGTGGCAGCTTTCAAACGAACACCTCTCATGGCTAATGGAATTAAGGCAGGGATGATCAATGCATTAAATATCAAGGCAGAGACGACAGCAGTACCAGGACTATGAAGTTGCATAAAATTCAGTGCCGCAATACTGGGAATTGCCCCCGCAAACACTGCAGGAATAATGGCAAAGTACTTGGCAACATCATTGGCCAACGAGAAGGTGGTTAAAGCGCCACGCGTGATCAACAGCTGTTTGCCAATCTCAACCACGGCCAGTAGCTTGGTAGGATCCGAATCCAAATCCACCATGTTGCCAGCCTCTTTGGCTGCTTGCGTACCATTGTTCATGGCCAAACCAATGTCCGCTTGGGCAAGTGCAGGCGCATCGTTGGTACCATCCCCAACCATCGCAACCAAACGGCCTGCGTCTTGCTCTTGTCGGATCAATTGCAGCTTGTCTTCAGGCTTTGCTTCAGCAACAAAGTCATCCACCCCAGCCTGGGCGGCTATCACCCCCGCGGTCACCGGGTTATCCCCTGTTACCATAATGGTTTTAACGCCCAATGCCCGTAAGCTGGCAAAACGCTCCGCGACGCCAGGTTTAATCACATCGGTTAAAGCGACAACACCAAGAATGGCCGTATCCATGGCAACAACCAAGGGGGTGCCACCCGACTTGGCAACCTGATTGACCAGAAGGTCAAGATTCGCCGGGATCCGCAACTCACGTTGCAATGCCCATTTGATGATTGCATCGGCAGAGCCTTTTACCGCGATGCTTTGGTTGGTAAGGGTGTTTCCGGAAATGCGGGTTTCAGCAGTAAATGGAATGGACTCCTGAATAGCAACCTCTTCCGGCAGGTCGGTGTGATCAAGTGTTAGCTTGAGAACAGACTTTCCTTCCGGGGTTGGATCGTTCAAAGAGCTGATACCTGCCGCTATGGCAAGCTGAGTGATGCTTACCCCTTGCACTGGTAAAAACTCTGTAGCCTGGCGATCACCATAAGTAATGGTGCCCGTTTTATCCAGCAATAAGGTATCAATATCACCGGCGACTTCAACCGCCTTACCAGACTTGGCAATCACATTGGCTTGTAAAGCACGGTTCATACCGGCTATACCAATCGCAGGCAACAACCCGCCGATCGTGGTAGGTATAAGGCAGACCAGCAATGCAATCAGCATCACATAATCCAGCCTTACGTCCAAAAAACTCGCCATAGGAGGCAGGGTCGCAACCACCAACACAAACACCATCGTCAGAGCGGCAAGCAACACGGTTAACGCTTGCTCATTGGGTGTTTTTTTCCGTTCAGCCCCCTCGACCAGGGCAATCATTTTATCCAGAAAGCTATGACCTGGCTCCTGGCTCACTTGCACAATAAGCTCACCTGTCAGCAAAATGGTACCAGCAATCACACTTGAACGATCAGTATTTGCTTCCCGGAGTACGGCAGCAGACTCTCCTGTTACCGCCGACTCATTGACGGTACCGAACCCCTTAAGGATTTCACCATCGACAGGAATCACCTCACCCGCTTTGACCAAGACCTGATCACCGGGTTTTAACAGTGATGCATCCACACTATCGAGCTTCCCTGCGCTGATGCGTGTCGCTTTTAACGCAGCACGCGTTGCTTTAAGGGACTGAGCCTGGCCTTGCCCCCGAGCTTCAGCAAAAGCTTCTGAGAAGTTTGCAAACAACAGCGTGAGCAATAAAATGACACTGCAACTGATCGCCAATCCAAATGGCTGTTGCTGCAACATTAGTTGAAAACTAAGCAACAACGACACCAGTGTACCAAGCCAGACAACAAACATGACCGGGTTCTTAAAAGCATGTTGCGGTAACAGCTTCACCAAAGAAACCATGATGATGCTCTTGAAATTAGAGGTTTGCATTAGAACGACTCCTTACCAATCACCGCAAGCTCCAGACCTTCACCAATAGGTCCCAATACTGCGGATGGCAGAAATGAAAGGAAATTCAACATTAAGATCACCACCACCAACGTGATGCAAAAGGTCAGGCTGGATAATGTAATGGCGTTGCTGGATTGCTGTGAAACCCGCTTTGAGGCCATCATGCCTGCTACAGCCAATGGCAAGATGATTGGCAAATAACGGCCAAGCAACAAGGTAAGAACAGCAGATAGATTCCACCAGGGCGTATCATCATCCAGTCCCTCAAAACCAGATCCATTGTTGGCAAAGGCAGAAGTGTACTCATAGAAGACCTGTGAAATACCATGGAAACCGGGATTGGTGTTGCCTGTTAAAGATGGAAATGCCACTGTCACCGCAGTCAGTACCAAGAGTACAGCTGCAGGTAATACCACCAAGCCTCCCAACAGACTTATCTCTTTAGTTTCTAGTTTACGACCAAGCAATTCCGGTGTTCGCCCCGTCAATAAGCCCGCCAAAAACACCGCAATCCAGACATAAACAATAAAGTTAATCAAGCCGCTACCAATACCACCCCAGATGGCATTGATCAGCATACCGGCCCGTGTAGTTAGCCCTGCGATTGGATTCAAAGAGTCATGCATGGCATTGACAGAGCCATTCGAGGTTTGGGTGGTTAACGTTGCCCACAGTGCAGAAGTATCCGAACCAAACCGGAATTCTTTTCCTTCCATATTCGAACCAGGGTGACTTAAATCAGCCAAGGCCGCATTTTGCTGTCGCTCGCTGTATATCGTCGCCGTGATCAAGCTCAGACTGAGCACGCCCATAACGACAAAAGCCATCGCCGAGAATGAACGGCTCCGTAGCACTGAGCCGGCCATCAATACCAGTGCAATAGGGATTAACCATATGGCGATCAGTTGCAGAACATTGCTTAGCGGAGTCGGGTTCTCATATGGGTTGCTGCTGTTTGGTCCAAAATAGCCCCCGCCATTGGTACCAAGTTGTTTAATGGCAATCATAGCGGCCGCAGGCCCACGAGGGATTTCTTGCTGCACCACCTCAGTGGCAGGATCTAAGGTTGTCGCCAGGGCAGCCCCTTGAAAGGTGCTGGGTGTACCTTGCCAAACCAACAACAATGAAAGTACGAAGGCAATGGGCATCAGTACCCGAAACACCGCCCGGGTCGTATCAACATAAAAGTTTCCCAGATCCCGCGGTTCCCCTTCTTTAGCGCTCTGATGATTACGGCCACCAGACATAGCACGTAATATTGCCAAGCAAGCAGCCAAACCCATCGCCGGTGTCAAAAACTGCAACGTAACAATCAACGTTCCTTGCGATAGATACGTCAGTTGAGCCTGACCGCTGTAATGCTGTTGATTGGTATTGGTTAAGAACGACACAGCCGTATGCAAAGCAAGATCCCAGCTCAACGCCCCTATGCCATCCGGGTTTAAGGGGAGAATATGCTGAAACTTAAGAATGAGAAATGCCAGGATACCAAACATCAAGTTTGTTAGTAGAAAAGCTTTCGCATAGACTTGCCAAGTCATGCCCTGCGACGCCTGAACACCTAACAAGGTGTATACACGTGATTCAAGCGGCAGAAACAGTCGATCACTAAAGTGGGGACTTTGATTAAATACCCCTGCCATATAGCGACTTAATGGCCAAGCCAGTGCTAGTGTCAGCAAAATAATCGTAGAAACCTCAAGCATAACTTCTCCTAGAACTTTTCTGGGTAAAACATGGCGAATGCCAAGTAGACCATCAGAAAAATAGTGATAAGCGACAACAATGTATTCATGGATACCTCCTGATTGGAGGCATGATTCTCTGAGGTTTTGGCGTAATTTTTCTAGATTAAGAAGCCGTGGATGGCATAAAGAATGTCTAAGTATGAATAAAGAAAGTGTAAAGTGCGACGCTGTGCTTCAAACTATTCATTAAGCTCTGCTAATTTGTCCTGTTGATACAGGCTTTCAAGCTCTGCGGCCTTTTGCTGTGCAGCTAATTGCTGCTCGTCTTGATTGATTTTCTGCATATGACTATTTTCCTTAATGTACTGGATACCCTGTTCATTTTTTTTAAAACGCCAACGAGTTAATAGTAAACTTTTGCAGCATAATATCACCAGAAACCTTGCTTCGTTAAAGCCATGATTCTTGACAAACGGCATCCGGCACCATAATCTTACCTAAGTCTTACTTTACGGAATAGCTGCTGTGGAAACCACCAAATTATCCAGCAAAGGCCAGGTAATTATACCGAAGCATATCCGGCAATCTCATCACTGGGAATCAGGTTTAGAGCTGCAAGTAATTGAACAAGATGGTGGTGTTTTGCTAAAGCCGAAAGCCCCCTTTACTCCAACCACACTGACAGAAGTTGCTGGCAGCTTGCCCTATTCTGGCAGCCGCAAGACCAATGCAGAGATTGAAACCGCAATGAAGCAAGCCGCGAGAAAGGCCTGGCGTGATAGCAATTGATACCAACATCATTGTCCGGCTACTCACCAAGGATAATGCAGACCAGTACGAAGCCAGTCTAAAACTATTTGAGGCTGAACAAATTTTTATACCCGATACCGTGATTCTGGAAACTGAGTGGGTACTACGCTTCGCATACGACTTCGAACCCCAGCAGATTTGCGCAGCACTTAGAAAGTTGTTTGGTTTGCCAAACGTGGCTTTATCCAATCCGTATCTGGTAGCACAAGTTTTGGACTGGCATCAGCAAGGATTGGATTTTGCCGATGCTTTTCATTTAGCCCAAAGCCAGCAGTTGCCGACTTTCAAAACCTTTGACGAAAAACTGATTAAAGCCGCCAAAAATCGTTCCTCTTGCATCGTGCAAAAACCCTGAGCTCAGTGGCGAAAACTAACCAGCGGTGTCAGCTGCTCAGCCCAGGTGTGATGTGCTCCCTCGCCCTGCGCTTCTAAAAACTCCAGCAAACCGTCGAGAAAGACTCTGACCCGGGCGGGCAAATAATCGCGCTTGGGGTAAATGGCAAAAACGCCGTTGTCTGGCTCCGGTGGCCGGTAGTAAGGATACAGCGAAACCAAAGCCCCGCTTTGCAACCCCTCTTTGGCCAGAAAGTGTGGCAACTGCGCAAAACCCCCGCCATCGGCACAGAGCTGGGCCATGGCTTCGCCATCATCGGTGATATGCCTTGGCTGCAAAGCAGTGGGTTGATAGTTGCCATCGGCATCTGGCAGTAGAATCGGTTGCAGCTGCTGGGTTTGTTTGATGCGAAAACCTATCCAGGCATGCTGGGTAAATTCATCGGCACAAATCGGGGTGCCATGCTTGGCCAAATAGCCAGGGGAGGCACAGACCAGAAAATCCATCGGGCTTAAGCGCCTTGCGACCAGCCGACTGTCTTTGATGTAGCCGGTGCGCAGGGCGATATCGATGTCGTTTTCTATCAGATCGACATACAGATCGTTGAGTTGCAAATCCAGCTGTATCGCCGGATAACGCTGACTGAATGCCTGTAGCATCGGGCGCAGATAGAGATGGCCGTAACAAACAGCGCATGTGATCCGAAGCACCCCGCCTGGCCGGTCATTTAATTGCTTTAGCTCACGCTCGCAGCAACTAAGCTCCTGCATCATGCTGCGCACCGTCGCCGCATAACGCCGGCCTGCCTCGGTAATGCTTAAACGCCGGGTTGAGCGTTGAAAAAGAGTCAGTGCCAATTGCGCCTCAAGCCGCCCAATAGCTTTGCTTACGGTAGAAGGATCCGTGCCGCAGCTTTTGGCTGCAGCGGCGAAACTGCCACCATCACAAGTCGCTAAAAAGATCTCCAACAAACGCAGTTTGTCCATCATTACTCACTGCCTGCGGCCCTACAATCAACCCAACATACCATGAAATTCATGAATTGTATTCATGAGTGAAAGGGTGTTACAGCTAATTTTCTTTTTAGTGCACGGCCATAGAATACCAGCCAACAACGAGCAGCAGCATACAGAGGATAATAATGTTGCGTATTTCAACATTTTCTACGGCCATAGCAACGGCCAGCAACCAACCAGGCCTTCGCCACTGGCTGGCAGCCCTGCTGCTCGCCTTTATCACCATGAGCGGCTTGTCTTACATCAACTTTCTTCCGGCTCTGGTCAGTGCGCTGGCCGGTGAGATTGGTTTTAGTGAGGTACAGGCGGGCCAAATCGTAGCACTGAATGGCTACGGTGCTTTGTGTGGCAGCAGTCTGGCAATTTTTTTGGTGCGAAACATCCGTTATCGCCCAGTGCTGATGACAGCTTTACTGCTGTTGGCAAGCATGGATATTGCCACCCTCTGGCTGGATGATTTCTTGCTGCTGCTCGGCTGGCGTTTTCTCGCCGGCCTGGCTGGTGGTCTCGCCCTTGGCTTGGGTGTGGCCCTGCTGGCACGACACCCTTACCCCGATCGGGCCTTTGGCGCTTTATTGTTTGTGCAATTCAGTGTTGGCTCCCTGGTGATATACCTGCTACCCACACTGGAAGCCATGCTCAGTGCCCATGCTGTCTTTTATGTGATGGCCAGCTTTGCAGTGCTCAGCCTGGTGTTTGTGTGCTTACTGCCAACTGGCCGGCTGCTGGCAGTTCCCGCTCAGGCACCAGGTGCGTCACTCGGCTCTGACCGACGCAGTGCTGTCATCACGGTGCTGTTGCTGCTGGCAGCTATGCTGGTGTACCAAATCGCCGCCAGTGCCATCTGGGCTTATGCTGCGTTAATTGGCACAGCCGCTGGTATCGCCAATGAAACCGTCAGCACCACCATCGCCGTTACCGGGATGCTGGGCTTGCTGGGCGCTCTGTTACCCATGATGTTGGGCAATCGCTATGGTCGCCTCCCCTGGCTGATTGCTGGCTGCGTGTTGTCCATCAGCGCTGCCGTCCTGCTCACTTTTTCCGGGCAAGGCCCGTACTATACCCTGGCACTGGCACTGTTGTTCTTTTCCTGGCCAGCAGTGCAATCCTTCTTGTTAGCGGCTACTGCAGTCTTGGATAGCACCGGCCGGCTGGCCACCATCGCGGCAGTGGTATCTTCTATCGGCCTGGCAACAGGACCTCTGCTGGCATCGGCATTAATCACTGAGGGCAATTTCAGCCAGATGCTGCAGGTCGGCGCCAGCCTCTTTGTGGTCAGCCTGCTGTTGCTGTACAAGCCTATTCTTTGGTCCGGACAGCACGCTAAGGAAGCTTAACTTATGATTCGTTACCTATTGAATAAAATGCTGCTAACGCTAACAAAGCACTACCACTACGATGTGCGCTATCAACAGGATATTCTGCAAGCTGATCTGGCTGCGTTTTTAAAGTTCATGGGGTTTCAGACCATGGCGACTCACTCAGGCCCGGTACCGCTTGATGCACTCTACGCCGCCAGAATAGGCGCTCTCCTGTCGGAAGACTGTGGCCCCTGCACCCAACTGGCGGTGGATTTGGCACTCGAGGCCGGGGTACCCCCTACCATCATCCAGGCCATTGTGCAGCGAGATGTAGCAGCCCTACCAACGGAAGTGGCCCTGGTGGTGAACTTTACGGAGCTGGTGTTAACCCGCAAGCCGGAGGCGGATGCGCTACGTGAAGACGATGTTCTGCGTGAAGAGATAGTGGCACTGTGGGGACAACAAGGGCTTATTGCCCTTGCTTTTGCGATCAGTGCGTACCGGGTATATCCTGCGCTAAAGTACGCATTGGGTTACGGTAAAGCCTGCAACCAGGTTATTGTTGCGCAGCAAGCTGTGGTACCAGGTAAAGCACCAGAACAATAGTTCAGCTAGCGTGTTGGCAACTTGAACGACGAAAACATCGCATCAATGTCTTCCTGATTGCGCAACATGTTGGCTTTTTCTACCACATCCTTGGTGAGATGAGGGGCGAAACGCTGAATAAAATCATACATATAGCTACGCAAAAAAGCGCCTTTTCGGAAGCCTATTTTGGTGGTTGATGCTTCAAACAAGTGACTGGCATCCAAGGCAACCAGATCATGATCCAACACAGGATCAATCGCCATGGTGGCCAGCACCCCCACTCCCAGGCCAAGACGGACATAGGTTTTTAACACATCCGCATCGGTTGCGGTAAACACAATTTTGGGCTCCAGGCCACAAGCGTTAAAAGCTTTATCCAGCTCAGAGCGACCGGTAAAACCAAACACATAAGTCACAATCGAGTACTGAGCAATATCTTCTACGGTCAACTTGCGCTGCAACTTGGCCAGCGGATGCTCAGCGGTCACAATAATACTGCGATTCCAATGGTAACAAGGCAGCATCACCAAATCGCCATACAAATGCATGGCTTCGGTAGCAATGGCAAAATCAGCATCCCCACGGGAGGCTGCTTCCGAAATTTGCTGTGGTGAGCCCTGGTGCATGTGCAATGTCACTTTGGGGTATTTCTGAATAAAGCCACCGATCACTGGCGGCAATGCATAACGGGCCTGTGTGTGGGTGGTGGCTATATTCAACTTACCCTGATCCGGCAGGGTATGCTCTTTCGCCACCGCTTTGATGCTTTCTACTTTCGCCAGAATTTGCTGCGCGATATCAATGACTTCTTTGCCCGCAGGCGTGACGTGGGTTAAGTGCTTACCACTTCGTCCAAAGACCTGAATACCAAGTTCATCCTCCAGCATCCGGACTTGCTTGCTGATACCCGGCTGCGAAGTGAATAAACTTTCAGCCGTAGCTGAAACATTGAGGTTATGGTTTAACACCTCGACAATGTAGCGTAATTGCTGAAGTTTCATCAGACGGTTCCCTGTTACAATGCACGGGCAAGCAGCTGGATATTCCAGTTAACTTAAGATACTGTATGGTTCTATAACCAATAGTAGCTAAAAATGCATGGAAAGAGTAGGCATCTGCTATACGAAAAATCATTTTTCGAGTACTTTAGATGCAACCATCGCAGGAATGAGTAGCACGCATGAGTAATTCCTTACCGCCGATTGATTTTGCCTCGGTGCTGGCCTCGTCAGTGCATGATATGAAAAACTCCTTATGCATGCTATTGCAATCCATTGAGTTGATGCACAACGAGCTGGAGCAAAAAGCTCCTGATACGCAGCAAGAGCTGGCCAAAATTCATTATGAAGCCAACCGCTTAAATACCAATTTACTGCAACTGCTGTCGCTCTACCGGTTGGAACGAAATCAGCTACCTTTGCAGATTGATGATTATTACCTGATTGATATTCTTGAAGAAATACAGCTCAAGAATGAATTGTATATTGAGCAGAAACAAATCCAGTTACAAATCCAATGCGACGCAGACCTGCACTGGTTTTTCGATCGGGACCTTATCACCAACCTGGTCAATGATATCGTGGTAAATGCAATACGCTATACTCAACAACAACTTACTATTTGTACTTTTGTCCGTGATGGCTGGCTGTGCATAGAAGTGCATGACGATGGCGCTGGCTTTCCGGAAGCGATGCTTACCAACAGTGACTTGTTGATGGGTAAAACCGAGTTAAGCCGTGGACACACCGGGCTTGGCTTGTTTTTTGCACACTTAATTGCGCACGCCCATCAACATCAGGGCCGCAGAGGTCAGATCGCACTTAGCAATGGAGGCATTTTTGGTGGTGGCTTATTTCAACTGCAACTGCCCTGAGACAGGGTTACAACACAGACAGGATTTCGAGGTTTAGATGCTATTAACATTGATCATTATTCTGGTCATTGCCCTGGTCATCATTGCTGTGATAGTGAACGCTGTCCAGCAACACCGTAACCGGATGGCCTCGCTAAAGCGTGCTGAGTTCAGCAAGCTTCGTACCATCCTGGAAGATACCGAAGATATCCTGATCAACTCGGCCAACGTGCCGATGAGCCCTGCCATCAGCCAGGTGCTACTGCGTCGCATCGCCTACACATTAAAGGCCATGACTGAACTGGAGCCTGGTTCGAAGGACATTAAAAACCGTTTGCACGAAACACAAAACCGTCTAAAAGAACTCGGCAATAATACCGCGGACATTCAGGTGCCTGAAGGAATTAGTTTGCCGGATGACGACAAAGCACTGATCAGCCTGATCCAGGGAATCAAAAAGCTTCGCCTGATCCTGCGCTCTGAGCATGCCAAAGGCAATGCTGAAACTCAGGTGGTTATTCAAGAAGATCGCCGGCTGGAGGCACTGCAGCTGCGTATTAACGTGGAGAGCCAGATTAAGCGTGGGGTCAAAGCCCGCTCAACCCAGATGCTTGGATCCGCCCGCCAGTACTACGAAAAAGCCCTGGCGGCGCTGCAGGGAGCCCCGAACCAAACCGATTATGTGGTAACCCGCAAGTCGGAAGTAATACAAGCGCTGGAAGAAATATCCAATGAGCTGAAAAACAGCAATCAGCGTGATCGTGACAAGAAAGCCGAACTGGAAAATAAAGATCTGGACGAGTTATTTGCCCCTAAACGCAAATGGTAAAAACCAGCCGAAGCTGGTTTTTACCATCTTTACAGCCGCATTACTTTGCCTTATCGGTCACTTTCCAGCGGCCATTCTCAAACCAGGCTGACCAGCCCGTTGCTTTGCCATTCGCTTCTGACATCACGTACTGCTGCTTGGTTTTTCGGCTCCAACGGACAATGCTGGGGTTTCCTTCCGGATCTTTGACCGGAGCATCTGCCAAATAGTAAAACTTAGGCGACAAGCGCTCACGAAAACGCACCAGTTCCTCTACCAAAGGCGCCCGGGTTTCGCGTGATTTCGGGAAAGTAGACGCCGCCAGAAAAATCCCTGCAGCTCCGTCCCGTAACACAAAGTATGCATCTGACTTTTCGCACTTTAACTCAGGCAAATGCACAGGATCTTCTTTCGGTGGCGCAGCCTCACCATTGCGCAATAATTTGCGGGTGTTTTTGCAATCGCTGTTGGTACAGCCGAAGTACTTACCAAAACGGCCAGATTTCAGCTGCATATCCGAGCCACACTTATCGCACTCAATTACAGGGCCATCGTAGCCTTTGATTTTAAAGCTGCCCTGCTCAACCACAAAACCATCACAGCCTGGGTTATTGCCACAGACATGCAGTTTACGCTTTTCATCAATCAGGTAAGAATCCATCGCCGTACCGCATTTGTCGCAACGACGCTTTTGACGCAAGGCTTCGGTTTCCTGCTCCTCATCATCAACATCAGCTATGGCTTCATCACCAGACACCAGATTCATGGTGGTGGTGCAACGCTCCTTGGGTGGTAGCTGATAACCGGAGCAACCAAGGAATACACCGGTTGAAGCAGTGCGGATCCCCATCTTACGGCCGCAGGTTGGACAATCGATATCAGTAAGCACAAACTGGTTGGCGCGCATGCCTCCGTCTGCTTCATCGGCTTCCGCCAACTTGAGCTGCTCTGAAAAGCCAAGGTAGAAACTATCCAGGACTTCACGCCATGACACTTCGCCATGAGCAATATCATCCAGTTTAAGCTCCATATTGGCGGTAAAATCAAAGCTCATCAGCTCTTCAAAATTGTCACGCAGGCGGTCGGTAACGATCTCGCCCATTTTTTCGGCGAAAAAACGTTTGTTCTCAATACGAACGTAACCACGCTCCTGGATGGTTGAGATAATAGAAGCATAGGTAGAAGGACGACCAATACCCCGTTTTTCCAACTCTTTGACCAGACTGGCTTCACTAAAACGCGCTGGAGGTTTGGTAAAGTGCTGTTGCGGATTGAGCTGTTGCAATGCTAACTGCTCCCCCGGCTTTACATCCGGCAACACATGATCTTCTTCACCTTTTCGCTTTACTGCTGGCTGCACTCTGGTCCAGCCATCAAACCGCAATACCCGGCCTTTTGCTTTTAACTCGTACTCACCCGCCTCGACCGTAATGGTGGTTACATCGTACTGCGCTGCCGGCATTTGACAAGCTACAAACTGGCGCCAAATCAGTTCGTACAGCTTGCGGGCATCGGCTTCCATATCCCCAAGCGTGCTGGCCTTGACCTGCACATCGGATGGACGTATGGCTTCGTGCGCTTCCTGTGCATTGTCTTTACTGCCATAACGCAACGGTGCCGGTGGTAAATACTGCTTACCGAAGTTCTGCTCAATGTAATCACGGCAGGCATTGACGGCATCCTGGCTCAGGTTGGTCGAGTCGGTACGCATGTAAGTGATATGGCCAGCTTCGTAGAGCCGCTGCGCCAACATCATGGTTTTTTTCACCCCATAACCAAGCCGTGTACTGGCAGCTTGCTGCAAGGTAGAAGTAATAAAAGGCGCGGATGCCTTACTGCTACTCGGCTTATCCTCCCGCTTGGCAACCCGATAATCGGCTTGTTGCAATTGCGCCAGTGCCTGCTCAGTTTGCGCCTTATTGACGGGTC
Source organism: Alkalimonas mucilaginosa (assembly GCF_036327005.1). Taxonomy (NCBI): domain Bacteria; kingdom Pseudomonadati; phylum Pseudomonadota; class Gammaproteobacteria; genus Alkalimonas; species Alkalimonas mucilaginosa. The sequence continues at coordinate 73,125 of NZ_JAUGZK010000014.1, forward strand.
GGAAGCTTTGTCCCTGATGCCTGCTTACATCAAGCAACAAGGCAGTCGCTGACGCTGTCGTGGTATCCGCCTGAACCGTCCAGTACTCTTCCGGGTTGAACGCCTTAATTTCGCGCTCACGCTCCACCACCAAGCGCACGGCAACAGATTGCACCCGTCCGGCCGATAAGCCTCTGGCAATTTTCTTCCACAACAGTGGGGAGACCATAAAGCCAACAACCCGGTCCAGAAAACGTCGGGCTTGCTGTGCATTCACCCGATCAACATTGACCTCTCCCGGCTCTTCAAAGGCTTGCTGGATAGCGTTTTTGGTAATTTCATTAAAAACCACCCGTTTGAACTTGCCGGGCTCACCACCAATAATTTGCTGTAAATGCCAGGCTATGGCTTCCCCTTCCCGGTCCAAATCCGTTGCCAGATACACCGTATCTGCTTTGTCAGCCAGAGTTTTTAACTCTTTCACCACCTTCTCTTTGCCGGGCAAAATCTCATACCTGGCCTGCCAGCCATTCGCCGGGTCGATGCCCATGCGATCTACCAGTGCCTGATACGCTTTTTCCTCTTTACTTAGCGATGTATTGGCTTTTTTGGCTTTCTCTTTGCTGGAGCTGGTAGGTAAGTCGCGAATATGCCCTACGCTGGATTTCACAACAAAGTTTGTGCCCAGGTACTTGTTGATTGTCTTTGCTTTTGCCGGTGACTCGACTATAACCAGTGATTTCGCCATCTGAACCTTAAAATGCCTTAATGTGTGCGCCAATGGAATCTTCTTTTTTAACGTATATCTGCAAACTGAAGTTGTGACAAGCCCATAAACTCATTATTATGCAGTTAAGCCCTGTTTTTTGGGCTTCTTGGTGATTAAACCACCAAATCAATGAAGCAAATCCCTTATGGCCAAATAAAAATAACAGTGCCAGTCAAACGAAAGGATCTAAGCAAAAATGAAGTATTTTGAAGCAAATTTTGATGGCCTGGTAGGCCCAACCCACAACTATGCCGGTCTATCGGTAGGCAATGTGGCCTCCCTGAACAATGCCCGCAATACCTCCAGTCCGCGCCAGGCGGCCAAACAAGGCTTGCAAAAAATGAAAGCCTTGCAGGATCTTGGCTTGGTTCAGGGAGTATTGGCCCCGCAAGAGCGGCCGGATGTTTATACATTGCGACGGCTGGGCTTTACCGGCAGTGATCACGATATCATTAGCAAAGCAGCGAAACAAGCACCGGCAGTGTTGCGGGCCGTTTGTTCAGCATCCAGCATGTGGACGGCCAATGCCGCCACCATTTCGCCCAGCGCTGATACGGCTGATGGTAAAATCCATTTTACCCCGGCCAATCTGACCAACAAGTTCCATCGCTCATTGGAGCCCGACACCACTGGCCGCATCCTGCAAGCCATGTTTGCAGATCCAAATCATTTTGCCCACCACCGTCATTTACCGGATAACGATCATTTTGGTGATGAAGGTGCTGCCAATCATACCCGCTTGTGCAGTGAGTACGGCGCCAGAGGCGTCGAGCTTTTTGTGTTTGGACGCTATGCCTTTGATACCACGAAAGCAGCACCTAAGCGCTTCCCTGCCCGCCATACACTGGAAGCCTGTGAAGCAGTTGCGCGTTTGCATGGCCTATCGGAAGAGCATGTGGTGTACATGCAGCAAAATCCGGATGTGATTGATCAGGGCGTGTTCCACAACGATGTGATTGCTGTTGGCAACCAGAACGTGCTGTTCTATCACCAGCAAGCTTTTGTCGATAAAGAGCAAAAGCTGGCAGAGTTACAACGTAAATTCGGTAACAACAGCGAGCTGCATCTGATTGAAGTAAAAGATTCGGAAGTAGCGGTCGATGATGCCATTAAAACCTACCTGTTCAACACCCAGGTGATTACGCTGCCAAATGGTGAAATGGCCATCATCGCCCCTACCGAGTGCCGGGAGAATGAGCGGGTAGCAGGTTATCTGGAGCAGCTGACCGGCCGTGGCACTCCTATCCGCCAGGTACATTATTACGATGTAAAACAAAGCATGCGTAATGGTGGCGGCCCAGCTTGCCTGCGCTTACGTGTTGCCATGAGCGAACAGGAGCGCCAGGCCGTCAATCCTCATGTGTTACTGACGGATGAACTGTTCGCGACGCTGAATCAGTGGGTTGATAAGCATTACCGCGATACAATCAGTGAAGCTGATTTGGCCGATCCGCAACTGCTGCAAGAGTCTCGCGCAGCTCTGGATGAGCTGACGCAAATCATGCATTTAGGTTCGGTCTATCCTTTCCAACGCGGTTAATTACTCAGCTTGCAAACATAAAAAAACCCGCGACAGTATCGCGGGTTTTTTGTATGCAAAACTTGCTCAGAATGCATCGCCACAATTGGGGCTTATTCCAAATGGGTTGGCCGGTGGACTAACGGTTTCAGTTGTTAAATCACTGGCTGCAGCTGTCAGTGTATATTCACGGTAACTTATGTTTTCTGTTCCAGCGGCAAAACCTGTGACCTGTAAGCGAATATCAACCCAAGGTGCAACATCTCTGTTGTAGGTCACATGGAACACAGCAATGCCATCGCCATTTGATGTCACCGTAGCTGGAACAGTGGCAACATTCCCTGGGGTTAGCAAACCATCACCATTGGTATCCTCACCAAGATCCAAAATACCATTAAAATTGACATCTTCGCTTAAACAATGTGCCGATGTCTGAGCTTCCCAGCTTTTGAAGCTTGCAGGCGGCGGTGGCGCAGGTACCCAAATCCCTTTTCTGTAACGCAATGACACCGCTGCAACATTCAGTGGCTGATTGGCGACAGGATTACCGGAAGCATCGGTCACAATAATTGAAAACTCTTTGCGGTAGGTGCTGGCACTGGGTGTTTCAATGCTATTGCCCGTGCCAAAGCGGAAGAACAAGGTTCTGCCGCCAACTGCAATATCGGTTGAGTCCGTCACAGCGGCATTGTCCACCAGTGACGCAGATACCACCAGATTTTCACCGTTTACTCCTGCACCTGTGGTTTGATCAGCCGTAAAGGAAGTCGTAGCAACACCCTGCGAATTGGTGGTGGCGGTGCCAGAACTAATAGAGCCACCAGCACTGTTATCCAGTGAGAAAGCAACCAATTGATTTTTCACTGGGTTGTTGTTTGCATCCCGCACGATGGCCCGAATTGAACTACTGTCCCCTGGCACCAACTGTGCTGGGAAAGCCTGTACTTCCATTTTGCTGGGGTTTGTGGCCACAAACTCAATCACCTTTTGGGTGCTGACTTCGTTATCCCCACCACGCGCTGAAATGGTGGCTAAACCAGCAAAGGCGGACTGGATAAAAACACTGGCCCGCCCCGCTCCGTCGGTAGTGGTTTGTGCCACTACATTGCCATCATTTAAACCAGCGATGGAGCTGGCAATGCTGCCACGAGTGGTTGAAAAAAGCACATCATTATTAGCATTCGGTACAGCATCGGTTAACCATTCCAAGCTCATACCGCTCGGTGTGTTCAGGTCCACTTCGGGTATTGCCGCTTCATTTTCCGTTGCTTTTAGAAATACAAAGCTGTCGGCTTTAACACTAAGCTTCACAGACTGGTTCAAGCCTAACGCAGACACCAGCAAAGTATCATCACCACTGGTCACCGCATCGTAACTGATACTAACCTGACCATTGCTGCCGGTAGTTGGTGACGTTTGACTGAGTGGATTTCCAAGCTCAGAAGACACCGTTAACACTTCATTGGCAATGCCCTGACCACTGGCATCTTGCAATGAAAAGTTAATCGAAACCTGATCGCCCAGCACAACAGCTGATGGTGCAGCCACTTCCAGGCTGGTGCCAACCACCCGAACCAACAGTTCGTCCCGAACATTACTCACCCGGGCACTGACAACAATATCACGCACAGATTTATCAATCTGGCTGGTAAGCTTGGCTTTGGCCACACCATCTTGCTCTGTATTGGCTGATGTCACTACCAGCTCACCCGAGTCGGTAGCAAAAATGACTGGAACCCCAGCAAGTAAAACATTGTTGCTATCACGAACTAATGCGGATAGTTGGAGCACATCAGAAGCTCCCGAGCCTAATTGCGTGCGATCAGCCAGCAAGCGAATGCTGGAAATAGTGACGCTGGTCTCACCTCCACCATCACCAGCCGAATTAAAGCCAGCCGAAGCGGTGCGGGTTGTTTCACCATCCGGATACACATATTCAGCGGTTAATTGCCCGGCACCACTGACATCCGTGGCACTAAGAGTGATGGATGCTACCCCGTTGGCATTGGTTAATGCCGTGCCGGTATTGGTAGATAATGAAGCAAGATTAGATGGAGCCATGGAAAATGCAATCACCTGCCCAGCAACATTGCCGGTTGAGCTGGTGAGTGTCGCCGTTGCGGTCAGTGGTTGTTCAGCTGAAAGCAACGCACTTGCTTCGCCTGTGCTGTCAGTCAAGCTGAGTTGCACTGTGAATGCCGGAGCTGAGCCCCCGGTTCCACCGTTACCTCCACCATCAAGAGTTCCACCACCACCGCAGGCAGCCAGGAGGAAAGAAAAAATTACCGAAGTGCATATAAGCTGAATTAAACGCATCCACAGGCTCCAAAGCTTTATAATTGTAATTGTTTGATCTCTATTCTGTATCTTAACCTAGGATTTATCCAGCCGTCACAGCCTTTTTTAAAAAAAAATCAATTGCTGTTGGTTGTCTTAAGGCAAACTGATAACCTTAAGCATCTTTGAATCCAACCTGAACTGCGCTATGCAAAACAATAAAAAACTAAGCCTGACCAGCCGAATTGTGATTGGCATGCTGGCAGGCATGGTGTTAGGTGCTGGTCTGCAATGGCTGTTAGCCGGCGAGGACGAGCGGCTGATCCCATTATTCCTGTTCGATTTGCCGGTCAAAGCATTCTTTATCGATGGTCTTTTCCATATCGGCGGGCAAATTTTTATTGCCAGTTTGCAAATGCTGGTGGTGCCTCTGGTTTTTATCTCTTTGGTCTGTGGCACCTGCTCACTGTCGGATGCCAGCACCCTTGGCCGTTTAGGGGCCAAATCAGTCGGGCTTTATCTCTTTACTACTGCCATTGCCATTACCCTGGCCATCAGCGCCGCTTTATTAATTGGGCCTGGCCATGGTGTCGAATTGCAAAGCGATGTTAACTTTAGCACCGAAGAAGCCCCTGGGCTGGCACAAGTGCTTATCAATATGTTTCCCCGCAACCCCATCAATGCGATGGCAGAAGGAAACATGCTGCAAATCATTATTTTTTCCGTGTTATTTGGCATTGCTACAGCTATGAGCGGTAAAACCGGGGAACGTATCGCGGACTTATTTCAGGATCTGAATACCATCGTCATGAAGTTGGTCACCATCTTGATGAATCTGGCTCCCTATGGGGTCTTTTGTTTGATGGTTCGGGTATTCAGTACCATGGGACTGGATATGTTCAGCAGCCTCGCTGCTTATTTCTTTGTGGTACTGGGCATCTTGCTGTTGCATGGCTTCCTGACCTACCCACTGCTGCTAAAATTGCTGACAGGCCTGAATCCGGTAATCTTTTTACGCAAAATGCGGGATGCCGCCTTATTTGCTTTTAGTACCTCCAGCAGCAATGCCACTATTCCGGTCACGCTGGAAACGGTGACCAAAAAGCTGGGGGTAAAAAACAGCATTGGCTCTTTTACTGTGCCGCTTGGCGCAACCATCAACATGGACGGCACAGCCATTATGCAAGGGGTTGCCACCGTCTTTATTGCCCAGGTGTATGGGGTAGATTTAACGCTAACCGATTATTTAATGGTGGTGCTAACGGCTACCTTAGCCTCTGTAGGGACAGCAGGAGTGCCGGGTGTGGGCTTGATTATGCTGGCGATGGTGCTGCAACAGGTGGGTTTACCGGTAGAAGGCATTGCGCTGATTATTGGCGTGGATCGCTTGCTGGATATGACTCGCACCTCGGTCAATATTACCGGTGACTCCATGGTGAGCTGCGTGATCGCAAAAAGCGAAAAACAACTGGATGAAGCGGTGTTTAACGACCCGGATGCCGGTCGTAAAGATGAGTCAGTTGATTTTAAACACTTGCACAATAGCTAACAGGCTAACACTGGATCCGCCAGGCCTTTTCCAGTAAAAAGCTGGTTGCAAAGGTCCGGCGGGCAAAGCCCTGACCGGTCAGATTACGAATGGCCAGCAACTCCAGCTGACAGCCGTCAAACAATTGCCGGATCTCAGCAGCAGATACCGTAAAAGGCGGCCCCTGCTTTTCTGCTGGTGGGTACTCGAGGCTAAGCAGTAAAATGGTGCTGCCTGCAGGGAGCAACTTCCGCAGGTGGCGAACATAGTGCTGCCTCATGGTTTTGGGCAAGGCAATCAAGGCCGCCCGATCGTAAACGAGGCAAGGGCCTTGCAGTTGCTCAGCCGACAGCTGAAAAAAGTCTCCCTGCAAAATACACACTGTTTCCCCCCGATGCGCGATAAAGCCATCGACCAGATCGGTGTTCACTGCCAGACGGTTTTCGATAAAAAACTCATGACAAGGCCGCTTAGCCAGCTCGATTCCCAGCACAGGCAACTGCTGTTGCAGCCAGTACATATCGATACTCTTACCGCACAGCGGCACCAACACCTGCTGATGCTGAGGCTGGCTCACCCGAGCCCAACAAGCGGGTAATAAAGGGTGAACGGCATCCAAATGAAAGCCGGGTACCGGCTGTTGCCAGCACTCCAGCCAAAACTCGGTATCCACTTTCAGTGACTCCAGTGCCCAAAAGGCAACTTTTGCCACAGATGTTGCAGTGCTGAACTGGCACCGGCCCCAACCCGCTCGGCCAACTTCTTTTTCGGTTGAAATTTCACCTGCAACACCCGACGTTGTTGTACCCGCTCCAGTAAAAAATCATCACTGGTTTGCAACTTGTCTACCAGCTTGTATTCCAACGCCTGGCTGGCCAGCCAATATTCGCCCGTTGCAACCTGTTCCATATCCAATACATCACGGTGGCTAAACACATGATCTTTGAACAGCTGATGGGTTTGCTCCAGCTCTTGTTGAAACTTTTCCCGTCCCTGTGCGGTATTTTCACCAAAGAGCGTGATCGTTCTTTTGAACTCACCAGCGGTAAATTGCTCAAAGTCGATGTCATTTTTTTTCAATAAACGGTGAAAATTCGGCAGTTGTGCTAAAACACCAATCGAGCCAATAATAGCAAAAGGAGCTGCAATAATGCGGTTCGCTATGCAGGCCATCATGTAACCGCCACTGGCGGCCACTTTATCCACCGCTACGGTTAGCTCAATACCCCGCTGGCGCAGGCGATCAAGCTGGGAAGCACCCAGCCCGTAACCGTGCACAACCCCACCACCACTTTCCAATCGGACCAGCACATCATCACCATCTTCAGCCGCAGCTAGGACAGCGGTGACTTCTTCTCGCAGTGCATCCACTTCGGACGCTCCCATGCTGCCATGAAAATCAATCACGAATGTGGTTTGGCGTTGCTCTGGTTCTTTTTTCTTCTGATCTTTGAGCCAGCGTTTAAAAGCTTTTTTTTCCATCAATTCAGCTTTTAAATCCGTTTGCAACTGCACAAAATCATCGGACAGATCAGTAAACTGAAACTCACCTTTTTTTGGCTTATTACGCATAGCAGCGCCGGCTATCAGACCAATCACTATCCCCGTTGCAATGACAATGGTGGCTGCTTTTGCCAGAAAAAGGCCATACTCGTACAGAAAATCCACAATGTTTCTCCTTTACAGTTTCAGAGCATTGTACATAAAAATAAAGCCCGGCGAACCGGGCTTTATCAAAGCGGAGGGTGAAAAAGTTATTCTCTTAGTACCGAAGAATCTGTCACCACCACGTTAGCGCCACCAGTTGCAAAGAAAGTTGCCATCTGCCGCTGCATTTCTTGCATCGCAGCAGGGCTGGCAGCGGGGCTTAAAATAGAGCCATGATCACCGGCGTTGAAGCGACTGATGGTAACACCATCAACCGGCACCGGTCCTGCCACTGGAGCCACAGCTTCAGCCTGGAGCAAGCGAGCAAGTGGCTCGGTGCCAGCTAATGGCATAGCCCCGGCTTGTAGAGCCGCTGCAGGTGAGAAGAAACCATTTGGAATCACCTGATCGGGTAAATTCCCGTCACCGCCGGCTACCATCATGATATGCACCGGTGTCTCCGTTGCCAGCAATTGCTGTACATAATTGTTTGGGTCACCGGCCTCGGTAATGGTTTGAGCCGCAAAAGCAAAGCGAGTCAAATTGCCACTGATTTGGGCCAGTACGGCACTATCGCCTTCCACCATAAAATCATTCACATGCTGAGACACACAACCAATGAAGGCTGCTTGTGACACTGTATCGGATTGCGGCTGACAACCTCTGCCTATCGCAAAAGCAGCCAAGGCATTAGAGCCTGCATCACCGGCCGCCAAAATCACACTGGCCTTGATCAGTGGGCTAAACTGAGGAGAGTCCAATAAGAAGTTAGCCAAAGCACCGCCAGGCATGGCCAGTACCACACTTTGTATTTCAAACATAGGATCCAGTGGCGCCAGTTGTTCATTACTGAATGGCGTATTGGCCAGAGCAGCCATGGATGAGCCTGTGATAGCACCCAGCGAGTGACCTAGCAGATGCACCCTGCTGGTATCCAGGTCCGCGCCCTGAGTGTAGTTTAGCGCCAAACGCAAACCGAGCATATCGGCAATACTTTGTCTCAGGTTATCCCGGGTTACCGGTAAATTGCCAAGGTTCATATACGCAGTAGCATTCCCACCGGCTGGAAAATCTGCACCACAGCTACTGCCGGAAGCATTGATCGGGCCAAAACCGCGACTGCCATGCAGTGGGTGGTCAATAGCAACGGTGGCAAAACCAGCCTGAGTTAAGGCACTGGTAACTGCCAGCATATTTTCTTTACAGGAGGTAATGCCATGTTGCAGCATCACCACAGGCCAACCATTGGCAGGCTTATCAAACGCATTTTCATCCGGCAGGGTCATTTGTACTTCCAGGGTCGCCTGCATGCGTGGTAAAGGGATGGTGTTAAACTTGGTTAAATGACGACGCGGATCCACGTCAAAGTCACGAAGCGCTCCATTGGAAGCTAGATTGCAAAAACCATCGTTTAGCAATTGATCCTGATCGGTGATACCTGCTTCAAGCGCAGTAATTTGCTCCTGGCTTAAGGCCGCAATGATAGCGCCGCTGTCACAGCGAGCTTTCCAAAACTCGTTCAACGGACCTTGCGGATTCTCCGCTGTTGGCACGCCCGAATAATAAGGCAGCGTCACAGTACCCTGAAATAGCCTGACCAGGCCAAAACCAAGCTCAGCAGGGAATAACGGACTAACCTGAGACACCCGAAACCCGGTATCCTGCACCTGCAGCGAAGGCGCAGCACCCTGCTGAATAGCGCCAGCCCACAGTTGCTTGGTCGTTGCCAATACATCAGCCGTCGACTGAGTGGTAATTGCTGCCGTGTAAATAATACTGGAGCGCGTTAAATCAGTGGATGACACCACCGCTTCAAAGCTGTTGATCGCCCCCTGCAGTTGACGCTGCTGAGCCGAGCCTAGTGGCAGAGTCGCTAAATCCTGCTGCAACAGCTCGTACGTAGTCGATGGCTTGATGGAGCGACCAGCAGAGTCACGTAACTTATCAGTGAGCGCCACAATGTAGGTAGTGTTCGCTTTTAAAGGACGGAATGGGATCACTGCGACATTATTACCAGCAGCGGCAGTAAAAAAGTCCTGACCAAACACCAACTCGCCAACCAACTGACAGGCCACACCTTGCGGCAACTCGCGGCAGGCGTCAATGCTGGCTGTTGGACCGCCCATGACCACTTCAAAAATACGCACAGCCTGAGGCTCACTGGCAGACTGAGCATCGAGTGTCACATCCGGGGCAAAGCTCAGCTCAATACTAAAAGGATTTTGGGTTGACCAGCCATCCAGTATACCCAAAGCTGTTTGCGGATTGCTGTAATCCTGGCTGGCACTATCGAGTGTGAGTGTACCATCGGTCGTACCCAGAAACAGCAAATCGTTGGGTACTGATACAGCACCGGCACCCGGGTTAAACACCACGCGAGAAACTGGTGTTAATACCTCCCCCTGTTGTTCGGTGTCTTTTTTAATATCATCCAGCGAGTCGCCACAGCCTGCAAGGCCTAACGCCGAAGCCACCGCCAGACTCAGTAAAAGCTTTTTCATAGATTCTCCCCTGTCGTCACTTTTTATTTTTGCAACAGTGTGTGTTGACTAATATTTTTGGGTTTGGGCTGTTACCCTCAACAGCTTAGACCAGTTAAACTTAACCCAATCAAACCAAAATCGCTAGTTGAAAACAGCGCATCTGTCGTAAAAGATGAAAAAAAACTGCAAAAAGCGTATGCTGCTGCAATTTAGAAAGAGGAACATGATTGGATGAAAAGTTACCATGCGCCAGCTGGTCTACTGGCTGATAAAGTCATTCTGGTTACAGGTGCCGGTGATGGCATTGGTAAAGAAGCAGCGCTCACTTTTGCCCGTTACGGTGCAACTGTTATTTTATTAGGTAAAACCACAGCCAAGTTGACCGCTGTGTACGATGAAATATGTGCGCACCAGTGGCCAGAGCCGGCTATTGTGCCCCTTGACCTGAAAGGCGCCACACAAAAACATTACCAGGATCTGGCCGCGACAATTGAAGCCGAGTTCGGTAAGCTGGATGCTGTGCTGCACAACGCCGGCATTTTGGGTGGTTTAGCACCCTTTGAGCATATAAAAGCTGATATCTGGCAGGATGTGCTGCAGGTAAACCTGACAGGCCCTATGCTGATGACTCAGGCTTTGATGCCGGTATTACGCAAAGCCGATCACGCCTCCATCATCTTTACTTCTTCTGGTGTTGGTCGTCAGGGGCGGGCTTACTGGGGAAGTTATGCCGTGTCTAAATTTGCCACCGAGGGACTGATGCAAACGCTGGCCGATGAGTACGAAGGCAGCTCTGTCCGCGTAAACTGCATTAACCCAGGCGCTACCCGTACTACCATGCGGGCCCGCGCTTACCCGGCTGAGAATGCGCAGCAGTTGAAAACACCGGCGGATTTAATGTGGCTGTATTTGTATCTGGCCGGCGATGATAGCATTCAGGTAAATGGCCAATCACTGGACGCGCAACCCAAGCCATAAAAAAACCCCGGCTGAGCAATCTCAGCCGGGGTTTTCATCCAACAAAATAGTTTTATTTAGGACTTAACATTTCAGCACCATTGGCTTCAGCCCACTGGTTCCAGACCCCTACTTTGGCATTGAAGTTTTCAATCGCTTGCTGTTCAGCCTCGGCCAGCAGTGCATCTACATCTTTTTGATGCTTTTGACTGACATCCGCATAAGACAAAATACTAATACCACGATCACGTAATCCCTGCTTCATGGTATGAGTTTTTAATAATTGCAGTTTGCCTTCATCAACATAAAAGTATTGTTTTTCTTTATTAAGCGACTTTAGTTTTGGTTTAACCGGACGCTTACTGGTGACTGCCTGTGGTTCATCGACAGAAACCACTTCATGCTGCACAGAAATGCCCAGTTGCTGGAAAGTAAAGCCCTTTTGCTTGACGAAATCTTTCAGCTCTTCCAGAGCTTCAGTCTCCCGCTTCCGATTTTCCAGCACGTCGTTTAATTGACGGATCACATCTTGCAATTTCACAACCGATAATTCTTCAGCCGCTTTTTTTAACTCTTTTTTATTTAGCAATAAAGACATTGTGTAACCTCGATACTATATCATGAATGAAATTGTATGGATCCTAACATAGTCTGAGTTTAGGTTTCTAGCCATTGTTAAAGCAATACTGTTTTATTACCATGAACAAAAACCCGGTCTTCTTGCAATAACTGCAAAGCTTTCGATAAAGCAGATTTTTCAACATCGCGCCCCGCCTTGGCCATATCCTGAGCCGCGTAATTATGGTCGACCCGGGTAACCATTTGCTCAATAATAGGTCCTTCATCCAGCGCATCATTTACAAAGTGTGCTGTGGCACCGATAATTTTTACACCTCGCTCAAATGCCTGCAGGTATGGTTTTGCACCAACGAATGCTGGCAAAAAACTATGGTGAATATTAATAATACGCTGTGGAAAACGACGCACAAAGGCTGGTGTTAAAATCCGCATAAACTTGGCAAGCACCAGATAATCCGGAGCATAACGGTCAATCACCTGCAGCAGTGCCTGCTCATGTGCTTCGCGGCTAAGCTGCTGATGGCACACATGATGAAAAGGAATATGAAAACGCTCTGCCAAACTGGCAAGGTCGGCATAATTGCCAACCACAGCCACTATATCCAGCTGCAAACTGCCATCGAACACTTTCATCAGAATGTCTCCCAGGCAATGCGACTCTTTAGTTACCAGCACCAGCACCCGTTTACGCTTACTGGCAGACTCTAAACTGCGCTCGCTACCAACCGGCAGTACGGCATCCAGCTCAGCCAGCAAGCGACTATCATCAAACTCACCTTCCAGTTCTGTACGCATATAAAATTGCCCTGAAATCGGGTCGACGTACTCGGTATTACGAATAATATTGAGCTGATGTTGAAAACAAATACCGGTGATTTTGGCTATCAATCCCTGAGAATCCGGACACTCCGTACGTAATATTTTGCGCTCCATCCTGCAATCACTCCCTTACGAACACTATGTTCCCTATACTACTTTGCGAACATCTGGAAATAAAGACATTTAGATTGCCATAAAACCGTTCATTAAAACCGCAACTACTCTGCCACAGCTTGGTGTTTCCTGGCTTCAGCTGTCATACTAAGGCATTGTTAAGCAACTAAAACTGCAGCAGGCCCCATGCAGCAACAATACGCATTTGATGTGATTGGAATCATCCGTTCACCTTACAAACAAAAGTTTGCCATCCCACGACAGCCAGGCCTGGTTCCGGAGGCCAAAGCGCAACTCATTTTTAATCACGCTTTTAATGCCGAACCTTTTGTGCGTGGTATTGAAGAGTTTAGTCACCTCTGGCTGCTCTTTGTGTTTCATGAAACTGCCGATAAAGGCTGGTCCCCCATGGTCCGGCCTCCGCGCCTTGGTGGGAATACCCGCAAAGGCGTCTTTGCAACCCGAGCAACATTCAGGCCTAATCCAATTGGCCTTTCTGTCGTACAATTAGAAGCTGTGCGCTGTGTGAATAAACAATGGCAACTGGATTTGGCTGGCATTGACTTGCTGGATGGCACGCCCATCCTGGATATTAAGCCCTATTTGCCCTACTCAGATGCCATCCCGGAAGCCAGCGCCAGCTTTGCCGACAACGCCCCTGAAACCGCGATGACGGTCAGCTTCTCTGCTGAAGCAGAGCAGTTTTGCATTCACCAGAGCCGTTGGCCTGAACTTAAAACCCTGATTGAAAAAGTACTCAAACAGGATCCGAGGCCACCTTACAAGAAGAAACATGCTGGTGAACAGAGCTATGGTATGACACTCTATAACTTAAATATTCAATGGAAAGTGACAGGAGAACATCATTATGTCTATGCGATCACTCCCCTTGCTGAGCTTGCTGGTTAGTGGCAGCGTATTGGCATTGCCACCGTTACCAGAGCCAGTCAGCAACAATGCCGTGGCCAGCACTACCGTGCGCGGCAAAACCTATGTGATCAGCATGATGGGCATAGGCCCGGAGAAGAACAGCCAAAGCTTGCACAACAAAGTCTGGGTGCATACCGTAGGTGAATTCGGCTGGAGCAGTATGCCGGAAGTCCCCAGTCAGACACGCTTGCCTGGCCGGGTTGCCGCCAGTGCTGTGGCACTGAACAATAACTTTTTTGTTTTTGGCGGTTACAGCATTGACCGCCAGGGTAATCGCAATACCTCAGATGAAATTTACCGCTTTAATCCGGTAACCCAACGTTATAACAGAGTCAACCCGATCCCTGTCCCGGTGGATGATACTCTGGCTCTGACCTATCAGGATCGCTACGTGTACCTGGTGGGTGGCTGGAGCAATGATGGTGCGGTCAACCTGGTGCAAGTGTTTGACAACTTCACTCAACAGTGGAGCCAGGCAACCCCGATGCCAGGCAAGGCCAGCTATGGTTTGGCCGGCGCTATCGTCAGTGACCATATTGTGTTTTGTGATGGGGTCAGCCTGAGCTACCAAAGTGGTCAGCGTGTTAAGTCGACCGAACCGGCTTGTTACCAAGGGAAAATCAACCCGCGCAATGCCTTGCGCATTGAGTGGCAGCCTATTCCACATCCAACAGGACAACCCCGCTTTCGTATGGCCGCTATCGACAGTACTGTTGATGATGAAGCTGTTGCTGTCTTTATTGGCGGCAGTAGCCACTTTTACCATATCGATGGCGTCAGTGAGCAAGGCGACAAAGCCGAGCCGGAAGCCAATGTCTGGCTGTATTCCCCCGCGCAGCAACAATGGTTGGCCGCCAAGCCCACCACAGCCGTTATGGACTTACAGGGCTTGGTCAAGGTGAATGATGCTATCTATTCGATTGGTGGCATGCTGGCAGGCCAGCAGGTCACACCTCAGGTACTGCAGCACTCAATTGAAAGGGTAAAATAGCGCATGATTGGGCATGGCGTTGCTGCCATGCCCTTGCTAGAATACGGCAATTTTGTGAACTGCAGACAGGGTCGACAATGCGCAGCAGCCAGTATTTACTCTCCACCATGAAAGAAACCCCGGCCGATGCCGAAGTAATTAGCCATCAACTGATGCTGCGAGCTGGCATGGTCCGCCGGCTGGCATCCGGTTTATACACATACTTACCCACTGGGGTACGCACCTTGCGTAAAGTGGAGCGTATTGTCCGTGAAGAGTTGAATAAAGCCGGTGCGATCGAAGTATTGATGCCCATGGTACAAAATGCAGAACTGTGGCAGGAAAGCGGCCGCTGGGAACAAATGGATGCAGAATTACTGCGTTTTCAGGACCGACATCAGCGCGACTTTGTGCTTGGACCCACCCATGAAGAAGTTATCACCGACCTGATTCGCCGTGAAGTCACCAGCTACAAACAACTCCCACTGAACCTGTATCAGATCCAAACCAAATTCCGCGATGAGCGGCGGCCGCGCTTTGGTGTGATGCGGGCCCGGGAGTTTCTGATGAAAGATGCTTATTCCTTTCATCTGTCACAGGATTGCCTGCAAAAAACCTACGATGCCATGTACCAGGCTTATACCAATATCTTCACCCGACTGGGGCTAAATTTCCGCGCTGTGCTGGCAGATAGCGGTGCTATTGGTGGCAGTGTATCGCATGAGTTTCATGTATTGGCCAGCTCTGGTGAAGATGCCATCGCATTTTCCACAGAAAGTGATTATGCCGCCAACGTTGAAATGGCGGCCGCCCTGCCCCCGCAAGCTGAACGTCCGGCAGCAACACAGCCACAACAAAAAATAAGCACACCCAATGTTGGCTCCGTAGACGAAGTAGCCAGCTTCCTTGGACTAACACCGCAGCAAATTGCTAAAACGCTGTTTGTCCGGGCAGAGCCAACCGACGACAGCTCAGCACCGGCTTTTGTTGCTTTGGTGCTGCGTGGCGATCATCAGCTCAATGAAGTTAAAGCTGAGAAGCATCCTCTGGTTGCTCAACCTCTGACCTTTGCCAGTGACGAGGAGATCAAAGCTCTGACCGGTGCCTTGCCTGGCTCTGTTGGGCCGATAGGTCTGAACATCCCGGTGATCGTCGATCACAGCGCAGCGCAGCTGGCAGATTTTGTTTGTGGCGCTAACGAGACTGGCTATCACCTGACAGGTGTGAACTGGTTGCGGGATAGTGCAGCTTTTGATACTGCCGATTTACGCAATGTGGTCGCCGGTGATGCCAGCCCTTGTGGTAAGGGCAGCCTGGAAATCCGCCGAGGTATTGAGGTTGGACATATTTTCCAACTGGGAGATAAATACTCGCAAGCGATGAAAGCAGGTGTCCTGAATGAAGAAGGCAAAAATCAAATCCTGACTATGGGCTGTTACGGCATTGGTGTATCACGTATTCTGGCTGCCGCCATCGAGCAAAACCATGATGAACACGGCATCATATGGCCAGATGCGATTGCCCCGTTTCAGATTGCACTGATCCCAATGAACATGCATAAATCAGTTCGTATTCAGCAGGCTGCTGAACAGCTTTATCAGCAACTGACTGAGGCTGGTTTTGAGGTATTGTTTGATGATCGCAAAGAGCGCCCAGGTGTTATGTTTGCGGATATGGAGCTGATCGGCATTCCGCACCAAATCGTGATAGGTGAGCGCAACCTGGATCAGCAACAGGTCGAGTACAAGCACCGCCGCAGTGGCGATAAAGCCTTACTGGCATTGGATGCCGTAGTGGCAGAGATGCAAGCCAGAGTACAGCAAGCGTAACTCGGCTTTTCATAAACTCCAGCGCCCTTTAAGGGCACTGGAGTTTATGGTATTTAGTCGCTTAATTCAGCCTGTAACGCTTCTTCCAGCTCACTGGGCGTCACTACCACGCCAGGACCTTCCGCATCAGGAAAGACCGCAATCGCCAGCTCATCCCCCTGCAGACCAGAGGTCCACTTTTCCAGCCAGGTTGCCACTGGAATCGACTGCGCCTGACACTCACTCCACTCGCCGTCAATCCAGCTTTCGGCCAATTCGGCATGAGGCCAAACCGGGATACAACGCTCATCTTCAGCACTCACCAACACAAAGCCTTCATCATCCACCAGGATCCAAATGGTATCCAAATCGGCAACGGCATGTACAAAATACTCGTAACGCTGTTCGGGTGCCAGCTGTTCTAACTTAGTCAATTCGTCACGACTTAACTGGTATTCCATCATTCACCTCACATAGGTCGGACTGTCTCCGACGAAATTTATCCGAAAAAAAGCAACCATAACAAGCGCAACCAAATCACCCAGAGCACTGCACAGCTGTATACAAAGGTACGAAAGCGCCAACGCAATCGGTTGCTACCAGTATGGATCAACGCATGGAACACCCGCAATAGCAGATAGAAGGCCCCCATCAGCACAAAAGATGCATCGGCCAGTCCCTGTTGCAAAATAAATACCACAGCAAACAAATACAGCATTGGCATTTGAAACTGGTTGTCAAAATTGCGCCCGGTAGCTATCACCTGCGCATTGGCTTTATCCAGCTGCATCAGCGCAAAAGCATCCATCGATAACTCACCACGGCGTGCAGCGGCAAAACGTCGCCGTCCCATTAAAATTAACAAGACGCTGGTTAGCAAAACCTGACCAAAGACGGTCAATAGTAACCATTTATCCATTCGAACTCCCACGACCAAGCCTGAATTTTCGCTCAGCTTATAGTATCCAGGCAACGGTTACCAGTACCGGCTGCGAAAGGCAGACCGAAGTGGTCAATTCCCCATCGCGCTCTGGTATACTCCGGCAATTTAGCACCGGAAACAAACATGGCTCAATTGTATTTCTACTATTCGGCAATGAATGCCGGCAAGTCCACATCGTTACTGCAAAGCGCATACAATTACCGTGAACGCGGTATGCAAATTGCGCTTTTTACTGCCGCCATCGACAACCGTTTTGGTGAGGGTGTAATCAGCTCCCGTATCGGCTTGTCTATGCCTGCAACCTTGTTTGATGCAGAGTACCACTTCTATAACCAGCTTAAGCAACAGCAGGTGGACTGTGTCTTGATAGATGAAGCGCAATTTTTAAGCCGCAACCAGGTGCAGCAGCTAACCGATGTGGTTGATGCGCTCAATATTCCTGTCTTGGCCTATGGCCTGCGCACTGACTTTACCGGCAATACCTTTGCCGGTAGCGAAGCTTTGCTGGCCTGGGCCGATAAACTGATCGAGTTAAAAACCGTTTGCCATTGCGGCCGTAAAGCCAACTTCGTGGTGCGACTGGATGCCGATGGCAAACCAAGCCGCCATGGCGATCAAATTCAGATAGGTGGCAATGAGCAGTATGTATCTATGTGCCGGGCGCATTTCAAAGCTCTGGTCTGGTCTGCAGATCCGGAGACATAACCGTCTGCTGCCATTTGTAGCTTCTCAATAGCTGCACTAAGCTTAGCCTGTAAAGGTTTCGGCTGCTGCTGCCGTTGAGGATGTTATGACACGACTCATAGAAGAAACGCCACCCTTTTGGGCCATCATGGATGCATTGCCAACCGCTCTACTGTGCAAAGATATTGCCAAAGCCTCCATCTATGCCAATTCAGCAGCCCTAGAGCTGCTGGATTTACCCATGGACCAAGCGGTGTTGTCGCTGAGCGATGTACGTCAAATTTCACTCGCAGATCCGGATAGTAAAGAGCCGCTGGGACTGGTACATAACCCTTTATTGCTTGCCTTAAGTGGCTCGGCACTGCAACAGTGCGTTACCCTGCCGACCGGTCTAACCGTTGAGTTAAAAGCACAACTGATCCGGTTTCATTTTACCTCAAGCAGCACAGTATTAATTGTACTTTGCCCTTGTCAGCCGCAGACAACACTTCCCGTCAGCAAGTGGACGGCTGATGATGACAGTGAACTGACAGAGGCTCTCGCCTTTGATAAGTTGATGTCGCTCATTTCGACAGAACTTATCAACGTAAGACCAGAACAATTGGATACACATATTCAAAGTGCACTGGCTGCTCTGGGAGAGTTTTGCCACGCTGACCGCAGCTATGTTTTTTTAATGAACCACGACAAGGCCACCATGAGCAATACCCATGAGTGGGTTCGAGCAGGTATATCCTCCCATATTGAACGGCTGCAGGATCTTCCCCAAGCAGCTCAACCATTCATCTGGCAAACTCTGGCAGCCGACGCTATTTTTGCCGTACAGGATGTTGGTCAGTTGCCTGCGGAAGCGGCCCTTGAAAAACGTGAGTTCCAGCGGGAAGATATTCAGTCCATTCTTTGCTCTGCCATGCTCAGTCATGGCCAGCTTCTTGGCTTTGTTGGTTGTGATATGGTGGCTCGTAAACGTGCCTGGACAGCCAGCGATATTCGCCGTCTGAAGCTGGTTGGCCATATGATTGGCAATACCATACAAAATGTCCGCGATCGAGTGTCGCTGCAGCAGGTGCAGCAGCAGTTGATGCAGGCAAATAAAGAGCTGCAGCTGTTGGCCAGCAGGGATGGGCTCACCGGCATCGCCAATAGACGTCAGTTTGATACAGTACTACAGCAGGAGTTACATCGCTGCGCCAGAAATAAACAACCTTTGGGGCTGATACTGATTGATATTGATCACTTCAAAGCTTACAACGACAACTATGGCCACCAGGCCGGCGATGATGCATTGAAACGAGTGGCAAGCCTGTTGCGCGATCACATCCAGCGGCAAGGTGAGTTGGTAGCCCGTTACGGAGGTGAGGAATTTGCCATCATTCTGCCATCCATTCAGATAGCACAACTGAAAACCACCGCTGAAAACTTACTGCACGCGGTACAGCAGCTGGCCATCCCCCATCAACATTCGGTGAGTGATTGTCTTACCATTAGCATTGGCTGTAGCCTGATGAAACCAGATAAAAACAGCAGCCCTGAGTTTTTCATTCATCAAACGGATACCGCCCTTTACCGGGCTAAGGCACAAGGGCGGAATCAGGTGTGTTATGCCACAGTTACTGCTTAGAAACGATAGCTGGCACCAACGGTGTACAAGTCCTCGCCCGTCTCAAAGCTATCGAAGCTGACAGAGGCCCGCACCGCCAGATTATTCATCGGGAACCACTGGCCACGCACTGTGAAAGAGTCCTGCGCAGTACTTACGATGTTCTTCGATGTCCAGTCGTAAAACAAACCAACGGATAACTCTTTGCCAAAATAGTAATCACCACCAAAGCTGTAGGCATTGCGGCTGGTGCTGCGCAGATCCCGGTAGCTCGCTTCGACATTCAGGTGATCACCAGTCGGTAAACGCATCAATTTTTTGGTGCTAAAACCAAACTCTGTGCGGGTACCTGCGCTATCCGGGCGGGTATGATCGATATCGAAGGTAACCAGCCAGTCCGAATCAAAGAAGTAACCCAACTGGGTCAAAGCAGATTTGGTGCTGGAGCGGTTGATGCTTTCAAATTCAAAGCCGACATAAAAGTCATGGCTGCTGTCCATGTACTCGCCACCCAGGCGCCAGGAAGAGGAGCTAAGCTTGATACCATCCTCTTTCTGTGTGCCACGTACATAATCACCGAATACATTGCTGTTACGGCTAAGAAATGCTGACTCTGCTAAGGGTGCTGCCACATTGCCCTGGACTGGTGTCAGAAAATAGCGATGGGAAAACTCCCACTGCTGCAGATCAGCCTGAACGACATCGCCCCAGCTAAAATTTAACGAAGACTCGTTCTGGTAACTGGCAGCCATTGCCGTGACTGATACCACAGAAAGCAAAGAAGCAAGCAGAGTGCGTTTCATAATTATTTGTCCTTATAGTACTTTATTCTAAATAGTGATGGCCGGCATGCTAGCCCTTTCAAACTTAATAAAAACTGAACACTGCTACAGGAATGCATAGTCCAACAATAGCTTGCTTAGTCTTTAAGCAATAAAGCCTGAAGCTGCTGCAATCGATCCCGACATGCAGCGGCCTGCTCGAATTCAAGGTTTTCAGCGTGCAGCCGCATCTCACTCTCCAGCACTTTGATATCCGCAGCAATGGCAGTCCGATTGCTGTGGTAGCCCGCAGCTTGTTCAGCAACCTCAGCTAGTGGCGCAGGCTCTTGTGCCAAGTCCATCACATCAGCGACTTTCTTATTCAAACCTTTCGGAGTGATGCCATGCGCCGCATTAAAGGCTACTTGCTTGTGGCGGCGACGCTCTGTTTCGTCAATAGCACGCTGCATGGAGCCTGTGATTGAGTCTGCATACAAAATGGCCCTGCCCTGCAAGTTTCTGGCAGCACGACCGATGGTTTGGATCAGAGAGCGCTCCGAACGTAAAAAGCCCTCTTTGTCCGCATCCAGAATCGCCACCAGCGAAACCTCCGGAATATCCAGTCCTTCCCGCAGCAAGTTAATACCTACCAGGACATCAAATACCCCAAGACGCAAGTCTCGAATAATTTCGACCCGCTCCACGGTATCAATATCTGAATGCAGGTAGCGTACTTTGACCTGGTGCTCTAGCAGGTAGTCGGTTAAATCTTCCGCCATTTTTTTGGTCAGAGTGGTGACCAGAACCCGCTCATTGCGTTGCGCCCTCAGATAGGCTTCTGACAACAAGTCATCCACCTGGGTCGCAACCGGCCGAATTTCAATTTCTGGATCAATCAAGCCGGTAGGACGTACTACCTGCTCCACTACTTCGCCAGCGGATTTTTCCAACTCGTACTTGGCGGGTGTGGCCGATACATAGATCCGCTGCGGGGCGATACTTTCAAACTCATCAAACTTAAGTGGCCTGTTATCCAGTGCAGACGGCAACCGAAAACCATAATTGACCAGGTTTTCTTTTCGCGACCGATCGCCTTTGTACATAGCCCCAATCTGCGAAATGGTAACATGTGATTCATCAATAAACATCAGGCCATCAGCTGGAAAGTAATCCAGTAAGGTTGGTGGCGGCTCTCCTGGCATGCGGCCGGATAAATAGCGGGAGTAGTTTTCAATGCCGGAGCAATAGCCAAGCTCAACCATCATCTCAATATCAAACTGAGTCCGTTGCGTCAGACGTTGTTCTTCCACTAATTTGTTTTGCTCAAGCAATTGCTGTTTTCGTTGTTGCAGCTCCGTTTTGATTTGCTCCACTGCATCCAGAATTTTCTCTCGCGGGGTTACATAGTGGGTTTTGGGATAGATGGTGTAGCGCGATACCACTTTTTCAACAGCCCCGGTCAGGGGGTCGAATAAACTGATGCGCTCAATCTCTTCATCAAAAAGCTCCAGCCGAACGGCCAATGCATCCGATTCTGCCGGGAAAATGTCTATCACATCGCCCCGCACCCGATAGGTAGCCCGCTCAAAGGCCAGATCATTACGCTGGTACTGCAACTCCGCCAGGCGCCGAAGAATAAAGCGCTGATCAAGGGTATCCCCCTGCCGTAAATGCAGCAACATTTTCATGTAGGACTCAGGATCGCCCAAGCCGTAAATAGCTGAAACAGACGCTATGATCACTACATCCCGGCGTTCCATCAACGCTTTGGTTGCAGACAAGCGCATCTGCTCAATATGTTCATTGATGGAAGCATCTTTCTCGATAAAGGTATCGGTTGACGGGACATAAGCTTCAGGCTGATAGTAGTCGTAATAAGACACAAAGTATTCAACAGCGTTATCAGGGAAAAAAGCTTTCATTTCGCCATACAACTGAGCTGCCAATGTTTTGTTGTGCGCCATAATCAGAGTAGGCCGACTGACCTGCTGAATCACATTGGCCATGGTGAAGGTTTTGCCAGAGCCGGTGACACCAAGCAAGGTTTGATGCGCCAGTCCGGCTTCCAGGCCTTCTACCAATTTGGCAATAGCCTGCGGCTGATCGCCGGCCGCTTGATAATCCGAAACCAGTCGAAACGCTTTCACTCTATTTCACCTCGGTTGACCATGGGGTGCTGCATGCGTTGTAAAGCCCGTTGAAACCAATAATAACTCAGCATAGACATGCATAGATTAGCCATGACACAGCCAGCAAACAAGCCTGGAATACCAGCCAACTGACCACCAGCCCAGGCAAAAGGTACATAAAAAACAAACAACCTGCAGATACTTAACCAAAGCGCCTGTACCGGCAAGTGCAACGCATTCAGCGATGAGTTGGTAAGAATAATTAACCCTTGCAAGCCGTAGCCCAGCGGCAAAATCCAGAGAAACAACTGAATCAGTCGCTGCACTTTGATGTCATCGGAAAAGGCGCTGGCGATCAGCGGAGCCAACAAAGCCAGCAACACAAAAATCGCCAATTGCCAAAGCAAAATGAAACAGACACTTTTTTTATAGGCATTGAACACCCGGTCAAAATAGCCGGCACCATAGTTTTGACTGACAAAAGGTGGCAAGGTAGTGGAGAGTGCCAGAACCACCAGACACGCCATGCTTTCTAGCCGAATCCCAACGCCAAAGGCTGCCACGGCCTCAGCACCGTAAGTGGCCATAATGGCTGTAAGAATTGCCATAGCAATAGGGGTTAGCATATTGGCACCGGCGGCAGGAAAAGCAATGCGTAAAATTTTTCGATAAATAGGATAGGCCCGTTGCAAGGGTTGCCAGCCGCGCTCAATCAGAGCCCGTTGCAGCAACACCTTAATCACCAGTACAGTGCCACAAAGCCAGGACAAAACACTGGCCAGCGCCGCGCCCTGCATACCAAGCTCAGGAAAAGGCCCAAGACCAAAAATCAACAAAGGATCCAAAATAGCGTTGCATAAACCTCCGGCGGCCATAATATAAGCTGGCAACCGCGTTTCACCGGCGGCACGCAAGATACTGTTACCCACCATAGGTATCATCAAAAAAACAGCACCGGCCAGCCAAATCAGCATGTACTGCCGAATAAGCGGAACAATCGCATCGCTTGCGCCAAGTGCCTTGAATAGCGCATCGTGCGCCAACCAGCCCACAGCAGACAAGATCAGCATCAAAAATACAGCCAGCCACAAGGACGCCAGACCATCTGCACGAGCTTCTTGCTGGTTACCAGTTCCAAGGGCTTTGGCAATAAT
Organism: Alkalimonas mucilaginosa; assembly: GCF_036327005.1. Taxonomy (NCBI): domain Bacteria; kingdom Pseudomonadati; phylum Pseudomonadota; class Gammaproteobacteria; genus Alkalimonas; species Alkalimonas mucilaginosa. The sequence continues at coordinate 96,775 of NZ_JAUGZK010000014.1, forward strand.
GGCGGAAGTACCAATCCCAAGACCAATGGCCAGACTGATAAAGGTAAATGTCACGGGGAAAGTAAAACTAACTGCCGCCAGTTCTTGCGTGCCAAGCATGCTGATAAAGAACGTATCCACCAGGTTAAAGCTCATCAGCGTGAACATGCCCAGCAGCATGGGAACCGTCATACGATAGAGCGTCACAGCAATGTCATTGTGCAATAACGAGCGTTTATCCGGAGAGGTCATTCCTACGGCCAGTTATTCTGAGGAGGGCATAGTGTAATGAAAAGCAGAGATTGATGCCATGCCGTAACTACAAATGCAGCAAATTCAATGGCGGTGTTTAGCAATAGTCCACACAGCAACACAACGTAAATTTCTAAACCAGAAATTCGATTGTTTTTTGCCCTCACCAGAGCAAAAACACAAACCATTGATTTAAAATGAAAATTTATTTATCCCTGCAACTATTGACGCTGCTATAACCCTTGATTTTTCTAAGCTGGCTTCAATCATCACCTGATCATTCACAGACTTATCCACAGCTTCTGTGGGTAAACTGGCTTAGCCTAGAAAACCAGCAGCTTTGTCCGGTTGACAGGCCGCAAATAAAACAAATTGACGATTCTCTGTTCAAGCAGTCTGAATTTAAACAAATGAACAAGCTTAGCTGTTGACAGCCTCACAGACTGGCATTAGTATTGCCGCCGTTGTTTACTGTTCCTCAGTAGCTCAGTTGGTTAGAGCGGCGGACTGTTAATCCGTAGGTCGTTGGTTCGAGCCCAACCTGGGGAGCCAACAGTAAATTACAATTCCTCAGTAGCTCAG
>NZ_JAUGZK010000015.1:0-85945 GCF_036327005.1 Alkalimonas mucilaginosa
CGTATCTGCTGCAGGAAGATTACAGTGTGCTGATTGATTGCGGCTTGTTTCAGGGCGATGAAGCAGGGCCGGGTGGTTCGGCCAGCGAGCCGTCGATTGATTTTCCACTTGCCGGGATCCGAGCTTTAATTGTTACCCATGTGCATATTGATCATGTGGGGCGTATTCCCTATTTGTTGGCGGCAGGTTTTCGTGGCCCTATTTATTGCACCAAAGCATCGGCGCTGTTGCTGCCTTTGGTGCTGGAAGATGCACTGAAAGTGGGCGTAACCCGTGATCCTGCCCTGATAGAAACCTTTTTGTCTTTATTGCAACAGCAAATTGTCGCGGTGGATTACAAACAATGGCTGGATTTGCCGCCAGCAGATGGCGTGCAGGTGCAGTGCCGCTTTCAGGTGGCGGGGCATATACTGGGTTCGGCTTATCTGGAGATCCGCCATCGTACATTGCCTGGCAGGCGCTGGTTTACCACGGTATTTTCCGGTGATCTGGGCGCGCCTTACACCCCCTTGTTGCCAGCACCGAAGCCACCGGCTGGAGCGGATGTGGTGGTGATTGAAAGTACCTATGGTGATAAACAGCATGAAAACCGTAAAGAGCGCACCAAGCGATTAAAACAGGCGTTACTGCACTCGTTGCAGGATAACGGCACGGTGATTTTTCCGGCCTTTAGCATTGGCCGCACCCAGGAGCTGTTGTACGAGTTGGAAAGCCTGATTCACCGGTTAAAAGGCCAGTCCATCCACCGGCACTTGCGCTGGGATGAGCTTAAGGTGATTGTCGACTCACCGCTGGCAGCCCGCTTTACTGCGGCTTATCGCCAGCTGAAAGACTGCTGGGATGACGAAGCCAAAGCCAAAGTGGCGGCAGGGCGGCACCCGCTGAGTTTTGAGCAATTAATTACTGTGGACTCGGTGGCCGAGCATCAGCAGTTGGTGCAGCGGCTTAGCCAAACCCAAATGCCGGCTATTGTGATTGCCGCCAGTGGTATGTGTCAGGGCGGCCGGGTGGTCAATTACTTAAAGCAAATGCTGCCCGATCCGGTGCATCAGGTGATCTTTGTTGGCTATCAGGCCCGCGGTACTCTGGGGGCGCAGTTGCAGCGCTTTGGCAACCGCCCCGGCGCTTTTGTTACCATGGATGGCGAACGTATTGCGCTTAGGGCAGAGATTATATCCTTAGGGGGCTATTCTGCCCACGCCGATCAGCAAGGCTTGCTGAATTTTGTGTGCCGGATGCGCCGAAAGCCAAAACAGGTCCGTATTGTGCACGGTGATATGCCGGCAAAACTGGCATTGCAGCAAGCGTTTTCAGCTTTAGGTGTCCATGCTATTATTGCGCGCTAAATTTTGCTAATGATAGAGTGCTGAATATGCCAGCTTTACGTATTGCTGTAGCAGGTACTGGCTATGTCGGCTTGTCCAATGCCATGTTGTTGGCTCAGTTCCACCAGGTAGTGGCGGTGGATATTGTGCCGGAAAAAGTAGCCTTGCTGAATGCGGGCAAGTCGCCGATTGAAGATAGCGATATTAGTAGCTTTCTAACGCGCGACGATTTGCAATTTAGCGCTACTTTGGATAAACAGTTGGCTTATGCCAATGCAGATTTTGTTATTATTGCTACGCCAACGGACTACGATGCCGAGACCAACTATTTTAATACTCAGAGTGTTGAGGCCGTGATCCAGGATGTGCTGGCAATAAACCCCAATGCCTTGATGGTTATTAAATCTACGGTGCCGGTAGGCTATACCAAAGCCACTGCGGCCCGGTTTCAAACGAACAACCTTATTTTCTCGCCCGAGTTTTTGCGGGAAGGTAAGGCGTTGCACGATAATCTTCACCCATCGCGAATTATTGTGGGCGAACGCTCCGAGCGTGCCCGGCAGTTCGCTGCTTTGCTGCAGCAGGGAGCCGTGAAAAAAGATATTCCGGTGCTTTTTACTGATAGCACTGAAGCCGAAGCTATTAAGCTCTTTTCCAACACCTACCTCGCGATGCGGGTGGCTTACTTCAATGAGCTTGATAGCTATGCCGAGAGCCATGGCCTGGATAGCCGGCAGATCATTGCAGGGGTGGGGCTGGACCCTCGTATCGGTAGCCACTACAACAACCCCAGTTTTGGTTATGGTGGTTACTGTTTGCCGAAAGATACCAAGCAATTGCTGGCCAATTATCGCGATGTTCCAAACAATATGATTCAGGCCATTGTCGATGCTAACCGAACCCGCAAAGACTATATCGCTGATTCCATTATCAAGCGTGCTCCCAAGATCGTTGGAGTGTATCGCTTGGTAATGAAATCGGGCTCTGATAATTTTCGGGCATCTGCGATTCAGGGCATTATGAAGCGCATTAAAGCCAAAGGTATTGAGGTAGTGGTGTACGAGCCGGAGTTAAAGCAAAGCGAGTTCTACCACTCCCGGGTGATTCGGGATTTGGCTGAGTTTAAGCAGATGGCGGATGTCATTGTTGCCAACAGGCGCAGTGAAGCACTGGCCGATGTGGCAGAGAAAGTCTACACTCGCGATTTATTTGGCAGTGATTAGTATGATGTTGAATGTTGAATGTTGAATGTTGAATGTTGAATGTTGGGTGTTGAATGTTGAATGTTGAATGTTGAATGTTGAATGTTGAATGTTGGGTGTTGAATGTTGGGTGTTGAGTCGGCAGGAATTGTGAGATGAAATTTTTAGTGACTGGTGCTGCCGGTTTTATTGGCTTTTATGTGTGCCAGCGTTTGCTGGCTGCTGGCCACCAGGTGGTGGGGCTGGATAATCTGAATGATTATTACGAGGTGCAATTAAAGCTGGACCGTCTGGCTCAGCTTGAAACAGCGGCGAATTTTACTTTTGAAAAGCTGGACCTGGCTGATCGTGTGGGCGTCGCTGATTTGTTTGCCCGGGAAAAGTTTAACCGGGTGATACATTTGGGCGCTCAGGCTGGGGTCCGTTACTCACTGGAAAACCCGCTGGCTTATGCCGACAGCAATCTGATTGGTACGCTCACCATTTTGGAGGGCTGCCGCCACCATCAGGTGGAGCATTTGGTGTATGCCTCGTCCAGTTCGGTTTATGGTATGAACAGCAAAATGCCGTTTAGTACCCAGGATCGGGTGGACCATCCGGTATCCTTGTACGCGGCCACGAAAAAGTCCAACGAGTTGATGGCTCATACCTACAGTCATTTGTATGGCATTCCTACCACAGGGCTGCGTTTTTTTACCGTGTATGGGCCATGGGGCCGGCCGGATATGGCCATGTTCCTGTTTACCAAAGCCATCGTGGAAGGGAAACCGATCAAGGTTTTCAATCATGGCCAGATGCAGCGTGACTTCACTTACATCGATGATATTGTTGAGGGCATTCTGCGTATTCAGGATAAGCCGCCGCAGTCTGATGCCGACTGGAACGGGCAAGATACATCGGCAAGCAGTGCGCCCTATAAGATTTTTAATATTGGTAACAACCAGCCTGTGAAGTTAATGACCTTTATTGAATCGATTGAGCAAGCACTGGGGGTGGCAGCGGTGAAGGAATATCTACCGATGCAGGATGGTGATGTTCCGGCAACTTTTGCCGATATTGATGACTTGCAGCAGGCTGTTGGCTTTAAACCGGCAACGCCGATTGAACTTGGTGTGCAGCGTTTTGTCGATTGGTACAGAATGTATTATGAATGTTGAATGTTGAATGTTGAGTGTTGGATCGTCGGTGAGGCTTTTAGTTTTAGTATAGTTGTGGTTTGCTTCTGATGATTTTGGTGTTTTGAATTCAACATTTAAAACCCAACACTCAACACTATTAAAGAGATGGTGCTATGAAAAACAATATAGTTCGTAAAGCAGTGATCCCTGTTGCAGGCCTGGGCACCCGTATGCTGCCTGCAACCAAAGCTATTCCAAAAGAAATGCTGCCTGTGGTGGATAAGCCCTTGATTCAATATGTGGTGCAGGAATGCATTGCTGCGGGCATTAAAGAAATCGTTTTGGTAACACACTCGTCAAAAAACTCCATTGAGAATCATTTTGATAAAAGCTTTGAACTGGAGTCCATGCTGGAAAAGCGGGTGAAACGTCAGTTGCTGGATGAGGTGCAAAATATTTGTCCCAAGGATGTCACCATTATGCATGTCAGGCAGGGGGAAGCCAAAGGGCTGGGCCACGCGGTACTTTGTGCCCGGCCATTGGTGGGAGATGTGCCTTTTGCGGTTGTACTGCCGGATGTGTTGATTGATGGTTACGACAGCGATTTAAAGCGTGATAACCTGGCACAAATGGGGCAATTATTTACCGATACCGGTATTAGCCAGGTGATGGTCGAGCCGGTACCGATGGAAAGTGTTAGCAGTTATGGTGTTGCCGATGTGGAAGGGCACAACATGCAAGCCGGTGGATCCGTTGCTATGTGTGCTATTGTCGAAAAACCCGACCTAGATGAAGCACCATCGAATTTATCGGTGGTAGGGCGTTATGTGTTTACCCCGGCTATCTGGGAAGCGCTGGCTTATACGCCGCTTGGAGCCGGCGATGAAATTCAGCTAACGGATGCCATCGCTATTTTGATGAAAGAGCAGCCTGTTAATGCTTACCACATCATAGGCCGCAGCCATGATTGCGGTAATAAGCTGGGTTATATGAAAGCTTTTGTTGAGTTTGGCTTGCGTGATCCTGTGCTGGGACAACGCTTTGCCGATGCTATGCAGCAACTGCTTGCTAAGCCGTCATCCTAACCCTGAGCCAGGGCCTTGTTACCAGCGTTCTGGCTTAAATCGTGGTTCACGCATATACTATGCGAGGCAATAACCCCGAGGAACTCACTTTGCTCAGCTGGATTTTAAGTCTTCCGCGTTCTTTTAAGCGTGTTTTTTCTGTTTGTGCGGATACCCTGTTTTTGCTTGGCTCCTTTATTGGTGCTTACTTTCTAACCCAGAATGGCAGCCAGGTTGCAATAGCCGATATTGCGCTGGCTTTTAGTATTTCATTGCCGGTTACCCTGTTTATTTTTACCAAGCTGGGGTTGTACCGGGCGGTGATCCGCTACATCGGTCAGCATGCCCTTGGTGCTGTGCTGGCTGGTATTGTATCCAGCGCTTTTATCCTTACCTTGTTGTTTGCTGTTTTCCGGGTAGAAGACAAGGGCAACCTTATTTTTGTCTATGCGCTGCTGGCGCTGCTTAGCTCTGGTGGCAGCCGCTTGCTGGTCCGAATGTTTTTGGATCAGCGCAACAATGCCCGTAAAGAGCGGGTGCTGATTTATGGTGCCGGCTCTGCCGGGCGGCAGTTGGCGATGTCTTTATTTAATGGCGAGCAGTTTCACCCGGTGCTCTTTGTTGATGACGACTCGACCTTGCAGCGTTCAACCATCATTGGTATTCCGGTGGGCAACCCGGCGCATATTGCCAGTTTGATCAAAGCGTACAGCGTGAATCGTGTTTTACTGGCTATTCCTTCTGTTGGGCGCTCGCGCCGGCGCGAAGTGCTGGACCAGTTGGAGTCTTTGCCCATTCCGGTGCAATCGATACCGGCAGTGAACGAGTTGGTCGATGGCAGCATGCGGATTGATGAGCTGCAGGATGTGCGGGTGGAAGACTTGCTGGGGCGGGATCCGGTCGAGCCCAAGCTAAAGCTGATGCATGCACATATCCGCGGCAAAGTTGTGATGGTGACTGGCGCTGGTGGCTCGATAGGCTCTGAGCTGTGCCGCCAGATTATCCAGTACGAACCGAAGGCGTTGATCCTGTTTGAGCTGTCGGAGTACGGTTTGTACAGCATAGAGCAGGAGCTGGCCACACTAAAGCAGAAAAATGACTACGAGGTCGAGTTAAAAGCCATTCTGGGTTCGGTGCAGCAGCGCGATCGGGTTGCAAGCGTAATGCGCTGCTTTGGGGTCCAAACCGTCTACCATGCTGCTGCTTATAAGCATGTCCCTCTGGTAGAGTTTAATATTGTTGAAGGGGTACGTAACAATGTGTTTGGTACCTGGCATACGGCAGAAGCGGCCATTGCCGCCGGGGTAGAAAATTTTGTACTGATTTCTACCGACAAAGCAGTGCGCCCCACCAATGTGATGGGCGCGTCCAAGCGCCTGGCCGAGCTGGTGTTGCAGGCTTTATCGACCCGGCAACAAAGTACCCGTTTTTGCATGGTGCGCTTTGGCAATGTGCTCGGTTCGTCCGGCTCTGTGGTGCCGCTGTTTCGCGAGCAAATCCGCAAAGGCGGCCCCGTTACCGTGACTCATAAAGATATTATCCGTTATTTTATGACCATTCCCGAGGCCGCCCAACTGGTGATCCAGGCCGGCGCTATGGGCAATGGGGGCGATGTTTTTGTGCTGGATATGGGCGAACCGGTCCGTATTTCCGAGCTGGCCCGGCGTATGATCCATCTGATGGGGCTGGAGGTAAAAGATAGCAACCATCCGCATGGCGATATAGAAATTCGTTACACCGGCTTGCGCCCGGGCGAGAAGCTGTACGAAGAGCTGCTGATAGGCGATAATGTCCGCAATACCGACCACCCGCGCATTATGTCGGCGCTGGAGGTTTGCATGAGTTGGCCAGCGGTAGAAACATTGCTGGCGGAGCTGGAGTATCACTGTGCGAACTTTGCGGTACAGGATATTGTGCAGTTGATGAAAGTGGCACCGACCGGCTTTAATTACAAAGATGCCTGCTGTGACCTGGTATACAGCCAGCCTGCCCAGACCATTGATGACACGGCGGTAGTCGCCAGAATTCACCCGCAGTCGGCATGAATTGTGTGGTACCTGGTGTAAGCAGCGTTTTAATTTTATGCGCTGCTGTTTGCAATTAGCACTTGAGTTTTACGCTGCTTTCAGATAGTCTTTGGCTATGAAATCCAATAATTGAGGGATCTTAAATGAAAAAAGTATTTGTAAGCACGGCAGCTGCTGTTTTGGCTTTAACTATGGGCACAGCTGTTGCTCAGGATCAGGCTGGCGGTTCGTCTTCAGGCGCTTTTGGCGAGATTAGTGCTACTACTATTGCTGCTGGTGCTGTTGGTGTTGCTGTAGCTGCTGCTGTGATTTCAAACAGCCGTGGTACTACTGTTAACCCGGAAGAGCAGGTTGCTACTTGTGACGATGGCAATGTACCAACCCGCCCGGATGGTTTTTGCTTGAAAGAGGAAGTGATTACTGTGACTGGCACTGGTACCACTACCTTCACTCAGTTGGTAACTTCTACTTACGCGCCAACTGTTAAGTAAGCTGTTAACGTTATCCCGATTAAGCCGCTATTCAGCGGCTTTTTGTTATTTTGCAGAAAAGTTTTCAGGGATCATGCCTGTGCGTTTGCTTTGTATGTTTGCGATGGTTGCTGTACTTGCCAGCTGCAGCGGTACCAGCCGGATTTATTACCAGGATTTTAAGGCCGCACTATCCAGGCCAGCGGATGCCAACCTTAGTTTGCAGCAGCTGCAAAGCAGCTCATTTGATTCCTTGTATTTTACTCGTGATGACGGGCCTGTGCTTTCATTGGCATTGGCTTTTATTGAGCATGGCCAGCAAAAGTGGGTATCGGCAGACAATGCTTACCTGATTTTACAGCATGGCCGGGTCGTTCGTACCGTTGGCTTTGCCAGCGATTTACACCACAGTACTCATATCAGCGGCGATCCTTTGCAGTATGGCCCGGATCAGCTTAAGCAGGCTGCCCCCTGGTTGCGTTTAACCGATTGGACCGATGCCAGCGGCCTGCCGCTGCAGTCGGTGTTTACCGAGGCCGAGCCGGAATTTCTGAACTTGCTGGAGCAGCAGATTGCCTGCCGGGTTTTTGTCGAGCGTGTTACCGCCATTGACAGTGCTGAGCAGTTTGAAAACCATTATTGGTTTGATGCTGCCACCGGCACTTTATTGCAAAGCCGGCAGCAGTTACGGCCACAGGGCCCGGTGTATACCATGACCTTTATCAGCCGTTATGCCCGATTAGTTAGCCCTGCCGGAGCTGATTTATGATGCGATTGTTCAGTGTCACAGCAGTGCTGCTGTGCTTGTTGTTAAGGCCCGTGGTGGCAGAAACCGCTGCAGAGGCGGTACCTGTGGTGACTGTGGCTGTGCAGGGGCAGTTGCTGCAATTTGAGCAGCGTCCCCGCTTGTTGGATGTACTGCAGCATGCACAGCTTGATGAGCGTACTTACTGGCCGGCGGCCCGGTTGTACCGTGACAGCCCAGGCTTGATTGAGCAACAGCAGCAATTTATTGCCGAATTGCAGCAGTTGCAGCAGCACTTCCTGGCGCGCAAGCAACGCAAGCAAGCCAATGCGGTGCATGCGCTGTTAGTGCAGGTTCGAAGCTGGCAGTTGGCTGAGCCGGTGATGGTCCCTGTGGATCTGGATCGGGCCCGGGCTGCACTGCAGCACAATCCACGACTGGATGCAGGCCATTATCTGTTGCAATTACCAGTACGGCCACAATGGGTTTACCCGGCCGGGCTTTACCAGGAGACGGCACCCTTAGCTCATAAGCGCCTGTCGATGGTGGGTGCATACTTAACCACAGGGTATCGCCTGCCTTTGGCCGATATTAACCAGGTACTCTTGCTGCAACCCGATGGCAGCCAGCAATGGGTTGGGGTTGCCTACTGGAACCGGCAACGGATTGCAGTGCAGCCTGGAGCACAAATTCTGGTGCCTTTTGGCCCCAGAGCTTTACCGGCTAAGTATCGGCACCTGAACCAGATGTTGATTGATTTGGCCATGCACAGGGTGTTTGAGTGATGAAAAAAGACGTTTTCTCGATGCTACCTGCCTTGTGGTTGTTGCCTGCTGTTGGCTTAGCGGCAGCTCCGGTGCTAGCGTCCGAATTTTATTTATCGGAGGCCGTGCATGGCGGTGTTGGCTTAATTCAAACACCGACTGCCCGTATGCAGACCGATGGCAGTTTTCGCTTTAATTACACCGATAACGAAGAATACCGTTTCTGGAGTGCCAGCCTGCAGCTGTTTCCCTGGATGGAATCGACCATTCGTTATACCGATGTCCGCACTATATTATACAGTCCTGTCCCTGGCTTTAGTGGTAATCAAACATACAAAGATAAAGGTATTGATGCCAAGTTTCGTTTGCTGAAAGAGGATTACTGGTGGCCGGAACTGAGTGTTGGCTTTCGGGATTTCGGCGGTACTGGTTTGTTTGAAAGTGAGTTTGTTGCGGCCAGCAAACGGTTTGGCCCCTTTGATCTGCATCTGGGGATGGGCTGGGGTTACTTAGGTACTGCCGGCAATACCCGCAATCCGTTTTGCGATGTGCGGGAGTCTTTTTGTCAACGCCCCCGCGGATTTTCCGGCCAGGGCGGCAAGATTGATTATCAGCGCTTTTTCAAAGGTCCTGCCTCTTTATATGGGGGTATCGAATACCAGACGCCATGGCAGCCACTGCGTTTAAAACTGGAATACGAAGGCAATGATTACAGCCGGGACAGAGCAGGGGAGATGCGCCAGGACAGCCGTTGGAATATTGGCGCTGTGTACCGCTGGAAAGACTTGGATCTAACCGCCAACTACCAGCGAGGCAATACCTTTGGCTTTGGTTTTAGTTATGGCTTGAATTTTCACAGCATCCGGCAGATGAAAATTGATCCACCCCTACGACAGGTGCCGGAAAGTCAGCACATCACTATGGATACCATAGACCGGATGCAGTTTAGTGCCATGCTGCAACGGGAAGCTGGCTTTGTGGTGACGGAAATTACTTTGGCAGAGGATGTAATCACGGTAGCCGGCTACCAACTTCAATACAACGATCAGCTTGTGGCCACCGAGCGGGTCGCGCGCGTATTGGCAGCAGAGTTGCCACGAAGTATTGCTGAATACCGCATTGTCGAGATTGAGGGGCCGCACCCAATGGTGGAAACCCGGGTTAATGCTGCCGACTTTATTGCCGCAGTTACCCATCAGAGCTTGAGGGTGGATGTCCCTTCCACCTTTACCCGGTTGGATCCTGTGGCCAGCGGCGCTTATACCGATAACCGCAGGGCTTCGTCCATCAACTATGGCCTGGAGACCTTCTGGTTGCAAAGCTTTGGCAGTCCGGAAGTGTTTTTTATGTACCAGGGCGGTGTGATGGCCTCGGCCGGCTATTCGTTTACTCCACGACTGTCGCTGCAATCCACCGCCAAAGTAACCCTGCTGGAGAACTTTGATAAGTTTAATTTCAAAGTAGATGCACAAGAGAGTACCGTGCCGCGGGTACGGACATACGTACGGGAATATGTCACCCGCAGCAAAGTCACCATGGAAAACCTCTACCTTGGCTGGCAGGCTAACCCTGCTTCCAACTGGTATATGCAGGCCTATTCCGGCTATTTGGAGTCCATGTACGGTGGTGTTGGTGGTGAGGTGTTATTCCGCCCTGTCGATAGCAATCTGGCTGTTGGTTTTGATATCAACTGGGTAAAACAACGCTCTTTTGAAAATGACTTTGATTTCAGAGATTACAGTGTGGTGACCGGTCACGCCAATATTTACTGGCAACCTGATTTTTTTGATGATGTGCTGCTGACTTTTAATATCGGTCGTTTTCTGGCTGGTGACGATGGCGTTAAGGTCGACTTTTCCAGACGCTTCCAAAGTGGCATTGTGGTGGGCGCTCATGCCGCTATAACCAATATGTCGTCGGCGGATTATGGAGAAGGCAGTTTTACCAAAGGCTTTTATGTGTCCATTCCGTTTGATTTATTCTCGCTGCGCTCGGCCAGAGGTAAGGGGATGATCCCTTGGGTACCTATTGCGCGGGATGGTGGCCAGCCGTTAAATCGTCCGGTCAATCTAATTGACATAACCGAACGTCGCTCACGCTTCGGAGGTTAACGGCGTCCGTTTTAAGACAGCTACCGGTTAGTCAACCGGTAGCTGTTGATAAAGCTGTTGCCACATCTGTTGGTTTTTCTGCAGTAAGATCTCTTTCCGTACTTTCAGTTCTGCGCAGGCGGTTGCCTGGTCGGCCAAAAGCTGGTTGATGCTTTGCTGTATGCTTGCCGGAGTCAGGGTTTCAATGCAGTACGCTTCCATGCCAAAATCCTGCATCATCTGACGGTACTTGTGGCTCCAACTGGTGGCGATGCAGGGCACGCCCTGGCTCAGTGCATTGATGGCACCGTGAAAGCGTGAGCTGACCACCAGGCTGGCTCCTCCGATGTATGCTTTGACGGCCAGCGGGTTCGTAATCTCGACCACTTCAGCATGTTGGGCTCTGGCCTGAATATGCTGGCACAATTCGGCGTCTTCCTTGCCTTCATGGTTCACCAGTTTCACCGCATAACCGGCTTGATGCAGTTGATCGGCTGCTTGCACAAAAGCGGCCAGGTAATCATCTTTTAACTGGTCGGCATTGGGGTGGTGATAAGGTGAAATCACTTTGTTATTCGGGATCAGCGCTGCATAGGGGCTGGCCGCGGCAGGCAAGGCTTGTGGGCTCAAGCCAACGGTAAAGTCAGGTGATTGGATCACGTGCGCTGGTAAGGGCGACAGGCAGGATTCCAGATGCTGTCGTGACACTGCGTCACGTACAAAGAGCAAACGGGCATGCTGAATAATGGTTCGCATCGCGGCTTTGCTTTCTTTGCTTTCAAAGGGGCCAAAGGCTTGCGGCATAAAGATAAAGGGTTTGCCTGCTTTGGCGAATCGTTCTACTTCCCGGGCGGTGTTTTGTAAAAACTGCAGTGGCCACTGGTCGCCGTAGGCAAAACCACTGGCTTCGAGTACGGCATCTACCTGTTGCTCTGTCACCATACCATAACGGTTAAACAGCCGGATCAGTGGGCTTGGCAAGCGGCTGATCCAGTGCGTGAGATCAATGGACTTACGGCGGAATGCCAGTTTTTGCCAGGCGCCCAGCCTGGCTCGCTCCGGGTAGGGCAGGTTAGGGCCGGGTGACAGCACCAGTTCCATATTTTTCACGTTCTGCAGGCCTTGCAAGCAGGCCAGCAGCATCAGGTAGGCCCCCTTGTTACGAAACTGCACACCTTTAATTTCAATGCGATAAGGGGATTGTTGCTTATTCATTCGAGATCCTTTGCTGTTGCTACGGCGCGCTTGTTAAGCACCTGCCAGAGCTGTTTGCGGGTAGTCGCGGAAAAGAACAAAAAGAAAAAAGAGGCGTAGGCGTAGGCGATCAGAGTTGCCCAGGCGGCGCCCTGGATCCCCATGATGGGGATTAGCCACCAGTTCAGGCCAACATTAAGCAGGGCGGCAATGCCGTGGCTGAGCAAGGATAGCGGCTCCTGCTCGGTGATTACCAGGTGTTGGCTAATCAGGTAGCGCACAAAAATGAAACAACCGGCCCAAATATGGATTTGCAGCACGGCTATGGCGGGGGTAAATTCCGCGCCAAAGAGACCAGGGATCAGCCAGTGGGATGCGGCAGTCATGACCAGAGCAATCACTATGGCCGCCGCCAAAAAGATCCCGGCAAAACGACGTAATCTGGCAAGGTAACCTGGCCAGCTGTGCTGATAGGCTTTGAGCATATCCGGGTAATAGCGGGCAGCGAGCGTGGCCGGGAATACATACCAAAGTTCGGATAAACGACTGGCTGCGGCATACAAACCGGCTTGTTCGGTACCGGCCATGGCTCCCAGCATCACCAAATCAATTTTCAGGTAAATGACAGAAACAATGCCAGACAACCAGAGCCAGCTGGAGCGCTTTAAGAGTGCTTTGGCCTGCGCTAACCGGACGTAGCGAAAAGAAAACCCCGGCCAGGTGGTGCTGCTGTCTTGCCAGGGTTGTTGTCGGCGACGGAACAGCAGGTACTGGCTGAGCCCAACCAGCAGAAATTCAACCGATGTCATCCAGATCAGGCTGGCGATGCCATAGCCATGAATTAATAAGGCCAGTTTGGCAGCAAAGCTGACACAGGTAATGGCAATTTTTACCAGTGCCAGGCTACGAAAGGTACCCTGATAGTTCAGGTAAAACTCGAACAGCAACAAGCCGAAAAAACTTTGCAGCACAAACAGCATGGGGATGGCTATTGCTGTATGCCCTTGCATCAGCTCGGGGTAGAACCAGCAAAATAAGGCAATCGCAACCAAAGCCGCCAATAAGGCGGTTGCCAGTCGCAGCGCAACCGCGGTATACAGCAAGCTCATGGCACTTTCGCTGCTCGGTTGCTGCTGCATACGCCGCACGACGATGTTGTTCAGGCCCATGCTGCCGATAGGGACCAGAAAGGCACTCCAGGCCATTACAATGGCGAAGACACCGAGCTCTGCAGCTCCGAGCATCCGGGCCAGCAGGATGGTGAGTACAGCACCGGCAGCTAATTTTACCAGTTTGTCTCCCAGCATGATCACAGCCCGGGCTTTGAGTATCTTGGTCAGTTTGGATAGCATGATAAGGCAGATTGTCCCAGGTTTTAGCGGTATTTCTTTTTAGCGCGTTGCTGGCGTAGTTTTTCCCGCTCGGCTTTCTCGACCGCTTTGGCGGCAGCTTCCTGCTCTGCATCGGCACATTCCTGTTGCACCATCTGTGGTGTTTCCAGGGTTAAAGGCCCTAGTTGGCCGGTGCGGATATCGCCAATCAGCAAGGTGCCGGTTTTTTGCAAGTCAACCACACCGCCTTTGCGCATACAGCCACGTTTGGCACCTATTTGATCCATAAGTTCCAAACCTTCGTTGGGTAATTCATCCAATTGGTAGCGCGCCTGCAAGGCTTGTGGGTAGTGTTTTAATAAATAATCGGCGGCAAAAAGAGCGATATCGGCATAATCAAAGGCTGTATCTTTGATGGCGCCGGTAATGGCCAGCCGATAGCCGCAACTGGCCGGACTTAACTTGGGCCAGAGAAATCCCGGTGTATCGGTGAGGATCACATTCTGCTCCAATTTGATGCGCTGCTGGCTTTTGGTAACACCGGCTTCATTGCCGGTTTTGGCGATGGTGCGGCCCGCCAGAATATTGATAAAGGTGGACTTGCCGACATTGGGAATACCCATAATCATGGCCCGGGCCCCTTTAAGGGCCAGGTTTCTGTCTGGTAACAGCTGTTCGCACAGATCGAGCAGACGCTTAATGGCATGTGGTTCATGTTGGTTGGTTGGCAAGGCGGCAATGCCACGCTCTTGCTCCAGATGCTGTACCCACAGCCTGGTTAACTCCGGATCCGCCAGATCGGCTTTATTCAGGACCTTGATGCAGGGTGTTTCTTTGCGTAATTGGCTGACCAGTGGATTTTCACTGGAGTAAGGAATACGGGCATCGAGCATTTCAATGATGATATCGACCTGAGGCATAACCTCAGCGATTTCTTTGCGGGCTTTGTGCATATGGCCCGGGAACCAGTTAATCGACATAGTCTGGGTGAACTTGGTTGGATTCAGGATGCTTCAGTATACTGGATTCACCCGACAGGCAAAACCAGACTTGGTGTTTGACAGCTTGTGAACTGAAAATAAATCAGAAATAAGATAATAACGGGTACAGCAGAGCAAAGCTTGCCATTAATGGCAGGGTCAAGCCGGTATTCATTAAGACTGTTTTTAAGCGGATCACGCCCCACTGTTCAAACAACATTACAATCAGTCCAAGGCCACAGAGCGGCATTAAAATCTGTAAACTGGTTGAATGAAAGGCTTGTTCCAGCCCGGGAAATAACCAGGTCGCTATTGGCTGACCTACTGTTGTCAAAAACAGCAGTAGCAGCAGCAGCACGATGTGCCAGGCTGTAAACTGAGGTTGTGACTCTAGTGGCTCCATGCTTCACCTAATCTTGCTTGAATGGTCCTTCAATTCTAAGGGGCCGGTCAACGCTTTGTAAGTCGAAAAATGTTTTGTTTTGTTACGCTCCGTAGGTTAGTTGAAAGTAAACCAGGTGTCAACTTCGGCTTGCGCAACTTTTGAGCGGTTAGTCGGCTGCTTCAGGGGGCTGAAAACGCCGGATTTGCAGGATAATACCCAGTCGCGGGTGGTCAATGTAGTGCATTTCACCACTGATGACACGCCGGCTAAAACGGATGCGGTGCTGGTTGGGGAGCCCTTGCCCGGCTGACGGCTCTCTGAGCAAAAAATCGGTATTTACGAAGAGGTAGTGATCCAGATGCAGCCGGAAAAAGCCATCAAGCTGCCATAGGGGAGCTGTGTCAGACGGCTGTTCTGCGTGGCGATTATCGGCTTGCAACGTGGCGGCAAGGCTGCGGATACCGTCTTGTTGCAGCTGTTGCTGGCGCTGCTCGATGCGCTGCAGCAGATCCGGTTGGCGCAAACTAATCTGGCCTGGTTTAAGAGGGTCTGACATTAACGGGGTTGTGGTGCTCTGCTTGTGATCGGTTTGCAAATTTCGTCCGGCATACCAGCGGCTGGGGATACTACGACGCTCGGTGACCGGTGCCTGGCGAAAACCAGTGTGCAGCAGTAGCTCCAGATCTGGCTGGCGTTGCAACTGATTGGCAATATCAGCCAACTGCAAAGCTTCGCGGGCCAGCAAGTAAGGTGCGGCCTGATGCTGTTGCCGGCCAGAAGGACGCAGTGCCAGGCGTTCAGGCATTGGCAAACTGTCTATCCATTGTGGTGAAGCAAACAACGGCTGTTGCCAAAGTGCTGGTTGCGGCTCAAAAATGCAGACAAAATCGGTTTGGCTATAGTGAAAACGAGGCATAAACTGCAGCAGCTGTTTGGCCGGATCTTCGGCGAATGTATCGGCTGCTATCGGGTTGTTGTGGGCTGGGCAGAGCTCGAGTTGGCGCAACAGTGGCTGAATATCTGCCTGATAGAAAGGCTTCAGGATGTCAAAGAAGCGGTTTGGCAGTTCTGGCTGAGCAGAGGTTTCAAACGACTCCAACAGAGCTGAGTCTGGCTGACGCTGAAAAATAATCATTTCCACTTCAAACCAGCGATTCCCTGAAACAACCCGCTCTGCGGCAATCTCTGTTGCCTGGGCCGGCATCAGCAAGAGGCCAATAAGGCTGATTGGGCTTAACAAGTTGATGAAAGGGTTCCGTTTCATGCATGCTCCGTCTGATGGCTGGCGAAATTGTGCAGCAATTGCTGAATATAGCTGAGTCTGGCCTGACTATCGGTTAAATCTGCAGTAAAGCGCAGCTTTTGTCCACCTTCCAGTTTGAACTCACGACTTTTGGTTTGGATCAATTCAATAATATAGCTGGGCGCGACTCTGGTTTGTTCCATAAACTCTAAAGTACCGCCTTTGGCACTGGCTTCAATCCGTTTTATGCCCAGGGTCTGAGCCTGCAACTTAAAGGTCGAAACAGTGACCAGATTTTTGCTGGCATCGGGTAATAATCCGAAACGGTCGATTAACTCGACCTGAACTTCATCCAGTTCCTGTTCGCTTTTGGCCGAAGCCAGCTTTTTGTAAAACGACAGCCGCATGCTCACATCGGGGATGTAATCATCTGGCAGCAAGGCCGGAATACGCAGCTCAATCTCAGTCTGCTGACTAAGCAGGTGGTCCAGCGACGGCTCTTTGCCGGATTTCAGTGCCTCTACCGCTTGCTCCAGCATATCCATGTACAGATTAAAGCCAACCGACTCTATCTGGCCGCTTTGTTCACTGCCCAGCAGTTCACCAGCGCCACGAATTTCCAGATCGTGGGTAGCCAGGGTAAAGCCGGCGCCTAAGTCTTCCAGGCTGGCAATGGCATCCAGCCGTTTGACCGCATCCGGGGTTAATCGTTTTACCGGTGGTGTTAGCAGATAGGTATAGGCCTGGTGGTGCGAACGGCCAACCCGTCCGCGCAGTTGGTGCAGTTGTGCCAGGCCAAATTTATCGGCTCTGTTGATGATCATGGTGTTGGCGGTAGGTACATCAATGCCGGTTTCTACGATGGTGGAGCAGAGCAGCAGGTTAAAACGCTGGTGGTAAAAATCCGCCATGATGCGCTCCAGCTCACGCTCGCGCATCTGACCATGGGCAATCGCAATACGGGCTTCGGGCAGCAGGCTTGCCAGCTCTTCGGCCATGTTTTCAATGGTGGCCACATCGTTGTGCAGAAAATACACCTGGCCACCGCGCATAATTTCCCGCAGCACGGCTTCGCGGATCAGGGTATCGTCGAATTCACGGACAAAGGTTTTCACCGCCAGCCGTTTGGCTGGTGGTGTGGCGATAATGGATAAATCGCGCATGCCCGACAGTGACATATTCAGTGTACGAGGAATGGGGGTGGCGGTCAGGGTTAAAATATCAATGTTGGCTCTGAGCGCTTTGATTTTGTCTTTTTGCTTGACGCCAAAGCGGTGCTCTTCATCCACGATTAGCAGGCCAAGGTTGGCAAAACGGATGTCGTCTTGCAACAATTTATGGGTGCCAATCAGTATATCTACTTTGCCATTAGCAGCGTCTTCCAGTACTTGCTTTTGCTGCTTGGGGCTGACGAAGCGCGAAATCACTTCTACCCGCACTGGCCAGTTGGCAAAGCGGTCCCGGAAGTTTTCGTAATGTTGTTGCGCCAGCAAGGTAGTAGGTACCAGTATGGCCACCTGGTGGCGGTCGTGCACTGCGACAAAAGCAGCCCGCATCGCCACTTCGGTTTTACCAAAGCCTACATCGCCACAGACCAGTCTATCCATGGCTTTGGCTTGCTGCATGTCGCCAAGTACCGCGGCAATGGCATCGATTTGATCGGCGGTTTCTTCAAATGGAAAGCTGTCGGCGAAGGCAGCGTATTCACCAGCATCCAATTGAAAAGCGTAGCCGGTTTGTGCTGCGCGTTGGGCATAGATATCCAACAGCTCTGCTGCCACATCCCGTACTTTTTCGGCCGCTTTTTTGCGTGCCCGCTCCCAGGCATCGGTACCCAATTTATGCCATGGGGCCAGCTCCGGTTCGGAACCACTGTAGCGGCTAAGTAGATGCAAGGAGGCTACCGGGACATAGAGCTTGCTGCCCCCGGCGTATTCAATGGTGACAAATTCTGCCGTGATGCCGCCGGCATCCAGCACTTGCAAGCCCTGGTAACGACCAATGCCGTGCTGCAAATGCACCACCGGCTGGCCTGGACTAAGCTCTGCCAGATTCCGGATGATGGTATCTGCCGAGACTTGCTGGCTGCGTTTTTGTCGCCGGCGTTGACTGATTTTCTGACCAAACAGCTCATTTTCGCTGATCAGAGCCAGTGGCTTGTCGTCGTTGAGCAGGATGCCTTGTTCCAGTTGACCCACCAGAATGCCAAGATCCTGCTGGCTGGAAATAAAGGCATCCAGACTGTCAAATTGTGGCAGGCTGATCTGAATGGTTTTAAGCAGCTGCAGCAGGCTTTCACGCCGGCCTTCACTTTCAACACAGAACAGCGCCTGGCCCTGCTGCTGTTTTAGCTGCAGTAAAAAGTCTTTCAGTTGTTGCAGCGGCTGTTTGTGTTGATGGGCAATTCCGAGTTCTGGCAACAACTGGCATGGTGCATTACCAGTGCCCATTTTTTGCGGCAGGCTGGCGGCAGACAGCTTGATACGACTAAAGCGTTTCAGTTGACGAAAGAGTTGATCCACCGGCTGGTACAGCTGCTCTGGTGGCAGCAAGGGCCGTAATGGATCCACGCCACGGTCCTGATAGCGTTTGTTCAGTTCCCGCCAGAATTTGTCGGCACTGTGTTCCAGATCACCAAGCAGCAGGCAGGTGCAATCGGTGGGCAAAAAATCAAACAGCGTGGCGGTACTGTCACTGAACAGCGGGAGGTAGTATTCGATCCCTGCCGGGAAGACGCCCTTACTGACTTGCTGATACAGCGACTCTGGCTCGGTGCGGGCAGTAAACTGTTGACGGTACTGGCTGCGAAAGCGTTCTATGGCCGTCTGATCGGTTGGAAACTCATGCGCTGGCAGCAGCTCTATCTGGTTTACTTTTTCCAGCGTGCGCTGGCTGTCCGGATCGAACAGCCGGATCCCATCAATTTCATCGTCAAAAAAGTCGATACGATAAGGCAGGGCGCTGCCCATCGGGTAGAGATCCAGTAGCGAGCCGCGAGCCGAGAACTCACCATGTTCCATCACTTGCTCGACCGCACGGTAACCCACAGCCGTGAGTTGTTGTTTCAGCTGCACCAAGTCCAGTTGCTGGCCGGTCTGGACCAGCAAGCTGTGCTGGTTCAGGTAGGCCGGGCTGCAGACCCGAAGCAACAGGGTGTTGACCGGCACTATCACCATGGCTTGTTGCTGCCTTGGCAGTTGATACAGCGTACGCAGCCGCTGGGAGATGATATCCTGATGCGGTGAAAACACATCGTAGGGCAGTGTTTCCCAGTCCGGGAAGCTGAGCAGGTTGAGCTCTGGCCCGGCAAAAACCCGCAACTCTTGTTCCAGCCGTAAGGCCGTGGGCGTATCCGGTACCACCAGCAAGTAGACTTTGGCGTCTTGTTGGGCTTGCTTGCTCAGCAGCAAGGGCAGGCTGGCACCCAGCAACTGTCCCCACTGGATCAAATCGCCTTGCTGTTTCAGCTGAGGCAGCGTCTTTAAAATGGAAGCTATCATGAATTAGACTAGGATCTCATGGTTAAATGCTGCGGTGCAACACACCTGCAGGCAATTGCATGGTGACACAGTGCAGGCTGCCGTATTGGTGGATCAGTGGCAGGCAGTGTACACCAATCACCTGATGCTGTGGGTAAGCACGCTGAATTTGTGCTAAGGCCACGGTATCCTGACTGTCGTGGTAAGTTGGTACCAATACGGCATCGTTCATAATCAGATAATTGGCATAACTGGCCGGCA
The DNA here is from genome assembly GCF_036327005.1 of Alkalimonas mucilaginosa. Classification (NCBI taxonomy): domain Bacteria; kingdom Pseudomonadati; phylum Pseudomonadota; class Gammaproteobacteria; genus Alkalimonas; species Alkalimonas mucilaginosa. The sequence goes on from NZ_JAUGZK010000015.1 coordinate 19,679, forward strand.
GGCGCTCACCATCGGCGTTGAATTTGGCGGCGGGCCAGGGCAATGGGATCAGGTGGTACGGTTTGCCATCGAGCGTTTTGAAATCGGTCAGCTCATGCGCCATGGCTTGCAGCTCCCGAAAGTGTTCGTCTTTCGGATCATCACAGCTTACATAGACCAAGGTATCGTCCGGCGCAAAACGTACCAGGGTATCAATGTGGGCATCGGTATCATCGCCGGCCAGATAGCCATGCTCCAACCACAGCACCCGTTGCATACCCAGCTGCTGACACAGCTGTTGTTCAATCTCGGCCTGGTTGAGTTCTGGATTGCGGTTGGGGTTGAGCAAGCATTTTTTTGTGACCAGCAGGCTGCCTTTGCCATCGGATTCAATGCCGCCACCTTCCAGCACCAGCTCCACTTTGCGCTTGGGGATATCGGCTATGCAGTCAGCCTGAAACAGCTGCTGATTGATGTTGTTATCCAGATTGGCTGCAAATTTATCGCCCCAGGCAGTAAAGGTGAAATCCAGCAGGCATGGCTTGCCGTTTTTATCCAGCACGGTAATAGGGCCGTGATCGCGTGCCCAGGTGTCGTTGCAAGGTGCCTGCACCAGGTGAATGCGACCGGCGGGTACGGCGAGTTCGGCTACTATTGCTTCGACCTGCCGCTGTACCTGCGCATCGTGGCAGATAATGACCAATTGCTGCCGGCTGGCAATTTCTTTGGTCAATTGGCGGTATACTTCTGTTACTTCAGCCAGCATCGGAGCCCAGTCGGTGGCGCTGTGCGGCCAGGTCAGCATAATGGCATCTTGTTTGGCCCATTCAGCCGGTAGTGAATAATCGGACACCTTGATTCTTTCCTTTCTGTTACGAGCGATTTGCTGGTAAGCGAATTATCGGTCGCGCTGTTCTTTTTTCAGTTTCAGTTGCCGGGTTTGCTCATGCAGGCTGGCCCGTACAATGAGTTCCTGATCCAATTCGCGGATATGGCGGTACACCACATCCACTTGCCATTCGTCGCTATTTGCAACAGGCCTGGACTCCAGCACCTGGCCCAGGCAAAACACTGCGCCTTCGCCGTGCGCCAGAAATATTTTCAGCTGCAGCCAGTCACCGGTTGCTAATGCCTGTTTGCTTTGCAAACACAGGCCCGAGCCACCATAACTAAGGGTGTGGTAGCGGTACTCGGCCTGATCCTGCTGTTGCAGAATGTAATGCATCATCATGTCGACTTTTTTTGCCAACTGCTGCAAATAACGGCTGAGCTCATCGGCAGCATCCCCTAAACGGGACAGGTTGCGAATGGATGAGCTGTTTAGTTGTACCATCTCGCTGGCAAGACGAAACGGCTCTGGCATCAGTGCCAGAAAGTCGTCTTCCGTCAAAGTGTCGCCGTCGCCCGGATAGGGTTGGGCGTTGAGGGCAATGCTGTGCTCAATTTGAAAATAGTCTGCAAAGTCTTCTTTGAGCCGGGCTAGTTGTGCTGGATCCATGCGGTTGCCTGTTTTCCGGATGCTGAACAAGAGTTTGTCTGGTACTATGTCGCTCACTTTACCACTTTACGACGACATTGTCCTGAAGATCCGATACCGTCTATGCAGCTACCAGTCAGCTTGTGGATCGGCCTGCGTTACAGCCAGAGCCGCAAAGGAAATGCGATTATTTCCTTTATTACGTTGTTTTCTATTGCCGGGATTTTTCTCGGTGTCATGGCATTGACGATCGTCAGCTCGGTGATGAACGGCTTTGAAGCTGAGCTAAAAAAGCGCATTCTGGGTGTATTGCCCCATCTGATAGTGCAGCCGGATGGTCAGAGTGCCGAAAACTGGCAAGCACAGCTGCAACAGGATTATCCCGGTATTGTCCAGATCAGCCCTTTTATTCAGGCTGAGGCAATGGTGCAGTCACCCAGGCAATTGATGCCGGTGCAGTTGCAAGGCGTGGATGTAGAGCAACTGCCAGACTTTATGGCACAAAGTCTGGTACGGGGACAGTGGCAGCAATTGGCGCAGCAGCGTTTTCCTATCGTGCTTGGCCGTCAGTTGGCCGATGAGCTCGAGGTCGGGCTGGGCGACTCGCTGCGTTTATCGTTAGCACAAGGCGGTAGTTATACACCGCTCGGCTGGATGCCGCGACAACGTCTGTTTCAGGTGGTCGGGTTGCTGGAAACCGGTTCAGAGCTGGATCAGGTGTTAGCGGTGGTTCAGTTGGATGCCTTGCAGCGGTTGGTGCAGCAACCCGGCACTGACAAGCCGGACTCCATTCAATGGCGAATTCAGTTGCAAGACCCTTTTGCTGCACCGGCCTTTGGTGCCCAGCTTATTCGGGATGGTCATTTCCAGGCGGTCCAGGACTGGCGGCAAAGTCATGGCAAATTATTTGCTGCTGTGGCGATGGAAAAGGCCATGATGTGGCTCCTGTTGTTGCTGATAGTCGCGGTAGCTGCTTTTAATATTGTCTCGGCCTTGGTGATGATGGTGACGGAAAAGCAAGCCGAAGTCGCCATTTTAAAAACTCAAGGCATGCAGAATCATCAACTCTTTACCATTTTTGCAGTGCAAGGCATGAGCAATGGGGTGCTGGGTGCTGTGCTGGGTGCCATTGCCGGTGTGTTGCTAAGTGGCTCTATCAATGCTTTGTTGGCGCTGTTTGGTTTGCAAATTGCAGGCGGTATTGAGCTGCCGGTGTTGATGAAAGGGTCGCAAATCCTTGTTATTGTGTGCAGTGCCTTGCTGTTGACCTTTCTGGCCGTGTTGTATCCGGCCTGGCGGGCAGTGCAGATCCAACCTGCGGAAGTATTGCGTGATGAATAAAGTATTAGAAGGGCGCCAACTGGTAAAAGCATTCCGGGACGGATCTTACCGCACACCAGTGCTCAATGGCGTTAGTATCCAGTTGGAAGCCGGCACTATGGTGGCCATTGTGGGTAGCTCAGGTTCGGGCAAAAGCACTTTGTTGCATCTGCTTGGGATGCTGGAGCAGCCCGATAGTGGCAGTCTGTGCTTGATGGGAAAGGATGTGGGCTCATTATCTGAGCGCGAGAAAGCCAGCTTGCGTAATCTGCATCTGGGCTTTATTTACCAGTTCCATCATTTGCTGATGGACTTTACTGCGCTGGAAAATGTCGCCATGCCACTGCGCATTCGCGGTGAGTCTGAAGCGGTGGCCAGGCAGGCAGCAAAAAGTATGTTAGAGCGGGTTGGTTTGGCGCACCGTTTAACGCATCGGCCTGCCGAGCTGAGTGGTGGTGAGCGGCAGCGGGTAGCGATTGCGCGGGCTCTGGTTGCCAAGCCGGCACTGGTGCTGGCGGATGAGCCGACTGGGAACCTGGATCATCAGACGGCTGAATCAATTTATGCATTACTGCGTGAGCTCAATCTGCAGCTTGGCACCAGTTTTGTTATTGTGACCCATGATCAGCAATTGGCGGCTAAATGTGATCGCTATTATTTAATGCAGGATGGCTTGCTGGAGCAGCCTGATGCGTAATGCATGGTTTCAATCCTTGTCCTGGCAACTGGCACGAAGATACCGCCGCACCCGCCACAGCAATGCCTTTATCCGTTTTATTTCGGCCTCTTCTACCCTGGGGATAGGTCTTGGCGTGGCGGTGATGATCCTGGCTTTGTCGGTGATGAATGGCTTTGAGCAGGCCTTGAAAGACCGGCTGTTGGCGGTGATCCCGCATATTGAGCTGCAGTCGGTCGACGGACAAATCCTTGACTGGCCGATGAAGCTGGAGCGCATGGCGGAGCATCCGGCGGTGACTGCTGCTGCACCTTACATTAAAAGTAATGGCATCTTACGGCAGGGACAGCAGGTGAAAGGGGCGGCTGTGCGTGGTGTCTTGCTGGCGGAAGAGCAGGGCATTACCGATTTTTCCCGTTACGTGCACGCAGGAACACTGGATGCATTGCCTGACGATAGCATCATTCTGGGGCGGGGGCTGGCCGAGGCTTTGCAACTGGATGTCGGTGATCAGGTGCAGCTGATGTTACCGCAATTTAATCCGGATGGCCGGCTGGCGCGCAGTCAGACGGTGGTGTTGACCGTATCGGCCATCATTCAGGTTGGCGGGCAGCTGGATTATCAGCAAGCCTGGGTGGCGATGCCTGCTTTGGCTTCCTGGCTGCTGATGCCAGCCGACAGCGTGCATGGCTTTGCCTTTCAATTAAACGACCTGTTCGCTGCCCCCAGGGTAGCCCAGCAACTGGGCAGCTGGTCGCATGATTATGTGTATCTACAGGACTGGATGCGGACCCAGGGCCATTTGTATCAGGATATTCAGATGGTACGCAGTATTGTTTACCTGGTACTGGCGCTGGTGATAGCCGTGGCCTGTTTTAATATTGTCGCTACTTTGGTGATGGCGGTGCGGGAGAAAGAGTCCGATATCGCCATCTTACTGACCATGGGACTGGCACCCGGTGCCGTGATCCGAACCTTTATGTGGTTGGGGTGGCTCAATGGCTTGATTGGTACCAGCGTGGGCGCTCTGACCGGCTGGTTGCTGAGCCGTTACATCGAGCCGTTGTTTTATTTGTTTTCCAGACTAAGCGGTAAAAGCTTTCTGGATCCCAGTATTTATTTTATCGACTTTGTACCGTCGGTATTTTTGTGGCGTGATCTTATCTGGACGGTCAGTATTGCGCTTAGCTTAAGCCTGGTGGCAACTTTGTACCCGGCCTGGCGTGCCAGTCGGGTACAGCCTGCCAGAGTGCTGGGGCAGAAGTAAGCTTGATTTCGTTGCTGCAGCAACGCGCAGTTGTCGCTGCTCAACTACTTGGTGTTATTCCCATTTCCATTACGGCGGTCACGTTGTGCCCGCCGGATCGAGAGTACCCAGAGCCAGTCAATTAAGAAGTAGCCAACAATGCTGGCGGTAGTCCCCATCAGCAAACATCCCAATAGAAATGGTTTTCCGATAGTTGCCATGCTGCTAGCCAGCCATTCGATACTGGCCTCAAAGGCAAAAGGTTCCAGCGGTGCTGCCAGCACGGCACTGCCCACCAGGTAGCAAAGGTAAAACATCACCGGCATGGTCAGCGGATTCGATAACCAGACACAACCCACTGCCAGCGGTAAATTAACCCGCAGCGGTATAGCAACTGCGGCTGAAGCGACCATCTGGAACGGCATAGGCATCCAGGCCCAGAACAGGCCAATAGCAATGGCTCCGCGGGCTGAGCGGCGATTTAAATGCCAAAGATTGGCATCGTGCAACAAGGTGCCGAAAATTTGCAGCGCCTTACTTTGACGAATTACCTCTGGATTTGGCAGGTATTTTCGAATAGTCTTCTTTGGCATTACAACTCATTTACTCAAAGTAAACATGATGGCTCTGGGGTTGGGAATACTGTTTGGTTGCCTATTGTCGCTATTTTTACCGGCAGTGCCACCTTTTTTTGTATTTTTGCTTCTGTTGCTCAGTGTAGCATTTTTCGGCTGGCAGCGCTGTTGGTTTTGCCTTGGTGCGGCTTTGTATCTGCTCAGTTGGCACTGGACGGTCTGGCACCATCAGCAGGCGTCTTTACAGTTATTACAGACCGCTGCCACCCAAGTAGAAGGACGGATTGCAACTATACCACGCTATTTTGATACTTCTGCTCAGTTTGAGCTGGTGTTGCTGCAGGGGCCGGCTGCTGGCTATCGGGTTCAGGTGCGCTGGTACAATGCGCCAGAGCAGCTGGCTGCCGGTCAGGTATGGCAATTACCTGTTCAGCTCAGTGCAATCCGGGATGAGGCCAGCCGGGCAGGCTACTCAGCACAGCGTCAGGCTTTGATCCGCCAGCAGTTAGCCCGGGCCAGTGTCCGCACAGAGCAGCCAGCCATGTTACTTGGGAATCGCATTGCCCTGCGTCAGCGACTGTACGCACAGTTTTGGCAAGCAACCAGGTCACTCGATAGCCAGGCCCTGTTGCTGGCGCTTACCTTTGGTGAGCGTTCTTTTTCACAGAACTTGTGGCAAGGACTGCAGCATGCCTCCCTGGGCCATTTAATGGCAATTTCCGGGCTTCATATTGGCCTGGTGTTTGGCTGGTGCTATTGGCTGTTACTGCCCTTGCGCTGGATTGGGCTGGATCCTATTTGGCAACAACGAGTGCGACTGCTACTCGCTTTGATGGCCGCTTTGGTTTATGCCTGGTTGGCTGGTTTTGCGATCCCAACGGTGCGGGCCTTACTGGCACTGACGTTGTTGGTGTTGTACAACTGGTACTGGCAACGATTGACCTATCATCGCTTTTGGCTGCTATTGGTTGCTCTGTTGCTCTTGTGGCAGCCGATGTGGGCTTTAAGCCAGAGCTTCTGGTTGTCGGTAGTGGCCGTTGGATTCATTTTTATCTATCTATGGTGTTTTGCCCCGGCTGGCTCAGGGAGCTGGGTGCGTCTGAAGCAACTCCTGGGCTTCCATGTATTTATGACCTTTTGCATGATACCCGTCACATTGCTGTTTTTTGGCGGCTTCTCGCTGTTTGCACTGATATCAAATCTGTTGTTTGTGCCCTGGTGTTCTTTGGTGGCCATCCCGGCATTGCTGATGACTGCTTTATTGCAGAGTATGCAGCCGGAATGGGCCGCAGGGCTGTGGCCCTGGATGGATAAGTTGTTTCTGCCTTTGCTCTGGTGGCTGGAGTGGGCCGCTGATCAATCCTGGTTTTGGTGGCAACGGCCTGAGATGCCGTTTTGGTTGTTGCTGGCGGCGGCGATGAGCCTGTTGATGCTGTTACTGGTTCGCCGTGTCGCTATCGCCTTGCTGGTGGTGTTGGCTTTTATTCCGTTCTTTGCTGCCGTACAACAGCCGCAGGGCTGGCGCTTGCATCTGCTGGATGTGGGGGCAGGTCAGGCTATTGTGCTGCAGTATCAGCAGCATGCCTTGCTGTATGATGCCGGACCTGGCTGGGGCGATAGCAGTGCCACCGAACGGTTGATTTTACCTTATTTGCAGAGCATTGGTATCAAGCAGCTGCATTACTTGGTGTTAAGTCAGCAGCAGGCGGGATCGCTTGGGCACTGGCCAGTGCTGCGGGAGCATTATCCCAGGCTGCAAGTCTATACCGATGTGCCTACGGCACATCATTCGAAAGGTTGCGCCCAGTTGCCTATGCAGTTTTATACTGCAGAGCTGGTGGTTCTGCAGGACAGCACTCTGCATGCTGGTGAGCAGGCTCCGTCCTGTGTGATCTTACTTGAGGTGGAAGGATGGCGCATTCTGTTGCCCGGCGCTATGCGGCTAGCGGATGAGCAGCGTTTGTTGCGGCAGTATCCAGAGTTAACGGTAGATATGCTGTTATTGTCCGGGCAGGGGCGGGATACTGCCAGCGGCCTGGACTTTTTGATGCAGCTGCAACCCCGGCTGGCATTGAGCAGCCATGGCCAGCGTGGTCGTGTGCCTGCTCCTGCAGCAGCAGTCCAGTTGCGGCTGGATGCGCTGGAGATCCCACTCCTAAGCACGGCACAGCTTGGCACGATTCAGATAGCCATTGCCCCTGATTCTGTGCAAATATATAGCAAACGAGCCACCCGGCTACCATTTTGGCTGGATTCTATGCAACTAACTGCTGTGCCTCCATCGCAGAGACGTTAGAATGTCAGCAACGATACAATCAGGATTATGAATTTGCATATCAGTGATATTTCGAACAAAACATCCCAACGACTGTTGGGTTATTTAAAGCCGTATCGTATTGGCTTTGTCCTGGCTATGCTCGGGATGGTGGGTTACGCCCTGGTGGATGTTGGCTTTATTTCCATGCTGCAGCCTTTTATTGATGATGGCATTGAAGGGAAAGATGCTGATTTTCTGAAATATGCTCCGCTGTTTATAATCGTGATGTTTTTATTTCGTGGTGCGTCGCATTTTATTGCCACCTACTGCCTGAGCTGGGTTGGAGCCAATATTGTCAAAGATATGCGGCAGCAACTGTTTGAGCATCTGATGCGCTTGCCGGTGTCGTTCCATGATAAACACTCTACCGGCGATATGATTTCCAAAATTACTTACGATACCGAGCAACTGAAACAGGCGACTTCCAAGGCGCTTATTGTGCTGATCCGGGAAGGGGCCTTTGTGTTTGGCTTAATTGGCCTGATGTTTTGGCATAGCTGGCAGTTGTCGCTGATTTTCCTGTTAATAGCGCCTATCATTGCGATTATCGTGGGCTTTGTATCCAAACGATTCCGTAAAATCAGCAATCGTATTCAAACAGCGATGGGCCAGGTGACGACCTGCTCGGAACAGATGTTGAATGGCCATAAAGTTATTTTATCTTTCGGTGGCCAGGCCATTGAGAAAGAACGCTTTTCCAGGGTTAATAATGTAACCCGTCAGCAGGATGTGAAGCTGGAGTCGGCCAAAGCCATGAGCACCGGGGTGGTGCAATTGATTGCCTCTTTTGCACTGGCATTTGTTCTTTTTCTGGCCAGTCAGCCGGCGATGCTGGAAAGCTTGACCGCCGGTAAGTTTACGCTGATTGTATCGGCCATGGTGATGTTACTAAGGCCTTTGAAACAATTGACCACGGTCAATGGTGATTTCCAGCGTGGTCTGGCAGCGGCCAATAGCGTGTTCCGGATCCTGGATCAAATACCCGAGCAGGACACCGGCAGTCGAGAGCTGGGAAGAATATCCGGGCATATCCGCTTTGATCATGTTGATTTCAGTTACCCGGGGCATGAAGAAAAGCAAGTGCTGAAAGATATTACCTTTGAAGTCATGCCAGGCCAGACCGTAGCCCTGGTTGGACGCTCCGGTAGTGGTAAAACCACCATTTCCAGTTTGCTGCCGCGTTTTTATGAAATCGAGAAAGGCCGCATCCTGCTGGATGATATCTCCGTTAAAAGTTGCACTTTAAGTTCGCTGCGTGAACAAATGGCCATTGTTTCTCAGCACGTGACTTTGTTTAACGACAGCATTGCCAACAACATTATGTATGGTCTGGAGCAGCCGGTCAGTGAAGAGCGGCTATTGGATGTGGCAGAAAAAGCGCATGTGCTGGAGTTTTCCAGCCAGATGAAAGATGGGCTTAATACCATCATTGGGGAAAATGGTGTTTCACTCAGTGGTGGCCAACGTCAGCGAATAGCGATTGCCCGTGCTTTGCTGCGTCAGGCGCCCATCTTAATCCTGGATGAGGCTACCTCGGCGCTCGATACTGAGTCGGAACGAAAAATTCAGGCGGCACTGGATGAGCTGCTCAAAGGGCGTACCAACATTGTGATTGCGCACCGCTTATCCACCATTGAAAATGCCGATCAAATTCTGGTGATGGATCAAGGCCAAATTATTGAGCGGGGCAATCACGCCAGTCTGCTGGCCAAGGATGGAGCCTATGCCCAGCTGTACAAGATGCAATTTGGTTCCAAACCGGCATGAGCTGGCTGGAGCGCGGCTGGTATCGGTCTGCCTGGTGGTGTTGGCTGCTGTGGCCGCTAAGCTGGCTCTTTGCTGGTGTGACGGCGTTAAGGCGCTTTGCTTACCGACAAGGCTGGCTTGCCAGTGAGGCCTTGCCTGTTCCTGTGATTGTGGTGGGCAACATCAGTGTCGGGGGGACTGGTAAAACCCCTTTTACCCTGTGGCTGTGCCACTGGTTGCAGCAACAAGGGTATAAACCAGGCATTATCAGCCGCGGCTATGGCGCAAAGATCCGATACCCAACACAAGTGACACCAGATGCGAATGCCAACGAGGTGGGTGACGAACCGCTGCTGTTGGCGCAACGCTCAGGTTGCCCGGTGGTGGTTTGTCCGGATCGTGTCGCTGCCGGTCACTTTCTGCTGGAGCAGCAGGACTGCGATATTATTATCAGTGATGATGGCTTGCAGCATTACCGCATGCAGCGCGCTGTTGAAATCGTTTTGATCGACGGCCAGCGAGGGCTTGGTAACCAGTTGCTGTTACCAGCCGGTCCATTGCGTGAGCCGGTTAGCAGGTTGCAGGGGGTCGATTTGGTGATTGCCAATAGCGGATCGCATGCCCTGGCAACGGGCCAGATGCAGTTGCAGGTGACTGCTGCTACAGCGTTATTGGATCAACAACCACTGACCGCCGATGCGGTGCATTTATTGGCTGCGATTGGCAACCCGCGCCGTTTTGAGCGGACGGCCAGGGACGCAGGTTATCAGGTGTTGCAGTGCTTTTTTTTCCCGGACCATCATGCATACAGTGCGGCGGAATTGGCATCCCTGCCGGTTCCGCTTCTCATGACAGAAAAAGATGCGGTAAAATGCCGCCCATTTGCCCGGGCTGGCTGGTATCAGTTGCAGGTTGCAGCGGTACCTGAGCCTGAGGTTGTACAGAAACTGTCCGCCCTGTTGGCGGCATTACGGAGCTGATATGAGCTTACCCGTTGCTTTAACAGAAATTCTGGCTTGCCCGCTGTGTAAAGGAAAGTTGAAATACAGTGCGAAGCAAGCGGAATTAATTTGTACCTTTGATAAGCTGGCATTTCCTGTACACGACCAGGTGCCGGTGATGCTGGAGACAGAAGCCCGTCAGTTGACCGCAGAGGAACTGGAAGCATGGACTTCATCGTCGTAATACCTGCCCGCTATGCCAGTAGCCGTTTGCCAGGGAAGCCTTTGGCAGACATCGCTGGCATGAGCATGATTGAGCGTGTCTATCGGCAGGCACTGGCCAGTGGGGCCAGCCGGGTGGTCGTTGCTACCGATGATCAGCGGGTCTTTGCAGCGGTGCAGTCTTTTGGTGGCGATGTCTGCATGACGCAAGCTGACCATAGCTCTGGCACTGAGCGGCTGGCCGAAGTCGTTCAACAACTTGCGTTAGCTGACGATGCTGTGGTGGTCAATGTGCAAGGGGATGAACCTTTTATTCCTGCCCGGATCATTCATCAGGTGGCGACTAACCTGGTAAACCAACAACTGGCTGAAATGGCAACTTTGGCGGTTGCTATTGAAGATCAGGCTGAGCTGGCAAACCCGAATACTGTAAAAGTGGTCTGTGATCAGCAAGGCTATGCGTTGTATTTTAGCCGGGCTTGTATCCCTTTTGACCGGGACGCCCAGTTTAGCAGTCAACTGGCATTGCATTATCGCCGGCATATTGGCATTTATGCATACCGTGCAGGCTTTATCCGCCGCTATATCAATTGGCCGGCTTCGGTATTGGAGCAGCTTGAGTCACTGGAGCAGTTACGGGTGCTTTGGTATGGTGAAAAAATCCATGTGGCACTGGCGCTGGAGTATCCACCCCATGGTGTGGATACTCCCGATGATCTGGCGGCCGCACGGGCTTTTTGCCAGTCGTTGGCTCAGCAGCAGAGAGATTGAATTATTCTAACCTTGTTAAAAGACCACCCGGACTGGCTGGCGCTGCATAAGCCGGCCGGGATCAGTTTTCATTCTGAGTCGGGAGCGGGCCTGGTGGTGCAGGCTGAGCAGCAGCTTGGTCTGAAACTGTACCCGGTGCATCGATTGGATAAAATGACATCCGGTATCTTGTTGCTGGCTAAATCATCTTCGGCGGCTGCTGAGCTTGCCGCTAAATTCCGGCTACAGCAGATGGAAAAGTACTATCTGGCACTGAGCGATCGTAAGCCAAAGCGCAAGCAAGGCTGGGTGAAAGGCGATATGGTGAAAGCCCGGCGAGGTGCCTGGAAGCTACTGGCCAGCCAGCAGCAGCCAGCTGTGACCTATTTTATCAGTCAGGGAGCAGCCGCGACTGGTAGCCGGCTCTTTCTGCTGAAACCCTGGACTGGCAAGACGCACCAGATACGGGTGGCCCTGAAGAGCCTGGGCAGTCCTATTCTTGGTGATGAGCTCTATGGCGGCAGCCCGGCTGATCGGGGCTATCTGCATGCTTATGCGCTCTGTTTCGACTGGCAAGGTCAACGCATCGAGTTACTCTGTACACCGCAACAGGGAGATGCTTTTGCCCGGCAGACGTTACCCTGGCTAACTCCCTGGCAATTGAGTTGGCCATCTTTCCAACAACCAACAACAAGAGTGAGTGATTCAGGTGGCAAATAAGCTTCCGGCTGAAACGACAGCTAGACAGATCCGGGATGAGCAGCGTTTTGCAGGCATAGCGCGCCTGTACGGCGTGAAGGCCCTGGCGCATTTTCAACAGGCGCATGTTTGTGTGATTGGTATTGGTGGTGTTGGGAGTTGGGCCGCAGAAGCTCTGGTACGCTCTGGCGTGGGTCGTATTACTCTGATTGACCTGGATGACATTTGCGTAAGCAATACCAACCGGCAATTGCATACGACCTGTGACACCATAGGGCGTGATAAAGTTGCAGTGATGGCGGAACGTCTGCGGGCTATCTGGCCTGGTTGTCTGGTCAATGAGGTCTCAGATTTTATCAGTAAAGACAATCTGTTCGAGCTTATCACTCCGGATATGGATTATGTGGTAGATGCCATCGACTCGGTGGCAGCTAAAGTGGCGTTGCTGGCGCATTGTAAGCGGCAGAAAATCCCAGTGATTTGTACCGGTGGAGCTGGCGGCCAGCTTGATCCAACGCAAATTCAGGTGGCTGATTTGACGCAAACGACCAACGATCCCTTGTTGGCCAAAGTGCGCAATACCTTGCGCCGGGATTACCAATACAGCCGTAACCCCAAGCGCCGCTATGGCATTGATTGCGTGTATTCGACCGAGCAGCTGAAATACCCACAGCCTGATGGCACCGTCTGTCAGCAAAAACAAACAACGGCTGGCCCTATGCGGTTGGATTGCAGCGGTGGCTTTGGAGCTGCTACTGTGGTAACTGCCAGCTTTGGTATGGCCGCGGTGGCACGACTGCTGCAAAAGCTGGCGAAAAAGGCACAGAACGAATCACAAAACTAATCAATGTGATTGGCCAGAGTAAAGCATAGCCCTAAGGTTGTAAGCAGCAACCAGCGAAGCCGGCTGCGTCGACGCGCCTCAGGGCTGCGCAGATAACGAAGCATGAAATAAGCCTGGCGCACATCTTTCCCTGCTATTGGCGATAGCAGATGCACCAATCGATACAGGACCCACATCCGATCAACCAGCTGCACGCTCTGCTGCCAGATATGCTGTGGTGCATGGGTTTTGTAGCACAGAATGGCCTGAGTAATTAAGCCGCTATCTGCTGGCAGATAACGGTACAAACCATGAATAAAAACCAGCACATCGCGAATTTGGCATTGCTCATTGGTTAGTACTTTAGCCGGATCTTCTTCAAAATCTAAAAAGCAAATACGCTCACCATCCCAGGCCATATCGCGCAGTGCAGGGCGGCCATGCCAACGGCCTGCCTGATGCAAATCCGCCAGAGCTTTCGCTGCAGCCAGTAAAATCGTGGATTTTTCCTGCTCGCTGCAATCAGGGCTTAATAACCACTGTTTTAACGAGGGCCCGGCATCTGCCAGTGCAATCCAATCTGCTTCGGCGGCGATTAATTTCGGCACAGGGACACCTAAATCACTGAGATGTTGCAGCCGTTTGGCTTCCTCTTGAATAGCGACAACTCCGGCCGGAGCCTGGGTAGGAATGTAGAGTGGGTTATTGCTGATTCGGGCGATGCAAGACGCTAGCCAGCGCCAACGTGGGGATGCATGGTATTCCGCTCGTTTCACCCAGACGGTCTGGCCTTCGAACTGGCAGCTAAAGGTGCGGGCGGATTGTTCTGCAATCTGCTGGCGCAGTGGTTGCAGCAGAGGTTGCTGAGAGTGTGAGGGGGGTTGAGAGGACATGCAGCATGCTCCGAATGGAATCTATCATCGGCAGATTATAGCAAAAAAGCTGAATGCAAGCTGAACTTTAACTTGACTGTATTTTTTTTAACCTTTGAATAACAGCTGTCAGACCCTTGGCTCTGGACTGACTAAGATGTTGTGTCAGGTGCAGGCGTTGCAGGCAGTGCTCCAACTTGGTTTCTTTGAGCTCAGCTGTAGACATGCCATTGATTTGGCACAATAAAACAGCAAGCAAAGCTTTAACAATACGTGCATCCGACTCAAAAATAAAGAAGTGTTTGTCGCTGGCACCATCGTGATAGTGCAGCAGCCAGGCCCGGCTTTCGCAGCCAGAAATTATCGCACTGGCAGGGCGATGCTCTTCAGGGATGGATGGGAGTTGTTTTGCCAGTTGCATCAGTTGCCGGTAGCGCTCCTGCCAATGTCCTTGCTGCGCCAGCTCCGGCAGTTGCTGCTGGACATGCTGCAAGGCTGTGGTGGTAGTTTCAAGGGTGCTGGCAAGATGAAAGGACATAGCTACTCCGGTGTGCTGTCTTAACAGGGCAACAGTCTATGATAATGCGTGTGGAAAGTAAAAAGCGACCCGAAGGTCGCTTTGCAACTAGTGTAAGCGAAGCGCTTAACGCTGATTGATGCTTTTTAAATCACGGCTGGTGTAGCCGGTATACAGCTGGCGAGGACGGCCGATTTTATGGCCTTTCTCGCTTAGCATCTCATCCCAGTGTGAGATCCAGCCTACAGTGCGCGACATAGCGAAGATGACAGTGAACATGCTGGTTGGAATGCCGATGGCTTTTAAGATAATACCGCTGTAGAAATCGACGTTCGGGTACAGCTTTTTCTCGATGAAGTACGGATCTTCCAGCGCGATGCGTTCCAGCTCCATTGCCACATCCAGCAGCGGATCCTTGATGTTCAGTTCTTTCAATACTTCATGACAGGTTTCCCGCATCACTTTGGCGCGTGGGTCAAAGTTTTTGTACACACGGTGACCAAAGCCCATCAGACGGAAGGCGTCGTTTTTGTCTTTGGCGCGCGCGACGAATTCAGGAATGCGCTCAACCGAGCCGATCTCCTGCAGCATCTTCAGACAGGCTTCGTTGGCACCACCATGGGCCGGGCCCCACAACGAGGCAACACCCGCGGCGATACAGGCGTATGGGTTGGCACCTGAGGAACCAGCCAGACGTACTGTGGAAGTGGATGCATTTTGTTCATGGTCGGCGTGCAACATAAAGATGCGGTCCATGGCTTTAGCCAGTACCGGGCTCACTTTATAGTCTTCTGCTGGCACTGAGAACATCATATGCAGGAAGTTTTCGGCGTAGCTCAGTTCGTTGCGTGGATATACAAAAGGTTGACCGACGGTGTATTTGTAGGCCATGGCCGAGATGGTCGGTAACTTGGCAATCAAGCGGTGAGCGCTGCGTTTACGCTGCTCTGGGTCATTGATATCAAGGTCTGAGTGGTAAAAAGACGACAAAGCACCAACCACACCACAGAGCATAGCCATGGGGTGGGCATCTACCCGAAAGCCCTGGAAGAACGAGGCGATTTTTTCGTGCACCATGGTATGGCGTGTAATGGTGTTTTCGAACTGGTCGTACTGCGCTTGATTCGGTAATTCACCTTCCAGCAGCAGATAACACAATTCCAGATAATTGGATTGTTCCGCCAATTGTTCAATAGGGTAACCCCGATGCAGCAGCACGCCTTTGTCACCGTCAATATAGGTAATTTTTGATTCACAGGATCCGGTCGACATAAAACCAGGATCAAAGGTGAAGTACCCATGCTGACCCAAGGCGCGAACGTCAATTACGTCGGTGCCAGCCGTACCTGAATAGATAGGCAACTCGAACGATGTCTCATCGATCTGCACGACGGCTTTCTTATCTGCCATTGGATTTCTCCTATTAATTGATTAAGTATCAGAAGAGGGATGCTGCAGCTATTCTAACTGCAAATCCACCCCAAAAGTCAATTTTAATGCGTTTTTGTGCAATAAGTATACGACTCTGGTCGTATTGCAGTGCCAAGCGGTTTATGGCACCGTGCCGGCACAGGATTTTTTCCTGTTAAACCAAACAAAAATTGTAATAACCAGGCATGAAATATATACTATTGCCGGTGCTGAAACAGTTCACCATCCTCAGTAATTTCAGCTGAACCAGCTTGGGTTTCCTGCAGTATATGCTGAGGGTGATGACTGATTATTCAGTTCTTCAATAATCACAACTAAAGCTCGTGTACGGGCGTCGATGGACAAGAAACTGTGAAAAAGCAAAGACCTGTAAACCTCGACCTGACCACAATTTCACTTCCTGCCTCTGGCAAAGCCTCTATCCTGCATCGTATCACCGGCGTGGCAATGTTTATTGCCCTGATTCTGGTTGTATGGGCCTGGGCCGTCTCGTTGTCTTCTGCGGAAGGCTTTGAGCTGGTGAAATCTGTGTTGACCTCTCACTTCGCTAAATTCCTGGCCTGGGGCACCATCACGGTGCTGCTGTATCACCTGATTGGTGGTATTCGTCATATGGTAATGGATTTAGGCTACTGGGAAGAGTTGTCTTCTGGCAACACCAGTGCGCGTGTGGCCATTGGCCTGTGGATTGTATTAGCTGTTCTGGCCGGAGGTTGGTTATGGTTCTGAATCAAGCATCCCTGAAACGTGATGGCGTGCAGGATTATGTGTCTATTCGTGCGACCGCGACTGTGCTCGGTTTGTACGTCCTTTTTATTCTGGGTTTCTTTTTGGTCACGCCAGAAGTTACCTACGAAGTGTGGAACAACCTGTTTGCTCAGCTTTGGATGAAAGTCTTTACGCTTCTTGCGCTGATCTCAGTTGCCATTCATGCCCGCATCGGCTTGTGGCAGGTGGTCACTGACTACATCAAAAATGCTCAGTTGCGTGCTCTGGTGCAGTTTATCGTGAGTGTAATGGCATTTAGCTATGTTGCTGTCGGTCTCTTTGTGTTGTGGGGCCTTAAAGTTGTGGGAGCAGAGTAATGAGTATTCCAGTTCGTGAGTTTGATGCCATTGTCATTGGCGCTGGTGGTGCTGGTATGCGTGCCGCCTTACAGATTACCCAGTCCGGTTTAACCTGTGCCTTGCTATCGAAAGTTTTTCCAACCCGCTCGCACACAGTATCTGCC
Source organism: Alkalimonas mucilaginosa (assembly GCF_036327005.1). Taxonomy (NCBI): domain Bacteria; kingdom Pseudomonadati; phylum Pseudomonadota; class Gammaproteobacteria; genus Alkalimonas; species Alkalimonas mucilaginosa. The sequence goes on from NZ_JAUGZK010000015.1 coordinate 36,501, forward strand.
CAGGGTGGTATTACCGTTGCGTTAGGCAACTCCCACCCGGATAACTGGGAATGGCACATGTTCGATACCGTCAAAGGCTCCGATTACATCGGTGATCAGGACGCGATCGAGTATATGTGTAAAACTGGCCCTGAGGCCATTACCGAATTAGAGAACATGGGCCTGCCATTCTCCCGTTTTGAAAACGGCCGGGTCTATCAGCGTCCTTTTGGCGGCCAGTCGAAGAACTTCGGTGGCGAGCAGGCCGCTCGTACTGCTGCAGCAGCTGACCGCACCGGCCATGCCTTGTTGCATTTGCTGTACCAGCAAAACGTCAAAAACCGCACTCAGGTGTTCAGTGAGTGGTATGCGCTGGACCTGGTGAAAAATCAGGATGGTGCTGTGGTGGGTTGTACCGCCATTGATATCGAAACCGGCGAAATCGTTTACTTTAAAGCCCGTGCTACTGTGCTGGCGACCGGTGGTGCCGGCCGTATTTATGCATCGACCACCAATGCGCACATCAATACTGGTGATGGCGTAGGGATGGCACTGCGTGCTGGTGTGCCACTGCAGGATATGGAAATGTGGCAGTTCCACCCAACCGGTATTGCCGGTGCTGGTACGCTAGTCACTGAAGGGTGTCGTGGTGAAGGTGGTTACCTGCTGAATAAAGATGGTGAGCGCTTTATGGAGCGTTACGCGCCGAATGCTAAAGATCTGGCAGGCCGTGATGTGGTTGCCCGCTCGATGATGACTGAAATTCGTGAAGGTCGCGGTTGCGATGGCCCTTGGGGCGTGCACATTAAACTGAAGCTGGATCACTTAGGCGAAGAGGTGCTGGAAAGCCGCCTGCCTGGTATTTGTGAGCTGTCGCGGACTTTTGCCCACGTTGATCCGGTGAAAGAACCGATCCCGGTGATCCCAACCTGCCACTACATGATGGGTGGTATTCCAACCAACGTGAATGGCCAGGTTATTAAGCCAACGGCTGATGGTCATGACGCCATTGTGCCGGGCTTGTTTGCCTGTGGTGAAATTGCTTGTGTCTCGGTACATGGCGCCAACCGTCTCGGCGGCAACTCGCTGCTGGATCTGGTGGTGTTTGGCCGTGCGACTGGTCTGCACCTGGGTGAAGCACTGGCTGCTACCTCTGAAGGTCGTGCCGCTTCCGAGTCGGATTTGGATGCTGCCCTGGCACGGACCCGTCGCTGGGAAGACAGCAAGCCAGGCCAGGGTGAAGACCCGGTGCAAATTAAGAAAGACCTGCAGAACTGCATGCAGCTGAACTTCTCGGTATTCCGTGAAGGCGAAGCTATGGCAGAAGGTTTGCAAGAGCTGAAAACCATCCGTGAGCGCTTAAAGTTCGCCCGTTTGGATGATAAGAGCTCGGACTTCAATACTCAGCGTATTGAATGTCTGGAGCTGGATAACCTGATGGAAACGGCATACTCTACCGCTGTTGCAGCAAACTTCCGTACCGAGAGCCGTGGTGCTCATGCGCGCTTTGACTTCCCGGATCGCGACGATGAAAACTGGTTGTGTCACAGTGTGTACAGCCCGGAGACTGAGTCGATGTTTAAGCGGCAAGTCAATCTGGAGCCGAAGTTCCGTGAAGCTTTCCCACCCAAAGCGCGTACTTACTAAGAGGGCAATGCGATGAAGAAGTTAGTATTCTCCGTCTATCGTTACAACCCTGATGTCGACAATGCGCCGCGCATGCAGGATTACACGCTGGACAACCCGGAAGGCCGGGACATGATGGTGCTGGATGCGCTGTTAAAGCTAAAAGAGCAGGACCCAACTTTGTCGTTCCGTCGCTCGTGCCGTGAAGGGGTTTGTGGCTCCGACGGTTTGAACATGAATGGTAAAAATGGTCTGGCTTGTATTACGCCTTTGTCTGCGGTTGGTTTAAAAGGCGGCAAGATAGTCATCCGTCCTTTACCCGGCTTGCCGGTGGTGCGCGATCTGGTGGTGGATATGAGCCAGTTCTATACCCAGTACGAGAAAGTGAAGCCTTATCTGATTAACGACAGCAAGCTGCCACCTGCCGGTGAATTTTTGCAGTCGCCGGAAGAGCGCGCTAAGCTGGATGGTTTGTACGAGTGTATCTTGTGTGCGTGTTGTTCGACCTCGTGCCCATCATTTTGGTGGAACCCGGATAAGTTCATTGGCCCGGCGGGCTTGTTGCATGCCTACCGCTTCCTGGCGGACAGCCGTGATACCGCGACCGAACAGCGTTTGAACGACCTGGATGATGCTTTCAGCGTATTCCGTTGCCATGGTATTATGAATTGTGTCAATGTTTGTCCTAAGGGGCTGAATCCGACCAAGGCTATTGGTCAGATTAAATCCATGTTGTTGAGCCGGGCGCTGTAAAGCGCCCCTTTTGAGCAAGTAACTGATGCAAGCATAAAAATAACAGTAACTTAGACTATACTGTTATTTTTTTGCGGTTTTTCCAGGTGCGCAGAAATAAGGGAAACTAAATGCACGAAGGTGTGATGAAGGCGTGGTTAGAGTCGTCTCATCTGGGCGGTGGCAACATGGCCTATGTGGATGAGCTCTATGAATCCTACTTGGCGGAACCTACCAGTGTAGGGGACGAGTGGCGTGAGTTTTTCGCTCAGTTGCCAAAGCTTGATGGTGTTGATCTGGAAGTGCGGCACTCGGATATCCGACAGCAGTTTGCTGAGCTTGCACGCAATAAACATCGTGAAGTGGTCACGGTGCCGGGCAGTCAATCGGCCGATTTGCGTCAGGTTAAAGTATTGCAATTGATCAATTCCTATCGTTTCCGTGGGCATCAGCATGCCCGGTTGGATCCTTTGGATCTATGGAAGCAGCCACGGGTTCGCGATCTCGAGTTGTCGCATCACGAACTGTCTGAAGCTGATTACGATACTGAGTTCCATGTTGGATCATTCGCCGGCGGCCCGGAAACGATGAAATTGGGCGATTTGCACAAGGCCCTGGAGAAAACCTACTGCGGCTCCATTGGTGCCGAGTACATGCACATCGTGTCTACTGATGAAAAACGCTGGATCCAACAGCGCCTGGAAAGTATTCATTCCACCCCTGATTTCGATAAAGACAGCAAAAGCCGGATTTTAAAAGATCTGATTGCTGCCGATGGCCTGGAAAAATACCTGGGTTCTAAGTTCCCGGGAGCCAAGCGGTTTGGTCTGGAGGGTGGCGATGCCATGATCCCGATGCTGAAAACCATGATCCATCGTGCTGGTGAGCAGGGCGCGAAAGATTGTGTGATTGGTATGGCGCACCGTGGCCGTCTGAATACTCTGATCAATGTCTTGGGCAAAAACCCGTCGGATTTGTTCGATGAGTTTGCCGGCAAGTACACCGTAGTGGGTGCCGGCGATGTGAAGTACCATATGGGCTTCTCATCCGATTTTGCCACCAAAGGTGGTAATGTGCATTTGGCATTGGCCTTTAACCCGTCGCATCTGGAGATTGTGAACCCTGTGGTGATGGGCTCCGTTCGTGCCCGCTTGGACCGTCGTGGTTGCAGCGACGGCTCTTTGGCCTTGCCAATTACCATCCATGGTGACTCAGCCTTTGCCGGTCAGGGTGTGGTGGCAGAAACCTTCAATATTTCACAAACCCGTGCCTTTAAAGTGGGCGGTACCGTTCGCATTGTGATTAATAACCAGGTTGGTTTTACTACCTCAAAGCGCGAAGATACCCGCTCTACCGAATACTGTACCGATATTGCCAAGATGGTACAGGCACCGATTTTCCACGTGAACGGCGATGATCCGGAAGCCGTGGTGCTGGTGGCACAATTGGCGGTGGATTACCGCAATACCTTTAAGCGTGACGTGGTGATTGACCTGGTCTGTTACCGCCGTAATGGTCACAACGAAGCGGATGAGCCGAACGCAACCCAGCCGCTGATGTACCAAAAGATTAAGAAGCACCCAACGCCGCGTGAGCTTTATGCTGAAAAACTAACCAAGCAAGGCTTGCTCAGCGACGATGATGTCAAAGCCATGATGGCCAATTACCGTGATGCGCTGGATAAAGGCGACTGCGTGGTGGATGAGTGGCGTCAGATGGATCACACCAGCTCGGTGGATTGGACTCCTTTCCTGAATCATGATTGGGATTCTGATTACGATGCCAGTATGAGCGTCGAAGCTCTGGTTGCTTTAGGCGAGAAAGCCATTGATGTACCTGCCAGCCATGCGCTGCAGCGTCAGGTGGGCCGGGTCTATGAAGATCGTGCTAAGATGCTGCAGGGCGAGAAGAAGATCGACTGGGGCTTTGCTGAAATTCTGGCCTATGCCTCTGTGGTGAATGAAGGCAGCCGCATTCGTATTGTAGGCCAGGACTCTGGCCGTGGCACCTTCTTCCATCGCCATGCGGTATTGCACAATCAGACCGATGGCAGCACCTATGTGCCGCTGGAGCATATTTCTGACGAGCAAGGCCCGTTCCAGGTGTACGATTCTGCCTTATCGGAAGAGGCCGTCTTGGCGTTTGAGTATGGCTACGCCACCGCTGAGCCGCGGGCTTTGGTGATCTGGGAAGGTCAGTTTGGTGACTTTGCCAACGGTGCCCAGGTGGTGATTGATCAGTTCCTCAGTTCTGGTGAGCAAAAATGGGGCCGGCTTTGTGGCTTAACCCTGTTGTTGCCACATGGTTATGAAGGGCAGGGCCCGGAACACTCTTCAGCGCGTCTGGAGCGTTTCCTGCAGTTGTGTGCTGATCACAACATGCAAATTTGTATCCCGACTACACCGGCGCAGGTCTTTAATATGTTGCGCCGCCAGCAGGTTCGGCCTATGCGTCGTCCACTGATTGTGATGTCACCTAAATCCTTACTGCGGCATCCGCTAGCTACTTCTACACTTGAAGAGCTGGCATCTGGCCGCTACCTGAATGTGATTGGTGAGATTGATGACATCAAACCAGCCGATGTGAAGCGGGTGGTATTCTGCAGTGGTAAGGTGTATTTCGAGCTGCTGGAAGAACGTCGTAAGCGCGAAATTACCGATATTGCCATTGTCCGGGTGGAACAGTTGTATCCATTCCCACATGAAGAAATGGAACAAATCCTGTCGCAGTACAGCCATGTCACCGATTATGTCTGGTGTCAGGAAGAGCCGCAAAACCAGGGCGCCTGGTACTGCAGCCAGCATCATTTCCGTGCAGCCATTGGCAAAGCTGGCTATCTGACTTATGCCGGCCGTGAAGCTTCTTCGTCGCCAGCTGTTGGCTATTTGTCGGTGCATAACAAGCAGCAGCAGGCGCTGATTAACGACGCATTGACACTGAATCACGAGGAAAAACAATGACAGATATTAAAGTACCTGTATTGCCGGAGTCTGTTGCTGATGCCACTGTTGCCAAGTGGCATGTGGCAGAGGGCGATTCCGTGAGCCGTGATCAAATCGTGGTGGATATCGAAACCGATAAAGTGGTGCTGGAAGTGGCTGCGCCGGATGATGGCGTGATCGATTCCATTAAGCATCAGGAAGGCGACACGGTAACCGCCGAGCAAGTGCTTGCAACCCTGAGTGCTGGTAGCAAAGCTGCTGGCAATACCAAATCCTCTGCTGCATCCAGCCCAAATGACGATGCTGCAGAACCCTCTCAATCTGAACAATCCGCAAAAGGTGAACAAGTGGACATTCAAGTACCTGTACTTCCTGAATCCGTTGCTGATGCAACCATCGCAACCTGGCATGTTAAGCCAGGTGAAGCTGTGACCCGCGACCAGGTGCTGGTCGATATTGAAACCGACAAAGTGGTACTGGAAGTGGTGGCTCAGGCCGATGGCGTGATGGGCGACATTCTGGAAGATACCGGTGCGACCGTACAGGCCGAACAAGTGATTGGTAAGCTGGAAGCCGGTGCTGCACCTGCCAAGAGCGACAGCAAAGCGGAAGCAAAAGCGGACGACAAAGCCGACAGCAAAGCAGATGCCGATGACAGCAGTGATGATGCGCTGAGCCCGTCTGTGCGTCGTCTGATTGCGGAAAAAGGCCTGGATGCCAGCAAAATCAAAGGCAGTGGCAAAAATGGCCGCATTACCAAAGAAGATGTAGAGAAGCACCTGGCCTCTGCCGGCAGCAAAGAAGCAGCAAAACCTGCAGCAGCAGCGCCAACTGCTGTAACAGGCGATCGTACGCAAAAACGGGTACCGATGACGCGGCTGCGTAAAACCATTGCCAACCGTTTGCTGGAAGCGAAAAACTCGACTGCCATGTTGACTACTTTCAACGAAGTGAACATGAAGCCGATTATGGATCTGCGTAAGCAGTACCAGGATGTGTTTGAAAAGCGTCACGGCATTCGTTTAGGCTTTATGTCCTTCTATGTTAAAGCAGTGACTGAAGCTCTGAAGCGCTTCCCTGAAGTCAATGCCTGCATTGATGGTGACGATATTGTCTATCACAACTACTTTGACATCAGCATTGCGGTCTCCACACCGCGTGGTTTGGTGACGCCGGTACTGCGTGACTGCGACAAGATGAATCTGGCGGAAATTGAAAAAGCCATTAAAGATCTGGCCATCAAAGGCCGCGATGGCAAATTGTCGATGGACGATTTGCAAGGTGGTAATTTCACCATCACCAACGGTGGTGTTTTTGGCTCCCTGATGTCGACGCCAATCATCAACCCACCACAGTCTGCTATCCTTGGAATGCATAAGATCCAGGATCGCGCCATGGTGGTAGACGGCAAGATTGAAATCCTGCCAATGATGTATCTGGCATTGTCGTACGATCACCGTATTATTGATGGCAAAGAGTCGGTCGGTTTCCTGGTAACCATCAAAGAGTTGCTGGAAGATCCAACCCGCATTCTGCTGGATATCTAATCGCAGAGTGGTTGGTCCCGGCAAGGTTGCTGACCTTGCCGTGTTACGAGCAGTCCATGGTGACTGCTCGTTTTGTCTTGCTAAAAGCCATTTCTGTTTGGTTGTCGCTGTTTCAGATCTGGCTGATTATGCCAAAAAGTTGCGAAATAATGCCGCAGTTAGACGTCTGTAGCATTTCGAATCAGGCAGTGAAGCGCTATACTATGCGCCGATCTGTAGGTCAGGCTGTGCCAGTAGGCCAGCTTTCATTTTTAAATAACGGAAAATAGCCATGAATTTGCACGAGTATCAGGCAAAACAGCTGTTCCGCGAGTACGGATTACCAGTCTCTGAAGGCTTTGCGGAGGAAACTCCTCAAGCCGCTGCTGAAGCTGCAGACCGTATTGGTGGCAATCGCTGGGTCGTTAAAGCACAGGTTCACGCTGGTGGCCGCGGTAAAGCGGGTGGTGTGAAACTGGTTTCTTCCAAAGAAGAAATTCGTAATTTTGCGCAGCATTGGCTGGGCAAGAACCTGGTGACCTACCAAACTGATGAGAAAGGCCAGCCGGTCAGCAAAATCCTGGTTGAGTCCTGCACCGATATCGAAAAAGAGCTGTATCTGGGTGCCGTGGTTGACCGTGCCAGCCGTCGTATTGTCTTTATGGCATCGACTGAAGGTGGTGTGGATATCGAGAAAGTGGCGGAAGAAACGCCAGAGAAAATCATCAAAGTAGCGGTTGATCCTTTGGTAGGCGCTCAGCCGTTCCAGGCGCGTGAAATTGGCTTTAAGCTGGGCCTGACACCTGAGCAAATCAAGCAGTTCACCAAAATCTACCTGGGCCTGGCGCAGATGTTTGTCGATCTGGACATCGCCCTGATCGAAGTCAACCCATTGGTGATTACCTCCAACGGCAACCTGCACTGTCTGGATGCGAAGCTGGTGGTAGACAGCAATGCACTGTACCGTCAGCCTAAACTGCGTGATTTCCACGATCCATCACAAGAAGATGAGCGTGAAGCCCGTGCCGCCCAGTGGGAACTGAACTACGTAGCGCTGGAAGGTAACATTGGCTGTATGGTGAATGGTGCAGGTCTTGCGATGGGTACCATGGACATCGTCAAGCTAAGCGGTGGTAAGCCAGCCAACTTCCTGGACGTTGGTGGTGGTGCGACCAAAGAGCGTGTTTCCGAAGCCTTTAAAATCATTTTGTCTGACTCTGCAGTGAAAGCTGTTTTCGTCAATATCTTTGGTGGCATTGTACGCTGTGACATGATCGCTGAAGGCATCATTGGTGCTGTGGAAGAAGTGGGTGTGAATGTCCCTGTAGTGGTGCGTTTAGAAGGCAACAATGCTGAACTGGGCGCGAAAAAACTGCAAGAGAGCGGACTGAACATCATTGCAGCCAACTCGCTGAGCGAAGCCGCTCTGGCGGTGGTTAAAGCTGCTGGAGGCAACTAATGAGCATTCTGATTAATAAAGACACCAAGGTGATCTGTCAGGGTTTTACTGGCAGCCAGGGGACTTTCCACTCCACACAAGCTATCGAGTACGGTACTCAGATGGTTGGTGGTGTAAGTCCTGGTAAAGGTGGTTCTACTCACCTGGGCCTGCCGGTATTTAACACAGTGCGCGATGCGGTGGAAGCTACCGGCGCAACTGCGACTGTGATCTACGTACCTGCACCATTTTGTAAAGATGCCATCATTGAAGCGGCCGATGCCGGTATTGAGCTGATCGTTTGTATCACTGAAGGGATCCCAACCATCGACATGCTGTTTGCCAAAGAGTACATCGACCGTAAAGGCGTGCGGATGATTGGTCCAAACTGCCCAGGCGTGATCACGCCGGACGAGTGCAAAATCGGCATCATGCCTGGCCATATCCACAAAGCTGGTAAAGTGGGCATTGTATCCCGCTCTGGTACTCTGACCTATGAAGCGGTTAAGCAAACCACTGACGAAGGTTTTGGCCAGTCTACCTGTGTGGGTATTGGTGGCGACCCAATCCCAGGCTCTAACTTCATTGATATTCTGAAGTTGTTTCAGGATGATCCGAAAACCGAAGCCATCGTGATGATCGGTGAAATCGGCGGTACGGCTGAAGAAGAAGCCGCTGCTTACATCAAAGAGCATGTAACTAAGCCTGTGGTATCTTACATTGCTGGTGTAACGGCTCCTCCGGGTAAGCGTATGGGCCATGCTGGCGCCATCATTTCTGGTGGTAAAGGTACTGCGGATGACAAGTTCCGTGCGCTGGAAGACGCTGGTGTGAAAACCGTCCGTTCTTTGGCCGATATCGGTAAAGCACTGCGCGAGCTGACTGGCTGGTAAGCTTATTTCTGCTTCGCATCAAAACCCGCTGACTTCAGCGGGTTTTTTATTTGTCATGAACAGAGAAAAAGATAAGCAAAGTGCTCTGCCAACTTGCAGGTTCTGCCAGGCTAGTATGTTTTTCTAAAAAGCGGGCCCGACAATAATTGAAACACGCCGGTTTTGTTCGCGCCCCTCCGCCGTCTGGTTGGATGCAACAGGGAAAGCGGTTCCCATCCCCTTGGTACTGAGCAACTGCTCAGGGGTACCCGCTCGCACAAAGACTTCGGCGACCCGGTCAGCCCGACGTTGCGACAGCTGCAGATTGTATTCTTCGTCACCCATTGCATCGGCATGCCCTTCAATTCGCAGGTTTTTAATACCTATCTGTTGCAAGGTTTTACTTAAACGATGGATCTCCGTTGTGCTCTCTGCTGAGAGTTGGTCTTGATCAAAGCCGAACAGCAAGAGTACCGATAGGTTCAGGACCCACTCATCACCAAAGGGTTCGAACCCTTCCTGCACTAAAACCCGCACTTGCTGACTGCTCAACCCTTTGGAAGTCTGACAGCCAGCCAGCAGCAGAATCACCATTGCAAGCAGATAAAAAGAATGTAGTTTTTTCATGAACATACTCCTGTAAAGTTCGTGTGGGCAGGTTATGGCTGCGGTAAGTTGTAGCCATTTCGGCCATTGCGTTTGACCTGGTACATGGCAGTGTCGGCTGTATGCATAAGCGTTTCTGCATCCTGACCATGCATGGGAAAACGAGCGACCCCTATGCTGATAGAAACCTGAACGGTGCCGTGTTCTGGCAACTGGATAGGTTGACTGACTTGCGCAATAATTTTTTCACAAAGAAGCTCAATATGCTCTGGCGATTCCGCGGCATCAATCAAAACACAAAACTCATCACCGCCCAGCCGCGCTATTAAATCGGTGTTCCGTAAGTGCTGTTGAATACGGTTTGCCAGGGTTTTCAACACTTCATCGCCGGCAGCATGACCATAAGTATCATTTACTGCTTTAAAACCATCGCCATCAATATACAAAATAGAGAGCTCGCCAGATTGGCGACTTGCCCGTTCTATGGCGCGCTGAAGAGCACTTTCAAAGAAGCTGCGATTACGGATCCCGGTCAGCGGGTCCTGGTACGCATGCTGTTGCAGTTCGCTGTGTGCTGCTTCTACAGTCATTTGCCATTGATTAAGTTCGTCCAGTAAAGCGTTAAAGTCAATCCGAAGCTGATCAATTTCCGCAATTTCACTGCGCGAAACCCGTTGGCTGAAGTCGCGTTTTGTTCTTACTTTGGAGGTTACTTTTGCCAGCTCTAACAGCGGTCTGCTCATCAAAGTGTGCAAATGTTGGGTACTCCATAACAGTAAGACTAAGGTGAAGCCAAGGCTTATCAGTAAGCTGATAAAGCCTTGTGATAAAAACAGCCTGATCCGTTCGCCCTCGGGCCACAGGGTAATGAACGCAATTGGCTCCTGCTGCATCATGATTGCTGTACTTTCAGGCTGCAGCAGCCAGTTAACGAGCTTTGCAAACAGGCTGTCAGGCGCTGCAGAAGGCTGCAGCTGCCAACTGATGTAGTCGCTACCGTCAGGTAAGGTTATTTGCGCTTTGGCAACATCTGCATCGCTTAGTAAGTGAGCCAGTTGCTCGGCAACGACTTCCTGGTCATCAAAGAAAACGGCGGCTTCTATGGTGACAGCCGTTGAACGCGCTACCAGCTGTAAATTCATTTGCGCGAAAGCAGTAAGTTTCTTAATGCCGATGCTACTAAATATGATCGCCAGCGACAGAATGCTGATCAGCATGACCAGCAGGGTATTCTTAATGTAAATGCGCTGTAGCGATGGCAATGGCGCTGTTTTATTTCGACGCACAATCTTCATAAGCCACTCCTGTGCTGTCCTAAACGCAGCACACTCGGGTGGATCCTGACGGTACTGCGGGATACGGCATCAAGGTTGATTTTAAAGGTGGCTTTGTCATCGCTGATCGTAAAGCAAAACATCCCGCCAATGCTGCACTGCTCGTTTTCTTCCTCGATGGTGATTACTGCTGAATCGCCTACCGCAGCATACAAGTCACTGTAAAACCCGCTTGCCAAAGCACCTAAATAATACAGGTGGCATCTTGTGGTTTGTGCCAGTACTTGCTCCATCGAGACGGTTTTACTGACTACAGGGACATCGCCAATATAATGCGTAGCATGCAGTAAGATATCAGCGTGTTTTACATCCCCAACCACACAAATATCCACTTGCTGCGGAGATTCTGGCCAGCGACTGTAACGAATAATGCCAAGCACCAAAGCAGCGACTTGCTCAGAGATGGGCATCAGGTTGGGAGCTTGCTCAACAGACGGTGATGCGGCGAATACCTTAGTTCCTGTTGTAATTAATAAAAACAGGCCAAGTGATGATAAGACAACTTTAAAACGCGGGCTTACATAGTGGAATATCACTGCATCATCCATTATTTGAGTGAAAATACTGTCCTTACACTCCTGCCTATACCATAGTGTATCGGTTGGCTGCTCGCAAGCTTTAGCTTCTGTAGCCGGGTTTTTTGAGCCTGTCTTCGTCAAGCATCCAATGCGGTTATGAGCTGCGCATTCTTTAGGGCAGCTTTGTCCTTGTTGTAACCACTGTTCTTTAATATCGGTTATTTTATTCTGGAGAATAGCCAGCCGCAAAGCTGGTGTTATAATGCCTGCAATCAGTGGCTGCCGATGCAGTATATTTTCAGAGGAAGTGTAAAACTATGGCGGACGTAGATCATCGCCCCAGCAATTTTATTCGTCAAATTATTGATAAAGACTTAGCCAGTGGCAAGCACAGCTCGGTGCATACCCGTTTTCCGCCTGAGCCAAACGGCTTTTTACACATAGGCCATGCCAAATCCATTTGCCTGAACTTTGGCATTGCTGAGGATTATCAGGGCAGTTGCAATCTGCGATTTGATGATACCAACCCGGAAAAAGAAAACATCGATTTTGTTCACTCCATTCAGCAGGATGTGCGGTGGTTGGGATTTGAGTGGCAATCACCTGTCCATTATTCATCGGATTACTTTGAACAGTTGTATGGTTATGCAGTCGAGCTGATTCAAAAAGGCCTGGCGTATGTCTGCTTTCTCAATGCAGAGGATATGCGTGAATACCGCGGTAGCCTGACCAGGCCCGGCAAGCACAGTCCAACCCGCGATACCTCGCCGGAAGAAAACCTGGCCTTGTTTGAGAAAATGCGGGCTGGTGGCTTCAAAGAGGGCGAGTGCTCACTGCGGGCTAAGATTGATATGAGCTCGCCTTTTATCTGCATGCGTGATCCGGTGATTTACCGGGTGAAGTTTGCCCATCACCACCAGACCGGGGATAAATGGTGCATCTATCCGATGTACGACTTCACCCATTGTATTTCCGACGCACTGGAAGGCATTACTCACTCGCTGTGTACCCTGGAGTTTCAGGACAACCGCCGTTTGTACGACTGGATCCTGGACAACATCAGTATTGACTGTCACCCACAGCAGATTGAGTTTTCCCGTTTAAATCTGGAATACACCGTGATGAGCAAGCGCAAGCTGCAAACACTGGTAGAAAAACAGGTGGTGCAGGGCTGGGATGATCCACGGATGCCAACTATTGCTGGTTTGCGCCGTCGTGGTTACACACCAGAGTCGATTCGGGAATTTGCCAAGCGCATTGGTGTGACCAAACAAGACAACATTATAGAGATCAGCGCACTTGAGTCCTGCATCCGCGATGATTTAAATGCGCGGGCACCGCGCGCCATGGCGGTGTTGGAGCCACTGAAAGTGACCATCACCAATTACCCGGATAACGAGCTGCAGTGGCTGGATGTGCCCAATCATCCAAATGATGATAGTTTGGGACAGCGTCAGTTGCCCTTTGGCAAAGTGGTGTATATTGATCAGGCTGATTTCCGCGAAGAAGCCAACAAAAAATACAAGCGATTGGTCACTGGTGGTTGTGTGCGGCTTCGCAATGCCTATGTGATTCAGGCTGATGAGGTGGTGAAAGATGCTGATGGCAAGGTAATCGAACTGCTGTGTAGTTATTTGCCGGAAACTTTGGGAGAGAATCCTGCCGATGGCCGTAAGGTACGGGGAGTGATTCACTGGGTCGAAGCCAGCCAGGCCAAACCTGCTGAGTTTCGGGTGTACGATCGCCTTTTTAGCGTGCCAAACCCGGCGGCCGAAGATGATTTCCTTCTGTCCGTAAATCCAGAGTCTTTGTTAATCAAGCAAGGGCTGGTGGAGCCGTCTTTGCAGCAAGCTGTTGCCGGGCAAGCGTATCAGTTTGAGCGGGAAGGTTATTACTGCGCAGATAGTCAAGATTCAACCCCCCAGCAGTTGGTGTTTAACCGTACTGTCGGCTTACGCGATAGCTGGAGCGATGCGTCTTAACGCCGGGCTTTGATAGACAGGGCCATCCGGGTGATGGCCCTGTTCATAATGGAGGCCGTTAACGGCCTTTTCTAAGTAACAACCCAAGGCCAATAACGGCGGCTACAGTACCTGCAACTAAATACAATACTGTGTTATCGGTTGGGTTGCCGGTAATGACTTCGGTGATTTGTGAGGCGGTGGAGTTGTACTCGGTATAGGCAAAGTACAGTAAAATGGCTCCGGCTATCAGTGCAGCTACTCCAATAATACGTTGCATCCTGTTCTCCTTGATTAAAGTTAAAGCCTGGTCGAGCGTAGTAAAATTGCGTACTATTTTGAAAAGCTTAGCATGATATCCACTTTAGTGCTTGCTTGGGGAGATAACCCGCGCAATTGATTATCAGAATGGAGGCAACAGCCATGGGGTCCGGTCGGGACGAAAAAATAGAGCTGGAGCATGAGGCAGCCCGAATTTTTATGCGTTTGTATGAACGGCGCTTTGGCATCAAAATGCGTCATATCTGGCACAACGAGCCGCGCCGTCCCGATGTTTCCTGTTACTACGACGACCAAAAGCTGGATTTGGAGATTGCCCATTTGTATGGCAGTGAAGCTGAAGCCATGCATATTCTTGGGCGTGAGTTATCGCCACACACTCACCGGGAGTTGTTAACGCTGATGCGTATGCCGGCCGAAGCCCGCTTGGTGGCTGCGCTCAATAGCTTGCTGGCCAGTAAGGCGGAAAAACGTTACGACTCCGAGCGGGTCTGGCTGGTGATCCGGAATGCCAATCCACTTTGGACCAAAGATGAGATGTTGGCTCATTTCCCCAAATTACATCTGCCGAAACAGCACCCCTTTGAGCAGGTGTGGGTTATTGGAGACATGGCTGGAGAGTCCGGTTTGTTGGCGCTCTTTCCACCACAGCATCAGCCAGCCCCCCCTAAAAAAAGAGACTAATTATGCTGAGGATCTATCATCGTATTGCCACTATGATGCAGCCGGCTTTCTGGTTGATTTTAGTGTTGGCTGTGCTCAGTGGCGCTGCTTTTATCTGGCAGGTGCTGAGTGCGGAACAGCCGCATCAGAGCAGCGTATTGCTTTGGCTACTTGCGATGTTGGCGTCGCTTGGCTGCTTACTGGTGATCAAACTTTTTGTGCAACCAGCCCCAGAGCTGAATGCAAAAGCCGGCTTTTTCCAGCGGCTGAAAATACGCCTGATCCGTCTGGGTTACTACCTGTTAGCGCTGATGACTACTCTGATACTGCTGGCCATTGTATTGCTTGGTCTGCGGGTTGGCACAGGTGCTCTGCTTCGTTTGCTCTTGGGGCATTGATGATGCGCTGGGATATTTTTTGCCGGGTTATTGATAACTTTGGTGACATTGGCGTCTGTTGGCGCCTGGCGCGACAGTTGAGTTCTGAGCATGGCTGCAAAGTGCGACTTTGGGTGGATGATTTGCTTAGCTTTCAGCGTATCTGTGCCGAAGTGCAGCCCGGGCTAAGCCGGCAAGTGCTGACAGAAGGTGTCGAAGTGTGGCATTGGCAGCCTGAACCTGATGCCTTAATACAGCAAGCAGGTTGTGCCGAAGTGGTGATCGAAGCTTTTGCCTGTGAGTTGCCTGAAGGTTATCTGCACGCCATGGCGGCGGCACCGGTTAAGCCGGTTTGGTTAAATCTGGAATACTTGTCGGCAGAAAGCTGGGTGCTTGATTGTCATGCGCTGCCATCGCCACATCCAAGCTTGCCATTGCAGAAGCACTTTTTCTTTCCGGGCTTTTTGCCTGGTACGGGCGGCTTGCTGCGCGAAGGGCGTTTGATTGACGACATGACGGCCTGGCTGCAGCAAGGTGGCAAAAAGCGGTTGCTTGGCAAGCTTGGCATCGCCGAGCCAGAGCGCTATCAGCAGTTGATTTGCTTATTTGCCTATCGTCATTCAGAACTCTTGTCTTTGCTTTCCACTTGGGCGGAGCAGGAGGCGAGGCAGCTTTGTCTGGTGCCTGAGGGAGCTTTGGCAGATGAGTTACGAGCTTTGCTGCCTGAGCTAACCGCTCGTTCTTGGGTACAGCTGGGTAATACAACGCTGCAGGTGTTGCCTTTTATCAATCAGCAGCAGTTTGATCAGCTGCTATGGTGTGCTGATATCAATTTTGTGCGGGGTGAAGACTCATTAGTGCGCGCTATCTGGGCAGGTAAGCCTTTTGTCTGGCAGTTGTATCCTCAGGATGAGGATGCGCACCTGGACAAGTTGCAGGCATTTTGGCACTGTTTTGCAGCGGGGATGGAGGATGCGTTGCAGCAAGCCTTATGGCAATTCTGGTTGAACTGGAACCAGCAAGCGGCGCTGGTTGCTCCCTGGCAGCAATTGACCGGGCTACGACCCGAATGGCAATGGCATTGTCTGAAGTGGCGGGGTCAACTGTGCCAACAGGGGGATCTGGCAAAGAATCTGGTGCGTTTTGTTGAAAATAAATTTATACTAACGGCAAATTTTTCCTAGAAAGAAGAAGCTACTGTTATGATGAAAACTGCTCAAGAGCTGCGCGCTGGCCAGGTGATTATGGTTGGAAGCGAGCCAATGGTGATTTTGAAAGCGGAATACAACAAATCTGGCCGCAACTCAGCTGTGGTTAAAATGAAGCTAAAGAACCTGCTGAACAGCCAGGGGACTGAGACCGTTTACCGGGCCGATGATAAGTTTGAGCAAGTGATTTTGGAAAACAAAGAAGTCACTTATTCCTACTACGCTGATCCTATGTATGTCTTTATGGATGAAGAGTACAACCAGTTCGAAGTGGAAGCCGAGAACATGGAAAGTGCATTAAAATACCTGGGTGATGGCATGCAGTGTACCTTGGTGTTCTATGGCGAGCGGCCAATTTCGGTAGATTTGCCTACCATAGTGGTGCGTGAAGTGGTGTATACCGAGCCAGCGGCTAAAGGGGATACCACCGGCAAAGTAATGAAACCAGCCAAACTGGATACTGGTTTTGAGCTGATGGTTCCAGCATTCGTTGAAACCGGTGATCGTATTGAAATTGATACCCGCACCGATGAATACCGCAGTCGGGCGAAAAGTTAAACACCGACATTGGCAACAACAAAGGAGCTTCGGCTCCTTTTTTGTTGCCGGACCTTGCTAGCCCAACCAACGCACACGATTTTTTCCGCATTGTTTGGCTTGATACAACATAGCATCTGCTTGCTTGATTGCATCGAGAGGTTCCTGATACAGACTGGGCTGGCAACTGATCCCACCAGCACTTAAAGTGACTATGTTGCTCACCGGGGAGTAATCATGGGGTAATTGCAAGTCTTCGACAGCTTGCAAACATTGCTCAATCAGTTGGCGACTGCCCTGGTCGTCACTTTCTGGCAGTAAGAGTACAAACTCTTCACCGCCATACCTGGCAATAAAGTCGTTTGGCCGCTTCAGGCTGTCTTTGAGCCGGTGTGCAATCTGGTGCAATACCTTATCGCCCGCGGCATGGCCGTAATGATCGTTGTATTCTTTAAAGTGATCAATATCCAGCATCACGATGCTGAGCGTGCTGTGCTGACGCAGTGCTGAACGCCAATACTGGTCAAGCACCTGATCGTATTTACGGCGGTTGGCAATTCCTGTCAGAGGGTCGATGTGGGCCAGTTGTTCCAGCATTTTCCGTTGCCTGGCCAATTGCAAGTGCAGCCGGACCCGAGCATGCACAATAGCGGCATGAAAGGGTTTGTAAATGTAATCGCAGGCTCCAAGCCGCAAGCCTTGCTCTTCGTGACTGCTATCATTTAAAGCGGTAATAAAGATGACCGGAATACTGCTGGTCTGGCTGTTGTGTTTGAGCTTTTTAATCAGCTCAAAACCACTGATGTCAGGCATCAGGACATCCAGCAGAATTAAATCTGGCTGATAGGCTTCTGCTTTACGAAAACCTTGTTCGGCTGATTGTGCCAGCATGATATCTGTATCCTGGCGCAGGATATCACCCAGAATTTTCAGATTGGTTTTTTGGTCATCGATAATCAAGACCAGTTGCTTGCGATGCGGTTGTTGATCCATGGCTCAGGCGACTTCCTTGCTACGCTGGTGGTAGTTGTTGCAACAGAGCTTGCAACAGGCGGTGCGCTTGCTCAAACTCCACATCAGCTACAGTATGGTTTAGTTGCTCAATCTTTGCTGCAAATTCAGAGTCTTTTGTTTGTGCGCAGAGTTGTGCCAGCAACTGCTCTGCAGCAAAGTCAGATTGTAGCAGTAAGGGTTCCAGTCGCTGCAGCTCTGCTCTGAGCTGGGATCTATCCAGCGATTTTTCTGCAGGTAAGTTCGTCTGGCTGACTTGCTGCTGCAAGGAGTCGAGCAGCGGTTGCAACAACGCCAGTACTTCTTCGATGCTGCTGGTATCTACTTCGTCCGACTGCAGCTTTGCTTCAAGTTGATTGCAGGCATCGGCCAGGCTAAAAGCGCCAATATAAGCGGCGGCAGCTTTAAGGGAGTGCATAGACCGCCGGAGTGCTTCAGTGTCGTGGGACTGCAACTGATGCCGGAGTTTGTCGGGCAGGGTTTTGTGTTCGTGGTAAAAAATATGCAGTAAGCTTGGGTAAATAGCCGCCTGTGATCCCAGGTTGACTCTGGCTCTGGTTTCATCCAGTAAGGCCGATGGCTTTTGGTACAGCATTGCACTGTCAGTTGATGTGTGGGAGGCAGGCTTGAGTGTAGCTTGTAGCAACTGCTGCAGCTTTTGGTACAGCAGCTCTGGCGCAATGGGTTTGGTCAGGTGGGCATTCATGCCAGCTGCCTGGCTACGCTCAATATCTTCTGGCAACGCATGTGCGGTCATGGCAAGAATTGGCAGCTCGGTAAGCCCCAGCTTCGTACGAATATGCCGACTAGCGGTCAGTCCATCCATTTCTGGCATCTGGATATCCATCAGGACCAAATCATAGCTATTTCTTTGCAGCAGTTGCAGTGCTACCAAGCCGTTTTCGGCACAGTCAATCTGAGCTGATGTTTCCTGGATAAACCCCAGAGCGACCTGTTGGTTGATGGGATGATCTTCTACCAGCAACAGCCGTTTGCCAGTTAGGTCAGGCACTGGTGTTGGCTCTGGTGGGATGCGACTGACGTTATCAATCTGGTTGGTAAACAGCAGTGGGCTCAGGGCATCCAGCAGCATGGAGTAATTGACAGGCTTCTCCAGGAACAGGTCAATACGAACATCCTGCAAACAGGCTTTGGCAGCAGCTTTGTCGTAGGCTGACACCATCAGGATGCGGGGGCTGCGAGCACCAAGCTTATGCTGGATAGAGCGACTGGTTTCAATACCATCCATACCAGGCATGCGCCAGTCCATCAGAATAAAATCATAATCCTCTCCACGACTGGCGGCTTTATCAACCCGTTCAATGGCATCCAGGCCATTGCTGCATTGCTCTGCCTGGACACCAAGCTCATCCAGTTGTTTTAATAAAACCATGCGGGTAAGCGCCATGTCGTCTACCACCAGGGCTTTGAGCTGCCGGGTTGCCAACCGTTTGCGCTGATGCTCGTACCCTTGTGCCGGAAGGTTTAGCTCAATGGTAAAGTAGAAGGTGGTGCCATAACCCGCTTCACTTTCCAGCCAGATCTCACCGGCCATCAGCTCACACAGCTGTTTGCAGATGCTAAGCCCAAGACCAGAGCCCCCGTATTTGCGTGTAATGGATTCATCAGCCTGATTAAAGGATTGAAACAGCTTACTTTGTTGCTGCTCTGTCATACCAATACCGGTGTCGGTGACCGAGCCATGCAGCTTGAAACGTTGCTGAGACAGAGGGGTGCCGTGCAGCATCAGGCAGACAGAGCCACTTTCGGTAAACTTAATGGCATTATTGAGCAGATTGACCAGCAATTGCTGGAGGCGAAGCGGGTCACCATTGAACTCATGTGGCAAATCCGATGAGAGATCGGATACCAGCTCCAGGCCCTTACTGTGCGCTTTTAACGCCGTCATATTGATGGCTTGCTGTACCACCGGGCTAAGCGCAAAGCGGGTATTTTCCAGCCGTAGTTTACCGGCTTCAATTTTGGAAAAGTCCAGAATATCATTGACCAGACTTAGCAACATTTCGCCAGAGCTGCGAATCTTACCCAGGGTATCCAATAATTCTGGCTCCGGACCGTGTTTTGTGGCCAGTCGGCTTAAACCGATCACTGCATTGATAGGGGTCCGTATTTCGTGACTCATCCTGGCCAGAAAAGCAGACTTTGCCTCGGTAGCTGCTTCGGCTTTAATCTTGGCATCTGCCAGCTCACGTGTTCTGTTGACCACTTTTTGTTCCAGGTTTTTATTCGCCTCCAGTAGTTGCTGCGATAACCGGGTATTTTCAAACAGGATGGCCGTTTGGTTAGCCAGCAATTGCAACACCTGAACACGCTCTTGCTGAAAAGCACCGACCAAATGTTGATGTTGCAGGTAGACCAGGCCCCGAAAGGTGGCATTGACAACAATAGGCAAACACAATACGGCACAGGGCGGCTGTTTCACATCATGAAAGAAAGTGGTTTGACTGGTGTCATTCAGCAAGCGACTTTTCATACTGCGCTGTACCAAGTTTAATAACTTTTGTGGCAGCGCCGGCGGCCCGTCCATCGTGGTTGCCTGCATCTCCAGTTGTTGTTCCGATAGCAGCAGCAGACAGCCATGATCAGCACCGGCATTCTCTACCATCAACAGCAGCATCCGTTGCAGATAGGCATGCAGATCAACCCGGCCAGTCAAAGCTTCTGCCGCTTTTAATACCGAGGCCAGATCAAGCTGCTGGTCGATGGCCGCAGCCTGACTGGCTTGCAACAGCGGATGTTGGCGTAGCTCTGGAAACTTAAGCAGCAGGTGCTCTGTTTTGGCAAAGGCCTGCCACTGTTGGTAAGCCCGCCAGGCTCTTGCTCTGTGTTCAAGCGCAAATGAATGCTGTTGCATGCTTTGCCAATAATCGGCAGCCAGCTCATGGGCCAGACCTGCATGCTGGGTAAAACCATGTTGCTCTGCCAGTTCAATGGCTTGCTGGTAGCTTTGCCAGGCCGAGGCCTGCTGGGCCAGGGCGGCTTCTTCTGCCTGCAGCAGCCGTACTTTGTGCAAATGGTTTTCCGGATTTTGTCTGGCCCAGTTCTCCAGCTTTTCTATACTGTGCTGCAGCTGTGTCTGCCACAGTGTTGCAGTTTCGCGGTCTGTTTGCTTGAGCAGACGAGCAGCAGTCAGGCCGCGAAAAAAATAAAACTCTGTCTGGTGATACAAAGCCAGGGCTACATCGACCAAGGGCTCGGCTTGCTGCAGGTGAGTCTGTTCATCACCGGTTGCAAACCACCAGGCTTGCATCAGTTTGATACAGTGATAGCAAAACAACAAAGTGCTATTTTGTGGCTGCTGCAGCTCCTCCAGTTGCGTGGACTCGGCAAAGGCTTCCCCTTCCAGCAAATGACCACTGCTGGCAGGGCCCTGCAAGGCCAGGGTGAGCTGATGCCAAAGTCTGGTAAAAGCCAGGTTGTATGGAAACTGCTTTTCTGTCAAAAACTGTATGCTTTGTTCACTTAGTTGCTGCACCTGTGTCAGAGGTTGACCGCTCATCACCCGGTAGAAGCTGGAGAACAGGGCAGAGTGGGCAGCGTACTCCAGTTGACCATCTTGCAAGCCAAGATGCTGGCTTGCTTCCAGCGCTTGCAATGACTCAGTCAAAGGGGCATTCCATGGCAATACAGCAGAGGCGCGCTGAAAGTTGAGCTGGGCACGGTATGTACCACCAAAGTCTGCATCGACTTGCAGTGCCAGATCAGCAAACTCGAGCGCTTTGCTGTATTGACCGAACAAAGCAATCAGGTTCATCGCATGGCCAAGGTAGCCAAGCGGAGAGGCGTTGCTGTGGCCCTGCGTTAAACTAAGTTTCATCAGGTGGTAGCTTACCGTCATGAAATGCAACGGACTGACGATGTATGCGACGGTAAAGAGGATCCCGAGGATTTGCATGCTCTGTAGCTGCACAGGATCCTGTACTTTGGCTTGTATGCGCAGGCGCTGAATAGCCGACGCATCGTACAATGAAAGCAGGGTTTCGTACTCCTGCACAATGTTCTGATGAATGTGGATCTCCAGACCCACTTCTTGCAGCTGCTGGCAGGCCAGCTCAAAGGCTTCTGACAATTGGTTTTGCGCAAACAGGATCAAAATCTGTTGCTGACAGTTCTGCATCCGAAGTACAGGGTCTTCACACAGTTCAACCAGTTGCTGACACCAAACCCAGGCTGCATCATACTGCTGAGTCAGATAGGCACTTTGCGACAGTCCGCGAAGCACCGCTGGTAGCAGTGGGTGTTGGGGGTGATGATCCTGCAGCAATTGCCAGCTCTGATTGCAGCATTGCAACGCACTGTGGTAGGCATTGCTGCTGAGCGCTTTTTGGCCTGCCAGTAAGTTTAACTGCGCCAAACGCTCGAAGCTCAGGTGCTCCAGGCTCAGCGGCAGGGCGGCATTGAAGTGTGGCAAATACTGCAACACTTCGGCATCTTGCTGCTGTGGAGGAAGCTGGTGGTAGTATTGCAAGGCAATTTGCAGATGCAGCTGTTTGAGAGTTTGTTCATCACTTAGCTGAAAAGCAGCTTGCTGCAAGCGATCGTGCGCGAAGCGAATACTTTCTATCTGTTGTCCATTGCTGCTGGTAAAAGCAATTAAAATGCCGGTGTTAATGGCAGCTGCGAGCTGATTTTCTAACTCAGAGACGGAGGTTTGAGCCAGTTGTGCTAACTGACTGAAATGCGCAGTCTCCCCCAGTAAGGCAATCCATTGAAATAAGCTCTGGGTCTCGGCAGGGAAGCGATGTAAGCGCTCTGCTGTGATTGCTGCATGGTTGTCGGTGATGTCCAACTGAGCAATGGCTTTGCTATCCCAGTGCCAGTGTCCGTTCAGATCGCATTGCAGCAAGTCCGTTTGATACAGTTTTTGCATCAGTTGCTTGAGATAAAATGGGTTGCCACTGGTTTTTTGCAGTAACAGCTCCGCCAAAATGTTTACTTCGGCCGGGGGTAATTGCAGGGTGTCAGCAACCAATTGCAAGGTAGCCTGGCTGGATAAAGGTTTTAGCGTTAAAGAGTGCTGTTGCATAGCTCCATGCTGCAATGACTGCAGGGTAAAGTGCAGTGGGTGCTTGTCGGTCACCTCATGATCGCGGTAGCTCAGCAGGAGCAGCAATCGCAAAGGTCCGGCTGCGCTGGCCAGTTGCTCCAACCAGCGAAGTGTGGCGCGATCAGCCCATTGCATATCATCCAGAAACAGGATCAGGTTATAACCGCGCTCTGTGACAAGCTGCAACAGCCTTAATGTAAGCCGATCAAAGCGTGCCAGCTGCGTCAGGCTGGTTGCTGAAGTGTCAGCTGTTGCAACAGGTTGCAACAATGGTTGCCACTCGGGTACCAGTTCACACAGGAGCTGACCATCTTCTGCTGCCGCTTGTTGCAACTGCTGCCGCCAGTGTTGTAATTCGCTATCAGGCTCTTGCAATATCACTTCGGCCAGTTGTGCAAAGACGGTCCTTAGAGCAGAAAAAAATCGCTCTTGCAGGTATTGATCGTGCTTGCCCTGCAGGAAAAAGGTTTGATGCCCTAATGTTTTAGGGTGCAACTGCTCAATCAAACTGGTTTTGCCAGCGCCGGAGTATCCGCGAACAGTAACCAACTGGCCCTGGGCTGTATCTTTTACCGCATGAAAGGCTTGAAACAAACTCGCTAAATCTTGTTCCCGTTCGTACAGTTGCTCTGGGAAGGGCAGTGCTTGCAGGCCGGAAAATACTGCTGGAGTGAAGCGCTGGTCATGGTCGGTTGGTTGCTGACAGCGATACAGATCCTCCAGCACTGCATCAATATTTTGATAGCGGCGATTCGGATCTTTTTGCAGCAGCGCTTGCACGATCAGGCTTAGCCGTACATCGCAATCTGCTTTCAGTTGATGCAAGGGCTGTGGCTCCTTGGCAATATGAGCATGGATAAGCGCCAAAGGTTCTTGCTGCTGAAATGGAAACTCATTCGCAATTAAGGCATAAGCCAATACACCAAAAGCGTAGAGATCGGCCCGCTGATCCAACGGGCAATGTACTCGCCCAGATGCTTCTGGTGCCAGGGTGCGGAGCTTTTGCAGCTCCAGAGCACTAAGGTTTTGAATGGGGTGGACTGCATGCAGGATCGAGGCTTGTGGACAACTGAGCAGGCAGGCCTGGTCGAGTGTATCGGACCAGAACAGAGCTTCTGCTTTGAGCTCTGTCAGTATATAGCCAGCCTTGTGGGCCTGTTGCAGTATAATAGCCAGGCTTTGTATGGCTATCAGCACCGGTTGCTGGCCTAGCTGGATCTGCTGTTGCACCTGATTAAAGCTGAGTGGGTATGGCGTGGCGGCGATCACCTGGTAGTGGTGCATGGCATCGGAAAAGGCAGCGAGGGTTTTGGCATTACTCCAATCTGGGCAAGGCAGTAATGTGTTTAGTTTTTGACCTTCAACTGGTGTTTGCAGCAGATAAACCTGGCCGAAAGTGGTGTGATTGGCCTGAAAAATGCGATGCGCCAAGCCCAGTGGGGTTAGCTCAATGATAGCACTGAATTCAGTAAGTTGGTGCATTGCAGCTTTACCTCAGACTTCAACAAATTCAAGCTTAGACGCATTGCACGCAACAATAAAGCTTCGACAGCCAGCTGCAATTGATCCAGCAGATTCCAATTGAGTTGTTAACAATACTCCGATAGTATTTCATGCAATCATCAAGTACCAGTTGTCTGGTACGAAAAATTTTGCGTGTAGGGTGTGCAAGGATGCTCTGGCACAGGATAAGTATATGGCCCGTGGTGTTTCTGGCATTTCCATCAGCGTTGCTCTGGTTCTTGCTGTCCCTTCTTGCAGTGCATTTGCCTCCATAGAGAAGCAAGGGGGGGATGTCGATGCGCTTGAGCGCATTGAAGTGTTTGCTCAGCGTCGCTTGCAGGATCTGCATGATGTTTCGGTAGCGGTGACTGTGCTTGATGGCGAGTATTTGCAGCAACGCCAGATCAAAGATGCGGTTGAGCTTGCAGCATTGGTACCGAACTTTATGGCCAGCCAGGCCGCCGCAGAGGGCACCACGCCTGCATTTACTTTGCGGGGGGTGGGCATGTTTGATTACAACACCTCCACTGTGTCACCTATTGCTATCTACAGCGATGAGGTGGTCAGTGGCGGTGCTAATTTCATGACCGGTCAGCTGTTTGATCTGGAGCGGGTGGAGGTGTTGCGTGGCCCTCAAGGTACCCTGTTTGGCCGTAATACTACCGGAGGTGCTGTGCTGTTGCGATCACGCCTGCCAGAGCATGAGTTCTCCGGTTATATTCGTGCCAGTGCGGCCGAGCAGCAAAGTTACCGTGTGCAGGGGGCGGTCAATGCCCCTGTAAGTGAGAAGACAGCAGCCCGTTTTGCTTTTAATTGGCAGGATTACCAATACAGCATGACCAATCTGTTTCCCGGCGCCGATGGCGGTGGGATGGAGCAGGCTAGCTTCCGTTTACTGCTAAGCAGTGAGTGGCAAGGCTGGTCGTTGCTGTGGCGCTTGCATTCCGAGCATTGGTCCGGTCAGCCCAAGCCGGTCTACAGTGCCGGCATTTTCCGTGATCTGGCCAGCGGGGAGCGCTGCAGTCCGGCCGAAGTGGGCAGCCGCGACTGTGTGGATAATTTTGGCTTTTCGGTGCCCAGTGATGATTATTGGACTACTAGTGCCAATACTGGGTACAAGCGCAATCGCACTGACAGCTGGGGCAGCAGTTTGCAGTTGGAGCGGGCTGTATCGGATAGCGTCAGTATGAAGTCGATCACGGCTTACAAAAGCTTTAACCGTTTTCACTCCTGGGATGCTGATGGGCCGGGTCAGTTTATTGAAGGGGTACTGGCTTCGGATAATGAATTTTTCAGTCAGGAAGTTACCTGGTACTGGCAGCAAGCAGAGCGTTTCTGGACTGTGGGTTTGTTTTACCTGAATGAGCGGCTGGTGCAAAACAATGAGCTGGATTTATTCCGTGATTTCAGGGCAGTACCAGAGCTTTCAGCGGTACCTGCCACTTTCATTTATCGTAACCGTTTGCGCAATGAAGCCATGGCCGCTTATGCCCAGGTAGAGCAGCAACTTTCCAGCACCTGGCAGCTCACTGCTGGGGTGCGTTTGACCGATGAGCAAACCCGCTATCATGCCAATGCCGATTTGGATACTGTGGCGTTCTACCTGGATGATTTTTGGGATCTGTCCGGTAAAGTCTCGGATACCGAGTGGACCGCAAAGTTTGCTTTGATCCAGCGGTTAAACCCTCGGCATAGTCTGTATTACAGTTATTCGCGTGGCTACAAAAGCGGGGGATACAATGCTGGCTTTTCGTCCAGCCAGCAAGAGGCTGCCGACTCAGCCTACGATCCAGAGTACCTGCACGCCTGGGAGCTTGGCAGTCGCTGGCGCTCAGCGGATGCTAACTTTTTCTGGGACTTTGCACTGTTTTACTACGATTATCGTGATCAGCAAAGCTTCGTTAATATCAGCAGTGGGGCTGCTCCTTATCATGTGTTGAAAAATGCCGGTGATGGTCGTATTGCCGGCCTTGAGTCCGATTGGCGGTACCGGCCAGCTGCCGGTACCGAGCTACAGCTTAGTGTCGGCTACATTCCTCTGGCAAAACTTGGTGAGTACCGACAGGGTGCTATTTTTGTGGCTGATACCCGCTTGCCCTTTACCCCGAAATGGACCATTGGAGCCAGTATCGAACAGCATCAGGTGGTGGCGCAGCAAGCGCTGAGCTGGCAGTTGGGGGTTCGTTATCAGTCGGCTATTTATTTTGATCAATACCAAGATCCCTATGCCCGTCAGGATGGTTATGCCCTTTGGCACGGCCGACTGGGCTGGCAGATCAACGCAGATTTGGAGCTGGCATTGTGGGGGAAAAACCTGTTTAATCAAAAATATGCAGAGCTGAAGTTTGACTCTGTGGCAGCGTTGGGGGCCTACACGCAGCTGCGTGGTGAAGCAAGGCAGCTTGGCCTTGAGCTAAGTTACCAGTTCTAAGAGCACTGCAACAATCAACGCGATAGTGACTGCAATTCGCCCAGCGTCATGCTGCTACTATGCTGACGGATTTGGCTTAGCAGCAGCTGGGCACAGGCAAAAGCATCGGCCAGCGCATGATGCTGAGGCGCCTTGGGTAACTTGTGGCGTTCGAGGCAACTGCTAAGGCGCAGCATATCACGGGTTAATACCTTGCCTTTGTTGTGCAGCCGCTGCCATTCAATCTTTAGCGTATCAATGGCTTTAAATTTAGGACTGCGGCCAAAGCAGCGCTCACAGGCCATGGTTAAGAAGGCCAGATCCATTTGGGCATGGTGCGCTACCAGCACATAGCCCGGGTAAGTTTGCAGCAGCAACGCCATGAGCTCACACAGTTCTATACCTGTTGTTAACTGATGGTCGTGCACACCGTGGATCACGGCGCTTTGGCCAACGCCTACCGGTGACTTCACCAGATAATGGGCGCTGTCGCCCAGCATGATTTCCTGACGGCGGATCGGTACCCAGCCGGCACTAATGATGTGATCTTTTTTTGCATCCAGTCCGGTTAATTCCAAATCCAGTACCAGAAAATTGACGTCAGACAGAGCCGTTTTCGGCGAGGGCTGGGCGGCATGCTCATAGCTGCGGACAATTTCATTGATGGGTAACGGAGGATTTTTAAACCAGCCAAACATAATCAAAGCTCCCGGCAAAAACGATATTTCATCTGACTTTGTGTTTGATTGATTACCTCAAACACATCTTTAAGCTGATGACGTTGCAGGCCCGATAACACCGCAGGATCCAGTAAGTTAGATGCTTCATGGCCCTGAGCCACATCGTGCTGATGTTTGTCCCAGCGCAGTTGGGCCAGCACATCAAAAGCATCCAGTAGATTCTGGCTGTCTTTGGCATCCATCACTTTTTGCTGTGCTAATTGGATCAAGCGTTGACGGGTATTGATGGCGCTAATACCCTTACTTAAACTATAAATACGTGCCATATCGGTGATAAGAATTAAACCGCGCTTTTTTAAATCCAGGCCTTTTTTCTGCTTGCCATCCCGCTCCAGCGTAAAGGTTTTGAAAAAGCCGAGCGGTGGTTTGCCTTTCAGGGCGTTGTGGCTTAAATGGTACAGAAATACAGCTTTGTCGGTGGTGCGTGCCAGTATGTCCTGCTGCAGAGCATTAAACAGGCTTTTGCTGCCATAAATAGGCCGCAAGTCGAAGAAAATGCTCGATTTAAGCAAGGCTTCCTGGGTCGGTGTCTGGATCCAGCGGGCGAATTGATTTGACCAGCCTTTTAAACTAAGACGCAGCTCAGGATTACTGGCCATAATATTGCCCGGACAATAGACGATACCGCATTCGTTCAGACCATCACAGACGATTTTTGCCAGTTGCTCAAAATACATCGCGATCTCGCCTTCCGGTTCTTTTTCCAGCAAGAGGGCATTGTCCTGATCGGCGTTTAAGCCTTGCTCCATCCGGGCCTGGGAACCAAAACCAAGCCAGGTAAAGACGCAAGGCGGAGCACCAAGCTGCTTGATTGCCAGTTTAATCCAGCTTTGGGTAAGAGCATCCGTGACTGTCGTCAGCACATGGCTGGCCTCGTGCGCTGGAACTTGCTGGGCACTAAGGCTTTGGCTGAGATGCAAAATCTGGCTGGCACACTGCAAAATACCTTCTTCAGTGTGTTGGCGATGGATCTCACCTATCAGATACACCGGGTGATCCTGCTGCGCCCGAATAACATCGGTGGCAGTAATCATGCCAAAAAGCTGCTCATCTTTTAGTACGGGTAAATGGTGAATATTGTGCTGGCTCATCAACTGCACCGCTTCAAACAAATAGGCGTGCAAATCGATGGTGTGGGGTTGGCTGGTCATCACGTCGCTGACCGGGCTATCGGCCGGCAATGCTTCAGCCACCACCCGGCTGCGTAAGTCCCGATCGGTAATAATGCCAACCAGTTTGTTGTTTCGCTCCACCAGTAAGGATGAGACCCGTTGTTCGGTCATTTGTGCTGCAGCCTGCTGCACGGTTGCATCCGGAGGAATACTGACTTTGCGGGCTTTGGCAACATCGCTGATTTTTAAGGTAAAGCGATTGGTTGATTGGGATTTGTATTGATGCAAGCGTCGACCAAACAGCCGCTGAAAAAATAACTCAATGTTTTTGAACTGATAGCGGATATGCTGAAAGCCTTCGGCGGTCAGCCAATACACCAGCCCGTCTTCATCGCATAGCAGGGTATCCTGATCATGCAAATCAGTCAGCAATTGCTGATAGCCATAGAAGTCACCGCTTTGCAGCTTGGTCAACAGTTGTTGCTGATCACTGTACAATGAAAACACACCGGTGCGGACTATCATCAAGCGGTTGCTGTCGGTATTGACCTCTTCACCCGCCCGGAAGTAATACACCGACATTTGCCGTGCCAGCGCCTGCAATTGCTCAGCATCCAACTGATCAAAAGGAGTGGTTTCCGCCAGGAACTTGGTGACCTCTGTGACTTCCATCGTGTGCCTGCAATGACTTCTATCCGTTTACTAATCTAGCAACAGTAAGGCCAGGATACCAGACGACTTTAGTCGAACCATGCTCGAAAAAATCAATGGCAGGCTTGAAGTAGCGGGCTCTCAGGCTCCAATTGCTGCCACTCGCCGGACAGCGCCTCACCAGGCATTGGTAACTGCAACTGCGCCCGTTCGGTTAATTGAGCTTGTTGACCACAATGAATAATCAGGGTGAGCCCTATGGCGGACATCCGACGCTCAAACAGATAAATCGGCAGGCGGACCAGCTCGGGGTTCATTTGATTCACTTCTGCACTGTTAAAATCTGCGGCGATAAAACGCAGTGTTTGCGGGAACAGGTAACTCCATGGCCGAAAGAAAGCGGTTTGCTCGCTACTACGAACGACTTCAACTCCAGCGGGGAGTAGGCTTTGTTGATGATCAAACCAGCTGTATTCCGAATAAATTTGAAAGGCTATCATGCCGATACCGGCCGAGACCGGGATCCACCAGCGTGCTAATCTTCCCCGACTTATCCAGCGGGCGGATAAAGCCAAACCGGCTGCGCCCAAACCGGCAAAAACTGTAGCAACTAATTCCCAAAACATGCATACCTCGCGGATAAAAAAGGGCTTTCCTGTTGGAAAGCCCGTTTAGTTTACACTACTTTTCCAGCATTACAGAGTTGCTGCATTTAGTGGCCCGTGGCGGTACCAGCACCGCGTGGGAAGCGCACGCTTTCAACCAGATCCTGAATTTCCTGTGGTGGTTCTTCAGTCAGCGAGGAAACTGTGAAGGCAACCGCAAAGTTGATCATGGCACCAACTGCACCGAAGGACAGTGGCGATATGCCGAACAACCAGTTGGCTTCCACGTTGGTAAAGGTCGCCGTGCCAGGAATAAAGAACCAGCCCAGGTACAGGAAGATGTAGACCACGGTACTGATTAAGCCCGCCAGCATACCGGCAATAGCACCTTTGCTGTTCACCCGTTTAGAGAAGATACCCATCATCAGTGCCGGGAAGATAGACGCCGCCGCTATACCAAAGGCCAGTGCGACCACCTGCGCAGCAAAGCCAGGCGGATTCATACCGAGCCAGGTAGCAATCACAATGGCGACCCCCATCGAGATCCGTGCTGCTAACAGCTCACCTTTATCGCTGATGTTTGGATTGATGGATCCCTTGATTAAATCATGACTTATTGCCGAGGAGATGGCCAGTAATAAGCCTGCGGCTGTTGATAACGCAGCTGCCAGACCACCAGCGGCAATCAAACCAATCACCCAGCCAGGCAGGTTGGCAATTTCCGGATTGGCCAGTACCAGGATGTCGTTGTTCACGGTTAGCTCGTTTCCTGCCCAGCCACGTGCTTCAGCCGTTTCCTGGAATGCTGGTACGTCATTGTACATCTGGATGCGTCCATCACCATTTTTATCATCAAAGCGGATCAGGCCAGTAGTTTCCCAGGTGCGGATCCAGTCAGGACGTTCGTCGTAGTGAATGGACTCTGCGGTTGGACCTGCCGGGTAAATGGTGGTTAACAGGTTTAACCGGGCCATAGATGCCACAGCAGGCGCAGTCAGATACAACAGGGCAATGAATACCAGCGCCCAGCCAGCAGACCAGCGGGCATCGGCTACTTTAGGTACCGTGAAAAAGCGAATAATAACGTGTGGCAGACCCGCGGTACCAATCATCAGGGACAGGGTAAAGAGCACCATGTTCAGTTTATTGCTAACATCGGCGGTGTAATCCTGGAAACCAAGCTCACGCACTACTTCATCAAGTTTCTGCAACAATGGCATACCCGATTCGGTGTGAGTAGAGAACAGACCCAGAGGTGGAATTGGGTTGCCGGTCAGTTGCAGTGAAATAAACACCGCCGGAATGGTGTAAGCGATGATCAATACCACGTACTGCGCTACCTGGGTATAGGTGATGCCTTTCATACCACCCATGACAGCGTACATAAAGACCACTACGGCAGCAATTAACAGACCGGTGTCATTTTCTACTTCCAGGAAGCGGGAAAACGCTACACCGGCACCCGTCATCTGGCCGATAACGTAGGTGACTGAAGCAATAATCAAACAGGCTACTGCTACTAAGCGGGCACCTGTGCTGTAGAATCGATCGCCGATAAAATCCGGCACGGTAAATTTACCGAACTTGCGTAAGTACGGTGCCAGCAGCATGGCTAGCAGCACATAGCCACCGGTCCAGCCCATCAGGAAGCTGGAGTTGGCATAACCCCCGGCCGCAATCAGGCCGGCCATGGAAATAAAAGACGCCGCAGACATCCAGTCGGCGGCGGTTGCCATACCATTGGTTACGGGGTTCACACCACCGCCTGCTACGTAGAACTCTTTGGTAGAGCCGGCACGTGCCCAGATGGCGATACCAATATAGAGCGCAAAGGATGCGCCGACGAAAATTAAGTTAATGGCAAATTGGCTCATGGCTTACTCCTCGTCCAGGCCGAATTCTTTATCCAGCTTATTCATTCTCCAGGCATAGAAGAAGATCAGGCCGATAAAGGTAAGAATGGAGCCTTGCTGGGCAAACCAAAAACCCAGATCAGTACCACCTATGACAATTCCGCTCAGTAACGGGCGGAGTAAGATACCAAAGCCGTAAGATACCAGCGCCCAAATCACCAGACTGATGATGATCAGTCGGAGATTGGCCTGCCAGTATGCAGCGGCATTTTTTTTATGCTCTACCATGGTTGTGCTCCCCTTGTTGTCTTTTTGGTCACCTTGGTCGGTTTTAATCTAGCAGCGACCAGAAATTGCGAAAGCCCGACTTTAGTCGAAGCAAAGCTGAGCAATGGTTGACTTTGGCCGGTGTTCGGCCAAAAGTATCAGCAGAGTGAATAAAAGGAGAGTGCCGCGTGGCAGCCTGGACCGTAGCAATACTGGCATTGTTGTATGTTGGCGGCTTATTTTGGATCGCCAACTGGGGGGAGCGACATGCCGACGATCGTCTGATACGAAAGTATGGGGGCTTCATTTATAGCCTGGCATTGGCGGTGTATTGCACCTCCTGGACTTATTATGGTGCCGTTGGCACAGCTGTTACTCAGGGCTGGGACTATATCCCGATTTACCTGGGACCCATTTTGTTGTTCGTATTTGCTCAGCCATTTTTATTCAAGCTTTTGTATGTGGCAAAAAAGCACAATGTGACTTCCATCGCCGATTTTATCTCTTCCCGTTATGGCAAGCGCCGCAATATAGCCCTGGTGGTAGCACTGATCTGTCTGGTCGTGGTGGTGCCTTATATTTCCTTGCAACTAAAAGCGGTGGCAAGCTCGTATCAGGTGCTGCTGGGGCAGGACTTTAGTGTTGGCACCGTCGCCTGGTATCAGGACAGCGCCTTGCTCAGTGCCGTGGCCATGGCTTTCTTTGCGATTTTATTTGGTACCCGCAAGGTGCATCTGACCGAACAAAATCGAGGGGTGATGGTAGCCATTGCTTTTGAGTCTGTGGTCAAGCTCTTTGCTTTGTTGCTACTGGCAGGGGTGGTCTATGTATTTTTCCTGGATACCGATCGTTCAGCGTTGCAGCACTTTGTCAGCCATGCCAATGCACAACAGCAGCAAAATGCAGGTACCGGCTGGGTTGGTTTTCTAACCAAAACTCTGTTGGCAACAGCGGCGGTATTTTTGCTGCCGCGCCAGTTTCATGTCGCCTTTGTCGAGAATGTGTCCAATCAGCATTTACGCCATGCCAGACGTTGGTTTTCGGGGTATCTGCTGATGGTCACCCTGGTGGTGATCCCTATTGCGGTCGCTGGGATGTTGATGTTCCCGGATAGCTGGCAGCAAGCCGATAGTTTTGTGCTGCTTATCCCGGCGTCCAATGGCTGGGACACTTTAAGTGCTCTGGTGTTTATTGGTGGTTTTTCTGCTGCGACCTCTATGATCATCATTGCTACGTTGGCGTTAAGTACCATGATCAGCAATGATGTGGTGTTGCCGGGGCTGTTACGGCGAGCTAAGCGTCAGGGCATGCAGCACGATTACAGCCTGCTGCTGCTGTTGGTACGGCGCAGCATGATTGTACTGGTGATGGGGCTATCCTGGCTTTATTACGTCTTTTTTGCCCGCAACTACGATCTGGCAGAAACCGGTTTACTGGCTTTTGCGCTGACCATTCAGTTGGCCCCTGCAGTGGTTGGTGGGTTGTACTGGCGTCATGGCAATGCCCGTGGTGTTTATGCTGGCCTGGCGGTTGGCTTTGGTTTGTGGTTTTTTACGCTGATGCTGCCGCAACTGGTTGGCGCCGGTGTGATCCGCACCGACATTATGCAAAGTGGTTTATTTGGTCTGTCCTGGTTGCACCCCGAGGCCATGTTTGGCATTCGGACCGATAGCCTGACGCACGGTGTTATTTTATCGCTGGGGCTGAATATAGTGGCCTTTGTGCTGGTGTCACTGCTTACCCGGGTACCGCTTAAAGACCGTTTGCAGGCGGTTGCCTTTGTGAAGCCCAACCTGCCGATCGATCATCAGGACACGCCGGCGCGGCGAATTAAAATTCGTAACTCGGATTTACGTACCTTGCTGGAGCGCTTTGTTGGTCAGCAGCGAGCGCTGGAATGTTTGCAGGAGTTTGGTCGCAGGCAACAACAAGAACTGGACCCGGATGATCAGCCCAGCGTGCGTCTGGTCGAGCATGTGGAGCGTGAGCTCTCTGGCGTGATCGGTGCTTCTTCGGCTTCTACTATGGTCAATGCTGTGCTGGAGGGCAAGCAACTGGGCTTTGAGGATGTGGTTACGCTCTTTGATGACACCACTCAGGCCATTCAATTTTCACGCAAAATTCTGTTTTCCACCCTGGAGCACTTGAGTCAGGGCGTCAGTGTAGTTGACCGGGATCTGAATCTGGTGGCCTGGAACAAAGCGTATCTGGAAATGTTTGAGTATCCGGAAGGGATGGTTCGGGTTGGGCGACCGATTGCGGATATTGTGCGTTTGAATGCAGAGCGCGGTTTGTGCGGTAAAGGAGAAATCGAAGATCACGTCAACAAACGTATTCAGCATATGCAAAACGGTACTCAGCATGTATTTCAGCGGGTGCGGCCAGATGGTAAAGTGATCGAAATGCGTGGTAACCCAATCCCCGGTGGAGGTTTTGTTACCAGCTTTACCGATATTACCGATCATGTGCAAGCGGTACAGGCCCTGGCGGAGGCCAAGCAACATTTAGAGCAGCGGGTGCAGGAGCGTACCCAGACCATCAGCGAAATGAACCATGAGTTGCTGGCAGAAGTGGAGCGGCGCAAGCTCACCGAGCAACAATTATTGCATGCTAAAGCCGAGGCTGAAGCGGCCAATGCATCGAAAACCCGTTTTCTGGCACTGGCCAGCCACGATATTTTACAGCCACTGAACGCAGCGCGGTTATTTACTGCTGCCTTATCGGGACGGCATCATGACAAACAGCACCAGCACATTGTGCAGCAGTTGGATAATTCTTTAAAAGCGACTGAGGAGTTGATTTCTACGTTACTGGAAATCGCCAAACTGGATGATGGCAAGCTGCAGCCTTCGGTACAGCCAGTCGCTCTTGGTGAGCTGCTGTCGAATCTGGCCGATGAATACAATCTGTTGGCCAGGCAAAAAGGCTTGCAACTAAAGGTTCGTAGTCAGGATGTGCAGGTATTGACCGATGCTACTTACTTGCGGCGTATTGTGCAAAATATGCTGTCCAACGCCATTAAATACACCCCAAAAGGTAAGGTACTGCTGAGCTGCCGGCGACGGGGTGAGCATCTGTTGCTGCAGGTGTGGGATACCGGCCCAGGCATTGCAGAGCCGGACCTGGTGCGGATTTTTGATGATTTCTACCGCATTGATGCCACTGCAAAAGGGCAACAAGGCGTCGGTCTGGGTTTGGCGGTGGTTCACCGTATGGCGCGTGTGCTGGGGCATAGCGTCGCTGTTCACTCACGGCCGGGACATGGTACGGTATTTAGCCTGACTCTGCCGCTGGTCTTTGCTGCAGCGGCAAGGCCGGTTGAAGAGTACAGCCGGCCTCGTAGCGCTTTAGCTGGCCTGAAGGTGATCTGTGTTGATGACGATGCCACCAACCTGGAGGCGCTGAAGGTGCTGTTGCAGCAATGGCAGATAGACCAGGTGCAGGGATTTTATGATGAGCAAAGTCTGCTGACTTTTGCCGCTCAGCACCCGGCACCCGATGTGCTGCTGATTGACTATCAATTGGGTCAAAATAGCAATGGGCTGGATTTGTATCAGCAACTTCAAGTGTACTGGCAGCATGTGCCTGGTATTCTGGTGTCGGCTTCGCCTCAGGCTGATTTAGCCCGGCAGGCTCAGCGGCTGGGGTTGTTGTTTCTGGCCAAGCCGATTAAGCCGGCGGCACTTCGTGCCAGCTTGAATCAAATCAACTTGCTGAAACGACAGGTTGCCGAATGATTCGGCAGCTGATCCTGGCTTTGCCTGTTCCGGTTGGTATTCAGCTCGCGGATCAGGCATACTTCAGCCGATAGCCGCATGTTTTTTGATGGATTTTCTAGTGCAAGCAGGTATTACCACAGGCGATCGCAGCTTTCAGTTCGGCGATGGCATATTTACCACCATCCGGGTGCGGGCTGGTGTTGCTGAGTATTGGCCATTGCATCTGACGCGCTTGCAACAAGGCGTCACCCGGCTGGGCTTTCGCGAGCCAGACTGGCAGCAATTAAGCAACCAGGTACAGCAGGCGATTTCGGCCCGAGAGCAAGTAATTAAAGTGGTGATTTCACGCGGTCATGCTGGTCGTGGTTACAGCCCTGCGGCCGTCTCTGGACCAGATATTTACATCAGTACCGCTGGCTTGCCAGATTATCAGCGTCAGCAGCAGTTGGGGATTGGTCTTGGCCTGGCCAGACTACAGTTGGGCTGCCAGCCTTTGCTGGCGGGCATCAAACACAACAACCGGCTGGAGCAAGTGTTGCTAAAGCAAGAGCTGGCAGGCACGTGTTTTGATGACTTGCTGGTACTGGATCAACGCGGCTTTGTTACCGAGGCCATTGCCGCCAATGTGTTTTTTTACCGGGATGGACGCTGGTTCACACCATTACTCGACCAGGCAGGCGTTGCAGGGGTTATGCGGCAGGTCTTGCAGCAACAGCTGCAGGCTGAGCTGGTGCAGTGGCCACTGGACAAGTTGCAGGGGATCGAAGCTTTATTCTGCTGCAATGCGCTTTGTGGGGTACTGCCAGTGCATACTTTTGCAGAGAAGCCGTTGCAACTGGCCCCGGTTCGGCAGGTACAACAGGAGCTCGCATGCTACGTCGTTTAGTGATACTGGCTTTATCCTTGCTGTTTCTCGCTTCCGTGCTTGTTTACAATAAAATGCAGCAACTGGCAGTGCAGCCACTGCAATTAACCGGTGATTTATTCACGGTGCCTGCAGGGGCGTCCGCGCTGGGTTTATGCCGACAATGGCAACGCCAGCAACTGCTGGATGAACAAGATTGCCACCTGCTGCGGCTTACCATCTGGTTGCGACCTGAGTTGTCTGCTGTGCGGGCCGGCACCTATCGGGTAACCGACGATTTATCACTGGTGCAACTGCTTGAGCGTTTTGTGCGGGGAGAGGTGGCTCAGTTTGCCTTTACCTGGCGCGAAGGAGAAACGCTGCAACAAACCCTGGAGCGGCTGCAACAAGCGGATTATTTGCAGTACGATCTCACTGAGCAGCAGTTGCTGCAGTTGTTGCGTTGGCCAGAGGATTGGGGCCAGCCGCCGCAGGTAGCTGAAGGCTTGTTCTTCCCTGAAACTTATTATTACACAGCCCACAGTCGGGCCAGTCAGTTACTGAGCCGGGCACATCACAGTCTGCTGCAGCAGTTGGAAGCCAACTGGCAGTTGCGCAGCTTGGATCATCCGCTTGAAACGCCCTATGAGCTGCTGATTCTGGCTTCTATTATTGAAAAAGAAGCCGGTCATGAGCCGGAGAAACCTCTGGTTAGTTCGGTGTTTGTGAACCGGTTGCGCAGCAATATGCGGCTGCAAACCGATCCTACAGTGATTTATGGGTTGGAAAACTTCAGTGGTCGTATCACCCGGGCAGATTTGAACAACCCGCACCCATACAATACGTATCGTCATCATGGCTTACCGCCAGGGCCTATTTCATCGGTCAGTGCCAGCTCGATGCGAGCTGCTGCGCAACCCGAAGAAACGACGCTGTATTATTTTGTCAGCCGTGGTGATGGCACCCATGTGTTTTCTGAAACATTGCAAGAACACAATGCGGCAGTTCGGCGCTATATTTTAAGGAACCGCAATGACTAAGCAGGGCCGTTTTTTAGTAGTGGAAGGCCTGGAAGGGGCAGGAAAAAGCACCGCTATCGCCACTATCCGGCAATGGCTGGAAGGCAAGCAGCAACCGGTAGTATGTACCCGGGAACCGGGGGGGACACCGCTGGCTGAACAAATCCGTACTTTGGTTAAGCAGGTGCATACCGAGCCACTAACTGCCGAAGCCGAGCTGTTGCTGATGTATGCCGCCCGGGTGCAGTTGCTGCGCAATGTGATTGAGCCGGCCTTGGCAGCCGGTAACTGGGTATTGGCCGACCGCCATGATTTGTCATCCCGGGCCTATCAGGGAGGAGGCCGGCAATTGGATACCGGGCTGATCAATGGCATCCGACAGACTGTTTTGGGCGATTGTCATCCTGATCTGACGCTTTACCTGGATATTGATCCGGCTATTGGTTTAGCCCGGGCTCAAGCCCGTGGCGAGCTGGATCGGATTGAACAGGAACAACTGGCTTTTTTTCAGCGCACCCGCCAGGTGTATTTGCACATTGCGGCCACGGAACCCGGTATTGTGGTGATTGACGCATCCCGGCCACTACCAGAGGTGCAACAAAGTATTCTGGCAGCTCTGGATGCATTCTGGGAGCAAGGTTATGCTGCCCTGGCTTGAGGATAGCTACCAGCAATTGGCAGCATTGCATCAGCAACACAGCCTGTCGCATGCCTTGTTGCTAAGCGGCAACCAGGGGCTTGGTAAACACCTGCTGGCTGCAGAGTTGGTACAGTTGTTGTTATGTCAGTCTGAAACGTTACAAAAACCATGCGGTCAATGCAAAGCCTGTCAGTTGTACCAGGCTGGTCATCACCCCGATTTTTGGCAGGAAACTGACAGCGAGGGCCGAATTGGGGTGGATGCCGTGCGTCAATTGAGCCGGTTTTTTCATGAACATGCTCAGCAAGGAGGGGCCAGGGTAGCTGTATTACCCAAGGCTGAGCGCATGACAGAGGCTGCAGCCAATGCTTTGCTAAAAACGCTGGAAGAGCCTCCGCAACATGCTTATCTGATATTAACCAGTCATCAGCCGGCTCTGTTATTACCAACCATCCTGAGCCGTTGCCAGCAGTGGCCCTTAGCTGTGCGTCAGCCCGAACAGGCTATCGGCTGGTTGCAGCAGCACAGCAAACAGCCGATACCAGCTTTGCTGAAATCGATGTCGGTTACGGCACCTTTGCAAGCGCTGGACTGGTTGCAGCATGGGCAGGCAGAGCAAGCAGCAGAAACCCTGCTACAGTTGGAAAGCTATGTTCAGGATGAAGCCGATATGATAGCTACGGTTCAACTGCTGCTGAAAAACCAGCATCTGCCGTTGTTACTTAGCTGGTTTATTGCTGAACGCGTACCTGAGCTGATGGACTATTTGCCACAGCGTTATTGGCAACTATTGCAGTCCTTTCAGCGCTGGTGCCGTGACGAACAGCAGCTTTTAGGGCAAAATAAGAGCCTGTCGCTAACGGCTTTACTGATAGAGCTAAAGCGTATTAAGGCTTGATACGAGGTGGACGATGGAAGAAATCCCACTGGATTTTATGGATATCAAAGAGTTGTATCGCTGCTACATGCCGTTTTTAAAGCAGGGCGGACTCTTTGTCCGTACTGCTAAGGCCTACAAGATGGGGCAGTCGCTTGCCTTGAATGTCACCTTACCGGATGCATTAGAGCCAATACTGGTGACGGGTAAAGTTGCCTGGGTTACCCCCCATGGCGCACAAAATGCCAGCCCGGCCGGAGTTGGTGTGGCTTTTATTGACGATAAGCACCATTTGAATGATCAAATTGTGAAGCTGGTAGCAGGTATGCAAGCCAGCCATGAGATCACCTATACCCTTTAGTTGTTACAGGACTTGCTGTGTTTGTAGATTCACATTGTCATCTTGACCGCCTTGAGTGGGACAAGCTAAAACTTGAGTTGCCTGAAGTACTGGAAAATGCGCGCCGCGCTGGTGTACAGCATATGCTTTGTGTCTCAGTCAGTTTGCAGGAATTTGCCGCCATGGCTGAACTGGTAGCACCTTACCCTATGGTTTCGGTTTCCTGTGGCGAGCACCCGCTGCATCAAACGGACGCACTTGATCCTGAGTTGTTACTGTCGCTGTGCCAACAACAAAAAGTGGTGGCAGTGGGCGAGACTGGCCTTGACTACTTCTATGCCCCTGACAGCAAAGCCACACAGCAGGAAGCTTTTGTTCAGCACTTGCAAGTTGGCTGTCAGCTACGTAAACCAGTGATTATTCATACCCGTGATGCCAGCACCGATACGCTGGCTTTGATGCGATCCGAGCAGGCCTACCAGGCAGGCGGTGTGCTGCACTGCTTTACAGAAAGTTGGGGTATGGCTAAGGCGGCTATGGATATGGGGTTTTATATTTCTATCTCTGGCATCATGACCTTTAAAAATGCGGTGGAACTGCGTGAGGTGGTCAAAAAGTTGCCGCTGGATGCACTGCTGATTGAAACAGACTCGCCTTATCTTGCTCCGGTACCGCACCGGGGGAAAACCAATCAGCCCGCCTATGTGGCCGATGTTGCTGCAGCCATTGCAGAACTAAAAGGAATCTCTATCGAGCAACTGGCTCAACAAACCACGGCTAATTTTTACCGCTTATTTGGTGGTATTCAACCCCAAAATTCATAAAAAAAGGCCCAGAACTAATCCTGTTCTGGGCTCAGGGGAATGGCTCATCGGGAATGAGCCGTGCGCTATCGAAAACAATTACCAAGGAGAAACTGTAATCAAGTGTAGTAACTTTGATGCAGTTTTTCCTGCGGAGTTCCCGATATGTTTTGTGTGGTTTTTAGGGACTTGCCCCCAGCTTGCTAAGAGCTTATCCCCAGTTTATCCTCTGAATAAGCGGCCATTCCTCACTTGTTGCTAATTTTGTGACAGCTGAAAACTTGGTTTTTAATAGCTTAACTTTGTGAGTTAATGTTTTTTTATAGAAATAAAGTCTAAAAAAACCGCCGGAAAGTCACTTGCTTTCAGTTTCATATCATGTTTATTTAAGTTCAGGCTTAGCTTAAGTTATTGATTTTATCAAATAAAGGAACAACAATACTTGCTATTGCAATAAAATATGGTTCCAGGAGCTGTTATGGCCGAAGCCGCTTTGATACGAACCGGATTACCAGCACAGATGCGATGCATCGAAGTGCTGGAGCCGGGCAAGCACAGCCGCTTGCAATTTTCCCGACAGCCGTTGCCAGAGTTGGCTTGCGGGCAAGTGCTGATACAAGTAGCAGCCGCAGGGGTAAACCGGGCCGATTTAATGCAGCGTCGAGGCCTGTATCCAGCTATGCCGGATGAAAGTCCAACCCTGGGTTTGGAAGTGAGTGGGGTGGTGGTGGCTGCCGCCGAACCGGAGTTAGCTGGTTGGTTGGGCAAAGAAGTAATGGCTTTGGTGCCCGGAGGCGGCTATGCTGAGTATGTACGGGTGCCTGCAGCTCATGTCATGCCAGTACCGCAAGGCTGGGACCTGATTCAGGCTGCAGCAACCCCGGAGGTGTTTTTAACGGCCTATCAGCTCTTGTTTAGTATTGGGCAATTGCAACCTGGGCAACGGGTATTACTGCATGCTGGTGCCAGTGGTGTTGGTACTGCTGCTATTCAGCTGGCCAAGGCGCGTGGTGCAGAAGTGGCAGTGACAGTTGGCTCGGATGAAAAAGCGCAGTGTTGTCTTGCATTGGGAGCGGAGCTAGCGATCAACTATCGGCAGCAGGATTTTGTCGAAGTGCTCAGACAGCAATGGCCAGCCGGGGTGGATCTGATTTTGGATCCTGTCGCCGGTGATTACATCGCAAAGAATGCCGCTTTATTGGCTATGGATGCCAAAGTGGTTATTTACGCGATGATGGCAGGGCGACAGGCTGAGCTTGATTTTGCACCCTGGTTTCGTAAAAGAGCACAGCTGATTTGGTCGACGCTGCGAAATCGCAGCCATGATTACAAAGCGGGTTTGGTGCAAGCTTTGCTGGCTGATTTTGCGGCGAGCTTTGCTGCTGGCAACATCCGACCGAAACTGGATCGGGTGCTGTGCTGGACTCAGGCAGAGCCGGCGCATCAGCTGTTAGCAACCAATCAGACCATAGGAAAAGTAGTGTTACAGATCGCGGGAGCCGATCCGGCTGCTACACTTGATTCTGGCATAAGCTAAGGAACTAACGGCTATGAACTTGGGAAAGATTGCCAAGTCCAGTTACAGCAAAGCTGTACAATCCATCATTCGTAAGATTTGTGATCAGACCGATGTACAGGACTCTCTGTATGAGCAGGCCTTACGGTATTTTATTGATGCAGATAAACAACAAGAGCAGCAGATGGCTGCTGAACAAGAGGCATTTTTATTTCGTCAGCGTCTGCAACAGGTTTCTGGCGCTGATCAGGCCAAAATCGAGCAGCGCTTGCAGCAGGCGGAGAAAAGCCTTACCAGTCTGAGTCAGGGGATGGAAGAGGTGCGCTTGGCCAGGCTGTCACAGTTAAAAGAGCTGTGCTATGGCATCTTGGAGATGGTGCAGGGTGCCGACTTTGATGAGACCAACTTACTGACAGCGAAAATGCTGGGGACTATTCAACTGCTGTCACCCACTGAGGGTAAGCAGATAGCTCGCAGTAATCAGCAAAGCAAGCACTTGTACAAGGCTGTGCTGGCGTTACGTTTACTCGACCGCCTGTTGTTGGATGCGCAAATCACCAACAGCTATGTATTAAAACGTTACCAAAACAACCAGGCTCGTGAGATTGAAGTGACCGGCGGCCGTACCTATCAGCCATTCCGTGATGATGTTCAGATCCCTTTGCTGCTGGCGGCATTGGTACAGGATATTGGCCAGCAGCACCCGGAAGCGCAACTGATTTTGCGGGGTGCTGATCAGACGCTGGATGAGTTTCGTGTGTTGGACAATGCAGAGCGCGTTGCCATGCTGCAGACTAATTATAAAGAAAGTCTGAAGTTTTTAACTCAGGCGCTAGGCAAAGACAAATACATAGGTAACAGCAAAGAGGAGCGTAGCTGGTTTGAACGCAATGAGCAGGAAAAACTGGGGTTTATGGTCACTTTGTTGAAAAACTCCATTAAACCCGAACAAGGTATTGGTAATTTACTGAAAATACCGCAAATCTATACCTCGGTGGTTTTATCCACCAAGCAAAACTACAGTTACGAAAGCCTGCCTAAAGTTGGCCTGGTGATTGATAAAGCGGTTGAAAAAGGCATGTGCAGCAAAGCCGCCGCCGACGCGTTAATGCAAATCACCGGAGTTTTTCCACAAGGTTACGGTATTACCTATATTCCAAAAGATTCAGATCGGCAGGACTTGGATCGTTACGAGTATGCCATAGTTACCTCTTTGTACCCGCCTCATCCCAATGTACCTATCTGCCGGATAGTGACCCGTAATTTGTCGTATCAAATTTCGGTTATGGGCTGCACTGTGCGGGTAGAGAATAACTTGTTCTTTCCGCCGGCCAGGAAAAAACTGGAGAAAATCAAGCCTGAGCGACTTAAAGAGATCCTGATGAAGCTGGTATCAAACTTTGAAGAACGAAAAGACATGGATCTGATCCCAAAGTGCTGGCATCCAGGGGAGTATTTTTCTTATGCCCGCAACCAGAACTTATGGAACAAGGCGATTAACCAAAACTTTTAATCGCCTTTATCCTGCTGCTGCCGTTTAGCCAGCCTGCTGACAATGGTATCTTCTGCATCTTCAGCATCCGTTGCCGCCTGGTGTTGCTCCGGGGGAGCTGCGGTCGTGTTAGCAGCGACAGTTGTTTCTGACTGAGCTGGTTCGGCCTGCTCTGGTACTACCGCGCTATCCTCAGCACTCGCCGCCTCAGTACTTGCCGCCTCGGTACTAACCGTTGTATCGCCTTGCGCTGGCTCTGTTTTCGGCTCCAGCATCTGCTCCTGCACCATTTGCTCATCAACCCGGGGATCCAGTGCTGCCGCTAAAGGTGATGAGAACACATCACTGGACGCCATCACATAATCGTCGGATTGTTGCGCCGCGACAATGCGTGCGGCTTGTTTCTGGCTGTAATTCACCCGCTGCAGCCTTAAAAATAAGGTAAAACTGCACAAGGCCATAAAGCCATACAGCATGAAATTGCCTAGCAGTTGCATTAAAGCCGAGGCCAGCAAAGGACCAAAACAGGCACCAAGACCAAAGGTGAGCAAGAGAACAGCCGATAAGGCGACCCGCTCACTTTGCTCTGCATGTTGGTTGGCCAGGGCAGTAGCCACCGGATACAGCGAGAAAGCCAAAAAGCCAAAACAAAACGTAGCCAGCAACAGCAAGGTCCCGCTGAGTGGCAACAATGCCAATATCAGTACAACGATGGTTAGCAGAGCGCTGTTGGTTCGAAGTAAGCGACTGCGTGGAATGCGATCGGATAGCTTACCCATTGGCCACTGTGCCAGTAAGCCGGCGATGATGGTGACTGACATAAACAAGGCCACCTTTTCATTCGGTAAGCCGGTATTGCTGATGTAAGCCGGTGCCAGGCCATAAAAGGCGCCAACAATGATGCCGGCTACGGTGATGGTGGTCAGTGATTGTGGCATGCGCCGCCAGAAGGTAGTAATTTGCAGCGGTGCTGAATGCAGCGGAGCCGGGTGGATGCGCCGGGTAATGCCAATAGGCACAATAGACAGAGCAAAACCAATGGCTACCAGCAGTAAGGGCTCCAGGCCGAGCTCAGGGAAAGAGCCAATCACCAGCTGGCCAGCGACCATGCCAAAATACGACACGATCATGTAACTGGCAAACACCGTACCGCGCTGGTGGTTGTCGGCCTGCTCATTCAGCCAGCTTTCCAGCACCATGTATTGGCACATCATGCCCATGCCGACCAGAAAACGCAGCAGCAGCCAGAAAGTCAGATCGGGGA
This sequence comes from Alkalimonas mucilaginosa, assembly GCF_036327005.1. Classification (NCBI taxonomy): domain Bacteria; kingdom Pseudomonadati; phylum Pseudomonadota; class Gammaproteobacteria; genus Alkalimonas; species Alkalimonas mucilaginosa. The sequence goes on from NZ_JAUGZK010000015.1 coordinate 80,833, forward strand.
TCAGGCCATGGCCCAATGCCGAAGCGGTAACCACGCCAGCACTGGCAACAAAAGCCCGGATATGACCAACCCGGGCAATCAGCTTATGGCCAACTTTAGAGCCCAGCACCAGGCCCAGGTAATAAAAAGACATCAGAGCACCAATCCACAGCGGATCGACCTGCTCTTTGGCCAGGAACAGACCCAGGTAGGTGGTGAGCAAACCGGCTCCGAGCACCATTAAAAAGGTGGAGAAGTACAGGGAAGAAAAAGCCCTGATGGTTCCGGTTTGCTGCATAACGGCTCCCTGTTCTGGTTGGGTTTATTTAACGCGCATGCCGGCGGTGGCACCACTGTCCGGGGATAAAATAAACAGCTCGCTGCCGCCAGGGCCTGCCGCCAGTACCATGCCTTCGGACAGGCCAAAGCGCATCTTACGTGGTGCCAGGTTGGCCACCATCACGGTATAGCGGCCGATTAAATCCGCCGGCTCGTACGCTGACTTTATACCAGCAAAGACCTGACGTGTTTCGCTGCCAATATCCAGCTCCAATCGGATCAGCTTATCAGCGCCTTCAACCGGCTCGGCGTGTGCAATGCGTGCTACCCGCAAGTCAATCTTAGCAAAATCATCAATGCTGATGGTGTCGGCTATCGGTTCAATCGCTTGCACTGGCTTTGCTGCATCTGTTTTAGTGGCAGTTTTTGCCGGCGCTGTTTGGTCCGCTTGCGGTTGCAGGTTTTCTTTCGAGGCTTCCAGCATGGCAGCTACTTTTGCGGGTTCTACCCGTTGCATCAGTGCTTTGAATGGCTCAATCCTGTGGTTAAGCAAGGCTTGCTGGTAATTGTGCCAGCCGAAATTATCCTGCAAAAATGCCTGAGATTGCGCGGTCATCTGTGGTAATACCGGGCTTAAATAGTGCATCAGCACCCGGAACAGGTTCAGTCCCATCGAGCAAACGTCGTGGGCTTCCTGCTGCTTGCTGTCATCTTTGACCAGCACCCAGGGTGCTTTGGCATCGATGTACTGATTGGCTTTATCAGCCAGTGCCATAATATCGCGGATAGCGCGGGCGTAGTCGCGCTTTTCGTAATGGCTGGCAATACGCTCACCGGCGGCGGTGAACTCGCTGAACAGCTCAGGCTCAGCCAGGCTGCCGGCCAGGGTGCTGTCAAAACGCTTGGTGATAAAGCCGGCGCAGCGGCTGGCGATGTTCACCACTTTACCCACCAGATCGGCATTCACTTTTTGGGCAAAATCATCCAGGTTTAAATCCAGATCGGTAATAGCAGCGGTTAGTTTGGACGCAAAATAATAGCGCAGGTACTCCGGGTTTAAGTGATCCAGGTAAGTGCGGGCTTTGATAAAGGTACCCTTGGACTTGGACATCTTGGCACCATTGACGGTGACAAAACCATGGGCATAAACCGCATTTGGTTTACGAAAACCAGCGCCTTCCAGCATGGCGGGCCAAAACAGGCTGTGGAAATAGATAATGTCTTTGCCAATAAAGTGGTAGACCTCAGCCGTTGAGTCTTTGGACCAGAACGCATCAAAATCAAGACCTTGTTGTTGGCACAAGGCTTTAAAACTGGCCAGGTAGCCGATAGGGGCATCCAGCCAGACATAGAAAAACTTGTTAGGAGCGCCCGGAATTTCAAAGCCAAAGTAGGGGGCATCCCGGCTGATATCCCACATCTGCAAGCCATCGGTAAACCATTCCTGCAGTTTATTGGCCATTTCCTCCTGCAAGGAGCCGCTGCGGGTCCAGTCTTTCAGCATCTGCTCAAAAGCAGGCAAATCAAAAAAGAAATGCTCGCTGTCTTTTAATACCGGCGTAGCACCGGAAATCACCGAGCGTGGATTTTTCACATCGGTCGGGCTGTAAGTGGCGCCGCAGACATCACAGCTGTCGCCATTTTGATCCAGCGCACCGCACTTCGGGCAATCGCCTTTGATAAAGCGGTCCGGCAAGAACATTTGTTTTTCCGGGTCAAACAACTGGCTGATGGTTTTGCGCTTGATATGACCTGCTGCATCCAGTCGCTGATAAATCAGATTGGCCAGTTCCTGGTTTTCCGGGCTGTGGGTGGAGTGGTATTGATCAAAGGCAACGCCAAACTCCTGAAAATCTGCCTGATGTTCAATGCTGGTCTGGGCAATCATCTGTTCCGGGCTGATGCCTTGCTGCTGGGCTTTCAGCATGATGGGAGTGCCATGGGCATCGTCGGCACACACGTAGTAGCACTCATGGCCGCGACCTTTTTGAAAGCGCGACCAGATATCGGTCTGAATGTATTCCAGCAGGTGGCCAAGGTGGATTGGACCATTGGCATAAGGCAAAGCACTGGTGATCAGGATCTGGCGTTTCGACATCGATGATAACTCTTGGCAAAATACAGGAAAATTAATGGATGGATGATACAATACCTGCGGCATAATCGCATCCCATTGGGAGCCGATACCGCCTAAAAAGTGCTTTGTTTTACAAAGTAACCCAAAGCAAGGCACAAAAAAGTAGAAAAGGAACAAGCTGCATGTTCAACTGGTTTTCTTCAAAGCGTCCAGGGCCCACGAATACAACCAAGCAAGCCAACAATGAGGCAACGCCACCACCAGCCAGTGCTGAGCAGGCGTCAGCTGCAAGGGATACGGCCACGGCTTCTGCACCCCAAAACAGTGCGCCAGACTATGCTTTTCAACAGGTGCGTCAACTGATTTTGGTGGCGTCCGGTAAAGGCGGGGTGGGCAAATCGACCACAGCAGTCAACTTAGCGATGGCGCTGCAAGCCGAAGGGCTGCGTACCGGTATTCTGGATGCAGATATTTATGGACCATCCATTCCAATCATGTTGGGGCTGGAGCAGGCCAAAGCCGATAGCCCGGATGGCAAAACCATGCTGCCGCAGCAGGTTGGTGGCCTGGCGGTGCAATCAATCGGCTTTTTGATTGCGCCGGAAAAAGCCACCGTCTGGCGAGGCCCTATGGCCAGCCAGGCTTTGTTGCAGCTGATCCATGAAACCCAATGGCCAGAGCTGGATATCCTGATTGTTGATATGCCGCCAGGCACTGGGGATATTCAGCTGACTTTATCGCAAAAACTGGCAGTCACTGGCGCGGTGATTGTAACCACACCGCAGGATGTGGCGCTGAGTGATGCGCAAAAAGCCATTACCATGTTTGAGCAGGTGTCGATTCCGGTACTCGGTTTGGTAGAAAATATGAGTTACTATCAATGCAGCGCCTGCGGCCACCAGGAAGCTATTTTTGGCACCGATGGTGGCAAGCACTTGGCACAGCGTTACCAGCTACCGGTATTGGCGCAATTGCCGCTGCACAGTCGGGTACGGCAGCATGCCGATCAGGGGGTACCGTTGCTGCTAAGTGAGGACCCGGCTGATGATGCCTTGTGCCTACCTTACCTGCAGATGGCACAACAACTAATAGAGCAACTGGCAGCACTGCCGGGCAAGCAGCATCGCCCTGAAATTGTGTTTACCGACGACTAGCTGATAAGACGAATACTAGCAATAATGACTGGCTGCAAAGGCCAAAACCATGGAAACCAAGCATGAGATTATGTGATCGTGATATAGAGCGTTATCTGGACGAAGGACGAATTTGCATTGAACCAAGGCCAGATAAGGACATGATCAGTGGGGTCAGCGTAGATATTCGCCTGGGCAATAAGTTTCGGGTGTTTCAGGCCCATGCCGCCCCGTACATTGATTTAAGCGGCCCACGTGCGGCTGTGGATAAAGCGCTGAACTCCGTAATGAGTGATGAAATAGAAATTGCTGACGACGGTGTTTTTATTTTGCACCCGGCCGAGCTTGCTTTGGCAGTAACATTGGAGTCAGTGACTTTACCGGCAGATATTGTTGGTTGGCTGGATGGTCGCTCTTCCCTGGCGCGACTTGGCCTGATGGTGCATGTCACCGCGCACCGGATTGACCCGGGTTGGTCTGGCAATATCGTGCTGGAGTTTTACAACAGTGGCAAACTGCCTTTGGCGCTGCGGCCCAATATGAAGATTGGCGCCTTGAATTTTGAGTTAATGACCGGCGAAGCCGAGCGGCCCTACAACAAGCGGGATGATGCCAAATACAAACAGCAAACCGGCGCCGTAGCCAGTCGGATTGGTGAAGATGATAAAGGGCCTGCGTTATAACAGGCTGAGAAGCGTGGTTGCTCAGAAAGTAAAAAGCCCATGCAGAGCATGGGCCAAAGATAAGCAATAAAGCAAAAATGAAGCGTGATGATTATGCAATAAAATTGCATAGTCTGGCAAGAGTGAGCGCATAAATACTTAACGTTTTTTATTTTGTAACCTGTTGCATGAAAGGAGCCGCTATGAAACTTTTTGGGTCTGTTCCATCACCTTATGTGCGTCGTATCCGGATGTTGCTGGCGGATACCTCCTATGAGTTTGTCAACCTGAATATTTTTGCTGAACAAGACAGAGCCACCCTGATCCGGCTCAATCCTACCCGCAAAATACCGATGCTGGTCGATGGCGACCAGGTTATTTTCGATTCTGGTTTGATTTACCGTTATCTCTGTCAGAAACTGCAATTACCTGCCTTAAGCTGGCCGCAGGAAAACCAGATCATACTGATTAATGCTGCCAATGACTCCCTGGTAGAACTGTTGATCTGCCAGCGCTCAGGCTTTGATACCAATGACGATAAGTTGTTTTTCAATCTGCAGCGTGAGCGGGTTGCTGAAGTGTTGGCAGTATTGGAGCAGCAAGTGCGAGACCAGGCATTCAATGACTGGAATTACGCTGCTATCTGTCTTTACTGCCTGTTGGATTGGATCGCATTTCGTAATCTATGGCCACTGGGATCCTTTCCGGCACTGCAGCAATTTTTAAGTCAGAATCAGCAGCAGCCTGGTGTTGCCAGCAGTGATCCACGCCAAGCCGGCTGACACTGCCTAAAATTGCTGCAGTCAGCCGCTGCAGCATTGATTTTCCCCCGATAATCCGTATGATAGGCGCTAAGTCGGTACGTGGCGCAGCTTGGTAGCGCACTGTCATGGGGTGTCAGGGGTCGGAGGTTCAAATCCTCTCGTACCGACCAACAAAACAACCTGTTTTTTAACAGGTTTCAGATTACTGACAAACCCTGG
>NZ_JAUGZK010000016.1:0-85263 GCF_036327005.1 Alkalimonas mucilaginosa
GACCCCTATGGCTCTTTTTGCTCATGGCACCTGATGAGCAATTCAAGGGTTCAAGTCAAGACTTGACCCTATGACCATGAATTTACCCAGCGTAGCACCAGCTTTAGTCTTTATCTGCCAAGTTAGTGCATAGGAAATATTTTGCTTATCAAATCCGAGTGCTCAAACTACAATGAAGCGTTAAGCTTATATGGTATCTTGCTTGATAAGTTTAATAATGGTTTGAACTGAAGCAAATTACTGGAGGTGCGACATTGGATGGTTTTTGGTTGGGGGTAACGGCAGCAGCAACGCTAGCACTTGCACTGTTTGGTTTTTTTGCTTGGTATAGTTCCCGCATTAAAGTTAAAGCAAAGGTTGAAAGGCACCCTGTAAACATTCCTGAGAGCTTGCTTTCTTCGATAGAGCAAATAGCAAAGAGATTTGATAGAGAAGATATAATAAAGATTTTTGAAAGCTCAGAGTTAAAAGAACGTTCAGAGTATTTGCTTTGCTTTTTGACAGAAGCAAAAAAGATTTATGAAGATCCATTTTGCAGGTCGGGCACATGCTCTCATCTTGAAATTTCAAATGTTGGTAATGAAGTTGCAAGTGGATTAGAGATAAAAGCAAATGGCGTTTATTTGATAGAGACACTTGATGAAAATGATTGGGTTGAGATTAAATTAAATACTTTTAGTTTAAAGCCTGGTGACACCAAAAAGCTAAGAATATGGCAACATGTAAGCTTGGATATGGATATCAAAGTTTATCAAGATAAAGGCAAGGTTTCTTTGGTAGAGTATCAGTTATCACACCCATTTTTTGAGGCGATTTCTTATTTGTGGGATAAAGGTAATCGCATTATAGTCTTGCTTGTTATTGTTTTCTGCCTTCAGTTTTCTTACTCATTATATCAAGCTTTGCAGGAAAAGCAGTTGACTGAAAGTGTTATTGAATCAGAATAAATATGCGTAATTAATTTTTGCTAAACAAAAAAGTTCATTTATGACATGTTTTCCTCAAGCACGGTTGAGATGAAGTCACGTGAGATTTCAGGGTCAGAACAAAATTAAGCTCAACTTTCGCAATTTGTACATCACCGCCGTTTAAATGTGCGGCCACGATACTAAACAAACATCGCTGCAGGCACACCAAATCGCTTAGATAACGCCCGGATATGGCCAAGCGTAAGCGAGCGCTTGCCACTGAGGATTTGTGATACCAACGATTTGCCGCCTATCTCATGCTGAAAATCACTTTGGGTCAGGCCGTGCTGATCGATCAGCAGCCGAAGCATGGCGATGCCTGGATCCAGCGCCTCTATCCGTTGATTAAATGCTTTAAACCGCTCGGCGGTTTCTTCGTACTCCTGCAGCACTGGAAACAGCAACTCAATCAGTACCTGATTTGCATCGTAGTCCTCAACCAGCTCATCCATTAACGCCAGCAGTTCATCGTACTGTTGATCAGAACGGATCCCTTGTACCCAAGGCATCACCTGAGAGATTTGCTGTGATAAGGACTTCATTGCCTGAACATCTAACATAATCGGCTCCTTAACTCTTGCTTCGGTACTGTGCTGTAATTCGGTCGTATTCTTTGTGGGTAACAATATGCTTGATAAAGCACTTGCCACCGACAAACTCCAAAAAAACTATCAACCGCAACTTATTGCCACCAATGTCAATCACGTACCACTTGTCAACGTACTTAAAGTTATCCAGCGATGGAAACACCTGCCGTAACTCTTCCGGGCTCTTTGCGTCGCTGCGCTTAAGCGCTTTAAAGGTTGCATCCAGTGCATCGGCACAATTCGGGTATAACAACTTGGCCGTTTCAAACGGCTCACGTTTCACTACGTGCATGCATCACATCCATTGTGGTCAATCGTATGGTTTACTCATTGTGAACTTAGCTTAGTGTAGCTTAGGGTTTACATATAGTAAACCCCTAATCCAAAGCCACAGCCTTAATCTGCGCATAAACCTGCTGCCCAAGCTGCAACCTCAACCGCTCAACCGATTGCTGAGTTAGCAGTGCTTGCAAAGGTTGGCCTTCAAGAGTCAGTTGCACCAGGGTTTCGGCCGGGTGGGGGGCGGGGTGGAAGCCGGTGATGGTGACTTTTAGTTGATTGCTGACCGAGCTGTCCTGGATTGGTTGAGTGCTCAGCGCGACATCGCGGGCCTGGATGCGTAAGCGGTAGCTGGGTTGGGTAAATGGCGGTGCTGGTAATTGCAGCTGCTGCTTGCCGATGGTAAGCGTCAGCAGATGCGCTTTGCTGGCACTATGGCTGGCGTGCAGCAGCGATAAAGCGCCGCTGGCGGCGAGTTCGGGGCGGAGCAGTTGCTGCGGCAGCGGGCCCTGGCTGTGGATGCGGCCGTTTTGCATCAGCACCAACTGATCGGCCAGTTTGACCACATCGTCCAGTTGATGGCTGACCAGCAGCATCGGAATGCCGGTTTCTGTGGCGATGCGCTGCAAAAACGGCAGAATGTCGTTGCGGCTTTGCTGATCCAGGGACGCCAGCGGCTCATCGAGCAGCAACAATTGCGGCTGGCTGAGTAGCGCCCGGCCAAGCGCCACCCGCTGGCGCTGACCGCCGGACAGTTGCTCTGGCCTTTGGCTAAGCAGTGGCGTCAGTTCCAGCAGGGTGATGACTTGTTCTGGCTTCAGTGAAATCGGCTGCCTGGCGCTGAGGCGCTGGTAGCCATAGAGCAGATTTTGCTGCACCGATAAATGCGGCAGCAAGCTGCTTTCCTGAAACACCATGCCAATGCGCCGCTGATGCACCGGTAAGAAATAGCTATCCTGCTGCCAGCTGGTGCTGCCAAAGCGGATCTGGGCATTGGCATGGCGATCCAGCCCGGCAATAGCGCGCAGCAAGCTGGTTTTGCCACAGCCCGAGCGGCCAAACAGAGCGGTGATGCCCTGAAGTGGCAAGGTGTCGTGCAGCTGCAGGCAAAAATCACCGCGCTTGACCGTGCAGTGAAGGCTAAGAGTGACGGCTTCGGGCTGATTCTGGCGCTGGGTGCTGCATTGGCCAGTGCTAGCGGCTGCGCTATTGGCAGAGCTGGTGTTGCCAAAGCGCTGCCAGCGCTCGCTAAGCTTGTGCCAGAAGCTGAGTTTAACGTCTGTGCGGGAAAGGCTATGATCGGTCATGTCAGTGGCCCCCGGTCAAAGCGCTTGTTCAGGCCATAGACAATAAAGAGCACCACAAAGGCGGCAATCAGCAGGCCGAGCGACAGCTGATGCGCCTGGCTGTAGTTCATCGCTTCGGTGTGATCGTAGATCAGCACTGACAGCACCTGGGTTTCGCCCGGTATGCTGCCCCCCAGCATTAAAATTACGCCAAACTCGCCCAAAGTATGGGCAAAGGTCAGGGTGGCGGCGACGATGAAACCACCGCGACACAGCGGCAGCACCACACTAAACAGCTGATCCAGCTTGCCGGCCCCAAGCGTCTGCGCCACTTCCAGCGGCCTTGGCCCCATGCGGCGAAAGCTCTCCAATAGCGGCTGCACGGTAAAGGGCAAGGAGTAAATCACCGAGCCAATCAAAATGCCGGGAAAGCTAAAAGCCAGATGCTGAAACCCCAGCCGCTCCAAAGTACCACCAACCGCACCCTCTGGGCCAAGCAGCAGCAACAGATAAAAACCCAGTACCGTCGGTGGCAGCACCAGCGGCAAAGCCACCAACGCCTGAATAGCGGTGCGTACCCGGCACTGACCCCGGCTCTGGCCCTGAGCCAGCCACCAGGCCAGCGGGGTGCCCAGCAACAGTAAAATCAGCGTGGTGTACAAACACAGCTTCAGCGTCAGTTGGATGGCTTGCCAGTCGTGTGCAGTGAGTTCGATCATCACCCTTACTCCACACGCCTGGCCGGTAGTTCAAAACCGTAGTGCTCAAGGATAGAGCGCGCTTCGCTGCTTTGCATAAAGGCGGCAAAACGATGCGCGCTGGCGTTGTTGGCACCATGGCGGGTCACGCTGTAAGCCTGGGTCAGTGGCTGGTGCAAATCGCTTGGGATCAGCTGATAGCCATGTCGGGAAAGCTGAGGAAAACGGGCCAGCGACAGCGCAATAATAGCCACTTCGGCCGCGCCGCTTTGCGCCATCTGGGCGGTTTGAGCGATGTTTTCGCCATACACCAGCTTAGGTTCCAGCGCATCCCACAGGCCAAGCGCCTGTAAAGCTTCTTTGGCGCGCAGGCCATAGGGCGCATGGGCAGGTTGGGCAATGGCGAGGCGGCGAAAGCTGAGCGCATTAAGCTGCGACAAGCTTACGTCCGTCAGATCCAGCCGCGGGCTCCACAGCACGATACGGCCTATCGCGTACAACTCTGGCGCTGTGCTGACATGGCCTTCGGCATAGAGCTGCTCGGGGAACTGAATATCGGCCGAAAAAAACAGATCAAAAGGCGCGCCGTGACGGATTTGGGTGCTGATTTTGCCCGACGAGCCGTAGCTGACGCGGATCCGCGCTGTGGGGTGCTCGCTTTGGTACAGCGCGATGATCTCATCCAGCGCATAGCGCAGATCGGAAGCAGCTGCGATGGTCAGCGGATCCGAGGCCCTGACCGGCAGCATAAAGAGCAACAAACTGAAGACCCAAAGAATACGCATCGGTTACCCCCAGCGCTCGGCGGCATCCTGATCGCTGGCTTTGGCTGCGACCCAGCTTTCACCCTGAGCGGTGCATTCTTTTTTCCAGAACGGCGCCCGGGTTTTCAGGTAGTCCATCACAAACTGCGCGGCGGCAAAGGCCGCGGCGCGGTGGGCACTGGCCACCCCAACAAACACAATCTGCTCATTCGGTGTTAACGCGCCGATGCGGTGAATGATCCGTACTGCACCCAGTTGCCAGCGCTGCTGCGCCTCCCTGGCAATAGCGTCCAGCGCCTGCTCGGTCATGCCGGGGTAATGCTCTAGTGTCATCTGCTGCAAATCGCCACTGCTTAGCTCCCGCACCAAACCGGTAAAGGTCACCACAGCGCCACAGCGGCTGTCCTGGCTCAGCAACTGGTACTGAGTGCCAACGCAAAAATCCTCGCTTTGTACCTGCACAACAATGCTCATGCTTGCCTCCGCTACGGCTGATTCAGCCACCGGTAACCGGCGGGAAAAACGCCAGTTCATCCCCGGGGCTGACCTTGGTGTGCAGTGGGCACAGTTGTTGGTTCACCGCGCACAGCAAGTCCTGCTGGCTTAGCTCCTGCTGCCAGTCGGCAGAGCGGCTTTGCAGATGCTGTAAGACCGCAGCGGCACTGGCATCGCGTTCAAAACTGCTGCTGTCGAGCTCCAGCGTCGCAGTATTTAACCGCTCGCGCAGTGCTGCAAAGAAAAGGACTTTGATCATAAGGCTGCTCCTTGAATAGGCCGTTGCCACAAGCCATGTTTGCCACCGGTTTTTTGCTGCAATTGGATCGGGCCAATCACCATGGCCGGGTCGACCGCTTTGCACATATCGTAAATGGTCAGCGCTGCCACCGAAGCGGCGGTCAGGGCCTCCATTTCCACCCCGGTCTGGCTTTGTACCCGGCACAGGCTTTGGATAAAAATCTGGCCGCTTGCAGCATTGAGTTCAAAATCGATGCTGACTTTGGACAGCGGCAATGGATGGCACAGTGGGATCAAATCGCTGGTTTTTTTCGCCGCCATAATGCCGGCAATGCGGGCGGTGGCCAGTACATCGCCTTTTTTCAGCAGCGCCTGCTCAATCAGCGCAATCACATCCGGCCGGGTTTGCACGCTGGCACTGGCAATGGCCTCGCGCATGCTGCTGGCTTTGCCGGAAACATCCACCATCAGTGCGCTGCCATCGGCATTCAAATGGGTGAGCTGGTTTTCTTTGTTTGGGTTTTCTTTGCTTGGGTTTTCTGCAGACATCAGGCAATTCCTTCACAGCCAGCGGCTGTGCTGTTTTTTAGATGAGGCACAAAATTACAGGGGCCGGTGGCAGCATTAAGCTGCGGTTCGATCAACTGCTGCCAGGCCATTTCACAGGCCGGGCCAGAGCCCGGCATGGCAAAGATCAGCGTTTGGTTGGCAAGGCCAGCGCAAGCGCGTGATTGCAGACTGGCACTGCCAATGCGTTGAAAGGACAACTGGCGAAACAGCTCACCAAAGCCATCGATGGCTTGATCAAACAGTGGCGTTAGCGCCTCGACAGTGCAATTGCCAGCGGCAAAGCCGGTACCGCCATTGACCAGCACCACCTGCACCGCAGGGCTTGCTATCCACTGGCTGATTTGGGCGCGCAGCTGATAACGATTGTTCGGCAGCAGTGCCCGCTCAGGCACCTGATGGCCAGCTTGCTCTGCCAGACGCTGCAGCAAATCGCCGCTACTGTCATTGGCGCGGCTGCGGCTATCGGAAACCGTCAGAATGGCCAGTTGCAGTGATTGAAAAGGTCGGGATGCTTTAGCCATGGCAAGACTCCTTCGAAGTGAACTGCTGGGCCTGCTGCCAGTCAGCCGGGGTATTGGTATTGCTTAGCGCGGCAGCATGGCTGGGCTCACAGCTTTCAACGCCAATGGCACCAAGCAGCGCTTGCACCGAGCGATTGCTGTGGGGCCTTGATAGCACCTGCTGCAAGTATCGATGCACCGACAGGGTGTTGGGCAGCACGCAGGGCAGGGCATGGCCGGTAAAGCACACCGCTTTACGGGTATTTTTGGATACCAGTTGCTGAATGTCGCTGACGCTGAGCAATGGCGTATCGATGGCCAGTACCAGCACCCGATCGCGGCGGCAGCGGTTTAAGCCGGCTTCGATGCCGGCCAGCGGCCCGGCTTTGGCAAAGCGATCGGCAATAAAGCCTGAGGCATTGCGACTGACGAACACGTCCGAGGCACCTGCTTCTATCGCCAGCGCTCGCATGTACTGCCACAGCGGTTGGCCCTGCCAGTTCAGTTCGGCTTTATCGGTGCCCATGCGGCTGGATTTACCACCGGCCAGCAGGATGGCATCAAAGGGCATGGGCGTAGTTTTTTGCGGTACGGACATCAAAATCACCTCCAGCTAGCTACCAATCTCAGCCACCAATCATGGCCAAATGACGGGTCGAGCCGCTGTTGCCCTGATGCAGCTCATGGCTTGCGGCCTTGCCCAGCACCGCGCGCTGCAGGTAGTGCATCAAGGGCTTGGGGTTATCGTCTTGCAACAAGTGGCGCAGGTTCTGGTGCTGCTCGGTAAACAGGCACAAAAACAGCTGGCCCCGGCTGGACACCCGCAGCCGGTTGCAATCGGCGCAAAAATCCTTGCTGTAGGGCATGATCAGGCCAATCTGGCCCTGATAATCCGGGTGGCTGTACTCCAGCGCCGGGCCGGCGCTGCGGACTTTGGCTTCGAGCTGCCAGCCTTGTCTAAGCAATTGCTGTTGAATGCTGGCACCGCTTAAATGTTGCTGTTGGTAGTAGCTTTGATTGTCGTTGGTGCGCATCAGCTCGATAAAGCGCAGCGAGACGGCTTTATCGCGGACAAACTCCAGAAAATCGGGCAGTTGCAGCGCATTGTGCTGACGCAGCAGTACGGTATTGAGTTTGACTTTACCCATGCCGGCAGCCATGGCCTGCTCGATGCCGTCAAGAATGGCCGGCAGGCGGTTCTCACCGGTCACCAGATGAAAGGTAGCGGCATCCAGGCTATCGACACTGACATTGATGGCATCCAGCCCCGCCTGTTGCCAGTTGCTCAGATCGCGCTGCAGCCGGTAGCCGTTGGTGGTCAGAGCCACCTGCTCGATGCCGTCGGTTTGTTTGCAGGCGGCGATAATATCGGTTAAGTCTTTACGCAGTGACGGCTCACCGCCGGTAATCCGTACCTTGCGGGTACCGAGCAGGGCAAAGGCTTTGACCAGGCGTTTGATTTCCGGCAGCGTCAGCTCGTCCTTGCGGGAGCTGCAATCCGGCCCGTCGGGCAGGCAGTAGCTGCAACGAAAATTGCAGCTTTCGGTAATGGACAGCCGCAAATAGGTAAAACGGCGCGCATAAGCGTCGATCAGCATAATTCACCTTTCCAAATCGGGAGGTAGGGCCGTTTCCCGCCATACCCGGTGGCCTGATTGCCACGGCATGCTGTTCATGGCTTGCTGCGTGCAGAAGCGGTAGAGCCAGCAGCTCGGTGTGTTTTCTGTGTAAAGCTTAAGAGGTTTCGCCCGGCATTGTTATTGCTCTGATGGAAGTGGGAGCTACCCCGGAGTGGGTAGCTGTTGGCTGCAAAAACGCATTTCTTTGCGCTGGATCAAGTAAGGTCAGAGGCAGGTCAGTACCATGCCTGCCTGCATCTGTGCTTTTGGGTATTCAAGATGCAGACTTTAGCCCATTAACCCGGATCAAAGAGACAAGCCATGCAGTATCAGCCACCTGAATTGTTATCACCAGCCGGCAGTTTAAAAGCCATGCGGCTGGCCTTTGCCTATGGCGCCGATGCAGTCTACGCCGGCCAGCCGCGTTTTAGTTTGCGGGTGCGCAACAACGAATTTGACTTGGCCACCCTGGCCACTGGCATTGGTGAAGCGCATCAGCTCGGTAAGAAGTTCTATGTGGTGGTCAATATTGCGCCGCACAACAGCAAGCTGACGCGTTTTGTCGAGGACATGGCGCCGGTGGTGGCGCTGGAGCCGGATGCGCTGATCGTATCGGATCCCGGCGTGATTTACCTGCTAAAGCAGCACTTTCCTAAGATGCCACTGCATTTGTCGGTGCAGGCCAATACGGTGAACTGGGCCGCGGTCAAATTTTGGCAGGCGCAAGGCGTGGAGCGGGTGATTTTATCGCGCGAGCTGGCGGTGGAAGAGATTGCGGAAATTCGTCGCCAGGTACCCGAGATGGAGCTGGAAGTCTTTGTGCACGGTGCCTTGTGCATGGCCTATTCTGGTCGTTGCCTGTTATCCGGTTACATCAATAAACGCGACCCAAACCAGGGAACCTGCACCAATGCCTGCCGCTGGAGCTATCAGGTGCATCCGGCCACCGAAGATGCGGTCGGCCAGTTTACCCCTGTCCCAAAGCAGCCAGTGACAGAGCCGGTGTTGATTGAAGAGCAGGGCCGCCCCGGTGAGCTGATGGCGATGGAAGAAGACGAGCATGGCAGTTACATCTTGAACTCAAAAGATCTGCGAGCGATTGCCCATGTTAAAGCCCTGACCGAGATGGGGGTGCAGTCGCTGAAAATCGAAGGCCGCACCAAGTCGCCTTATTATGTTGCCCGCACTGCTCAGGTGTACCGCCGGGCCATTGACGATGCGGTGGCTGGCAAAGACTTTGATACCAGCTTGCTGCAGGAGCTCGATGGCATGGCCAATCGCGGTTTTACCGAAGGCTTTTTACGTCGTCACCTGCCGCAAGAGCTGCAAAACTATCAGACCAGCCATAGTGTCGGACAGCAGCAGTTGGTCGGTGAGTTTATCGGGGAGGCCGATGCGGACGGTTTTGCGCTGGTGGAGGTTAAAAACCAGTTTGCCGTTGGCGATCAACTGGTGCTGATGAGCCCGCTGGGCAATCAAGCCTTTGTGCTTGAGGCGCTGCGCGATCAGCAAAACCACGACTTGCTGTTAGCCCCCGGAGCTTGTTATCAACTGAAAGTGAAGCTGCCGCTGCAACAGTCGTTGCAGCACGCGATGCTGCTGAAACAGCTGCAGCCAGTGCAGCAGGATTTGGCCCGGGTTTAGCTTAAGCGGGCCTTGACTTTGGCGGCCTGCCATTCCGCCTGGGTAATGGCTGTGGTCGCTATATCGTTGTGGTTCAGGCTGGCATACTGCTGCTTTCGCTCGGCCACCCGTTGCATAATGTCGTTGAGTTCTGCAGCGGTTTTTCGGTTCCAGTTGGCAATTTCAGTGATATGCCGGTAGCAACCGATGCACACTTTGTGTGTATCCAGCTTGCAACAAGCAATGCAGGGCGAGTCAATCGTGCTCATGGCCGGACAATGCCTTATTCACCGGTGGTTCCAGCGTTAAGCGCTGAGCCTGGATCACGACCTGGGTACGGTTGGTACAACCCAGTTTGCGAAAAATCGCTGTGATATGGGCTTTGACGGTTGCTTCAGAAATAGCTAAATCGTAGGCAATTTGTTTATTAAGCCAGCCTTCCGTCAGGTAGTACAACACCTTGTATTGCTGATTCGTCAGCTGTGCAACCCGGGCGGCTAAGTCCAAATCTTCGCCCTGACTTTCCTGCTCTTGCAAAGCCTTTTGCATGGAGGCTGGTACCCAAAGCTCACCAGCCAGCACTTCTTTTAAGGCGTCGCTGATTTGTGCCGGATTGGCAGATTTTGGGATATAGGCCGAAGCGCCAAAGGAAATCACCCGTTTCACCACATCCAGCTCTTCACTGGCGGAAATCACTACGATAGGTAACGTAGGGTAGTTCTTGCGCAGCTGGATCAGGCCTAAAAAACCACAGTTACCGGGCATATGCAAATCCAGCAACAGCAAGTCGGTGTCGGGATGTTGCTCCAGTGCCTGGCAAGTCGATTCAAAAGAGTCGGTTTCGATGGTTGCTTTGGTACTGAAGGTATTGCTGATGGCATTGATCAGCGCATTGCGAAACAGGGGGTGGTCGTCTGCCACGATCAATTTGGCCATGCTTCCTCGTCTTTATTATTGTATTTTCTTCGGCTTAGTATAGAACCAAAGGCCGCAAAATGCGGCCTTGATGTATACAGCGTGAGACAACGGACTGTCCCTGTTAACGATTTAACCTGTTTTCAATCAATTGATCAACTACTGATGGATCGGCCAGAGTGGAAATATCACCCAACTGGTCGTGTTCATTGGCTGCAATCTTACGCAAGATACGGCGCATGATTTTACCTGAGCGCGTTTTTGGTAAGCCCTGAGGAGCCCACTGGATAATATCAGGTGAAGCGATAGGCGATATTTCCTGCCGTACCCAGGCGCGGACTGCTTTGGTTAGATCGTCGGAAGGTTCAACACCAACGCGTGGCGTGACATACACATAAATGCCCTGGCCCTTGATGTCATGTGGGTAGCCGACCACGGCCGCTTCGGCGATGGCATCGTGGGCCACCAGGCAGCTTTCAATCTCAGCAGTACCCAGACGATGACCTGAAATGTTCAGTACATCGTCAACCCGGCCGGTTAGCCAATAATAGCCATCTTCATCACGGCGGGCACCATCACCGGTAAAGTAGGTGCCTTGGTAGGTGCTGAAATAGGTTTGCTCAAAACGCTCATGATCACCAAAGACTGTGCGCATCTGGCCTGGCCAGCTATCCAGGATCACCAGATTACCTTCGGCTGCTCCTTCTTGCTGTTTACCTTCGTTATCGACAATGGCAGGTTTTACGCCAAAGAATGGTCGGGTAGCAGAGCCTGGCTTTAATGCAGTGGCGCCGGGCAGAGGCGTGATCAGGATACCTCCTGTCTCTGTTTGCCACCAGGTATCGACAATAGGGCAATTGCCATGACCAAACTTTTCGTGGTACCAGCTCCAGGCTTCGGGGTTAATGGGTTCACCCACACTGCCTAAGGTACGTAATGTATTGAGTTGGGCACCTGCAACCGGCGCCTCACCATGCGCCATCAGCGCCCGGATCGCGGTAGGGGCAGTGTACAGAATATTGACCTGATATTTGTCAATGATTTGTGCCATCCGTTTCACCGATGGATAGGTTGGAACCCCTTCAAACAGCACACTGCTGGCACCATTGGCCAATGGGCCATAGACAATGTACGTGTGGCCGGTGACCCAACCGACATCGGCTGCACACCAGTAAATATCGCCGGGGTGGTAATCAAAGACATACTGATGGGTCATTGAAGCCCAGACCATGTAACCACCAGTGGTGTGCAACACCCCCTTTGGTTTGCCGGTAGAACCCGAGGTGTAGAGTATAAAGAGAGGGTCTTCAGCACTCATTGGTTCTGGCTCACAGTGTTTCGACTGTTTGGCCAGCAGCTCGTGGTACCAGACATCACGGCCTGGGTGCTCATCAATGTTGTCGCCTACATGCTTTACTACAATCACATGTTGCACGGGGCTGGCTTTACCCAGATGCGCCAAAGCCCGGTCGGTATTGTCTTTCAGCGGAGTTAAGCGGCTGCCCCGCGGGGCCTGATCGGAAGTAATCACCAGTTTGGAATCACAGTCCTGGATCCGGCTGCCCAATGCATCGGGGGAGAAACCCGCAAAGACTACAGAGTGCACAGCGCCAATCCGGGCACAGGCCAAGATAGCCACTACAGCTTCCGGGATCATTGGCATGTAGATGGTAACTCTGTCACCTTTCACCACACCAAGAGATTTCATGCCATTAGCCAACTGACAAACTTGCTCGTACAGCTCCTGGTAGCTAACATTCTTTTGTACGCCTGGCTCATCCCCTTCCCAGAAATAGGCGATGTCGTTGGCTTTGTGTGGCAGGTGACGATCCAGGCAGTTGTAGCTGGCATTTAGTACGCCGTCTTCAAACCATTTAATACTGATGTTGCCTGGCTGGTAGCTGGTATTTTTCACCTTGGTGTAGGGTGTGAACCAGTCGATGCGCTTACCATGCTCAGCCCAGAACGACTGCGGATCCTGCACCGACTGTTGATACATCCGCTGATAGGCTTCGTTATCAATCAAACAGCGTGCTTCGGCGGCCGCTGGAACCGGGTAAAGACTCGGCTGTGTCATAACTGTGTCCCCATTAGTTTTCTAATCAAAAATAAAGAACTTATGTTCTAACCAATAACAGCGCGGAAAGAAATTAGACCATTGTCTAGCTTGTTGAGATTCAGGCTAGAATGCGGCAAAAAATGGTTGTAACGACTTTAGCAGTTGATGCGACTAAAGGCTAATTGCAGAATGAGAAGCCCTGAACCAACCTTAGCCATGGTAAATAGCTCAGAAAACAATCGCACCAATAAGACAAGAAAACCAGGGAGCACCGCATGAAACAACTACCTTTTGCCTGTACCTTACTGGCAACAAGTATGACGCTTGGCTTGAGCCAGGCCCAGGCATCTTTTACCGTAGGCAATACCGACATCAGTTTTGGTGGTTTTGTGAAGCTGGATGTAATGCTGAACGATACACCGGACGGCAATCTGGCCACTGGTATTGGTCGGGATTTTTATATTCCTTCACTTACGCCTGTGGATGGGGAAGGCGAAAGTACAAAGTTTGATATGCATGCCCGCCAGTCGCGGTTCTTCTTTACCACCCAAACCAAACTTGAGAATGGTAAAACCATCGGTGGGCGATTGGAGTTTGATATGATGTCGACTCCAGGGGGGGATCAGCGTATTTCCAATGGCTATTCGCCTGGGATCCGCCATGCATTTTTTACCTACGACAAATGGTTGTTTGGCCAGACCTGGTCCACCTTTATGGACCTGACCTCTTTGCCGGAAAGTGTCGACTTTGTTGGTAATACCGATGGTCAGATTTTCGTGCGGCAGCCGCAAATTCGTTACACCCATGGCAACTTCCAGTTTGCCATTGAAAATCCGGAAAGTACCATTACTCCACACTTAGGCGGGACACGTATCGTCAGCGATGACAATACCATGCCGGATCTGGTGGCACGTTACAATCACAAAGGGGACTGGGGCAGTCTGTCGGTATCAGGTTTAGTACGGCAATTGGCGTATGAGGACAGAGCCTTGCAAATTGACGACAGCGTGATGGGGTATGGTGTATCGGTGACTGGTAAAGTGATGGTGTCCGATACCAATGATATTCGCTTTACGTTGAATACCGGCAAAGGCTTAGGCCGCTACATTGGTTTAAACACATCCAATGGAGCTGTGCTGGATGCCAATGGCGAATTACACGCTATTAAATCAACTGGTTTTACTGCCGCTTACCGCCATGTTTGGGATGCGCACTGGCGTACCAACCTGATTTATGCCACTTTACGGGTAGATAATGATACTGACCTGACGGGGGTTGGGGCTACCAAGAGCACCGAAAGCCTGGCGGCCAACATGATTTACCAGGCATCACGGCATTTGCAATTTGGTCTGGAATTCCGTCATGCCACCCGTAAACTGGAATCAGGCGTCGATGGCGATTTAAACCGGCTGCAGTTTATGGCGAAATACGACTTTTAAAAAGCTGCATGATTTCTAAATGCGCTTACTTTTGCAATAATAGCGGCTGATGCCGCTATTTTTTTGATGATGCCTTATGACGCCTGCTGCCACCGATCTTGCTGTTCTTCCCGCCACCCATCAAGCATACCAGTTGCTGTTTCAGGATGAGCACCTGTTGGTGGTGAACAAACCATGCAAATTATTGACCGTACCAGGCCGACATCCGGACAATCAGGATTGCTTGATCAAGCGGGTACAACAAGAATTTCCAACAGCTGCCGTGGTGCACCGGCTGGATTATGACACCAGTGGGCTGTTGGTATTGCCGCTGCATCCTGCAGCGTTATCAGCCATTAGTAAGCAATTTCAGGCCCGAGTGGTCAAAAAGAGTTATCTGGCAGTCGTTGCTGGTCAGTGGCGGCAAGCACATGGCCGGATTGATTTACCAATAGCTCCGGATGCTGAAAACCGGCCACGTTACAAAGTTTGCCCGGCAGGCAAGGCTTCAGTCACCGATTTTGAATTGCTGTCTTATCAGGCGGATATGGATTGCAGCCGAATCCGGCTGCACCCTGTAACCGGGCGATCCCATCAGTTGCGATTGCATACAGCGGCGTACGGACATCCGATCCTGGGCGACCCATTTTACGCGGCTAAAGCAGTTCAGGCGCAAAGCGATCGCCTGTTGCTGCATGCAGCGACACTGACATTGTTTCATCCGGTAAGCCAGAAAGCCTTAACCTTTACGGCTGAGGCTGACTTTTAATGCGGGCTGGTCGCACTCCAACGCTGGTCGCAATCATCACCCCTTTTATCTTCACGGCATTGTGAGCCAGCCGGCTGCTTGTTAGCATAGCATTGCATTGTTTTTTCCATAAAATGAGAATCAAACGCCATGATACGAATCCTCTGTACCTTTGCCCTGTTGTTGCTGGTGCTGCCATTTGGCGCACTGGCCGCTCCCCAGACTGTGAAAGCAGAGCAGGTGCTGTTTCTTGGTCCTTTGCCAGCTTTTGCCTCCGAGCAGTTGCAGCAAAGCGGCAAAGCGAAACAGCAGCGCCAGCAAGTACTGCGTTTGCTGGAGCGTCAGCCCATCCCCGAAGCTGGTCGTTCAGTCGAGCTGTTTGGGCAGCGTTTGCAATGGCGGCAGTTGACACCGACTGAAGCTGCCGAGGCCGGCCCTGGTGTTTGGTTTGTTCAACTGCAACACGATGCTTTTTTAAAAGGCAAACTGGAGATCTCAGGTTTGCAAGCCCCTCAGCTGTACCTGAATTTTCAGCCAAAAAATGGCGTCAGTACCGAGCTTGCTTTGGCAACAGGCTGGCAGCAGTTAATCCTTTTTACCGATGGTCGCGATGCGCAAGACGATGTGCAACTGCAACTGACCAGCCAGAATGAGGTTCAGGCTCAGTTTCGTTTGGCGGCGCAAGAGCCGGTGAACAATCGTCAGTTAACCAATGCTGAAACCATCACGCAGTTAGCATTATCGCCGGATACCAATTGGATGTTGCTGAGTTTTAGTGGCCGCTCGGATGTAAGTGACGTACAACTGCAACGGACGGAGCTGCGCGACGTCAGCCGCAACCAGGTGCAGCATAGCTGGAGCGGCCAGGTGTTAAGCCGGGCCGCTTTTAGCCCGGACAATCAGTGGCTAAGCTACATTGCCAACAATACGCTGTGGCTGATGAACCTGAACACTGGTGAACTGCGTTCTTTGTTGGAAAACCAAAGCGGTCTGGGCCAATATCGTTGGGCCCCTGATAGCAACAGCATTTTGTTGCAATGGACAGAGCCCGATACCAGTCTGCAGCAAGCCAAAGCTAAAATGTACCGCGCACTGGAAGATCGCTGGCGTGGCTACCGTGATACCAGCCGTCTGTTTCAACTGGACATCGCCAGCGGCCTGGTACGAGCCCTTACCACCGATGCCAACAGCAGCACCTTAAGCGATGTGCGGCCTGATGGTAAGGCTTTGCTCTATACCCAAAGAGTCAATGACCGTACTGCTGCACCGCATGCCAGCACAGCTTTGTTTGAGCTGGATTTAACCAGCCTGCAAAGCCGCGAAATTGGTACTTTTCAGCATCTGAACCAGGTGCAATACCACCGGAATCAACTGCTGGTTGTTGCCGGCCCGAACTTTGCCGCTGGCGCAGGAGTTAACTTGCCGTCGGAGGATTACATTGCCAATGATTACGATGGTCAGTTGTATCTGATGGATGCAGATGGCGGCCATATTCAGCCCTTGTCGAAGGACTTTAACCCTGCCATTAGTTCTGTTGCGGTGAATGCACGTGGCCAGGTTATTGCTCTGGTCAACGAAGGCGACCGCTCAGCACTGTACAACGTAGATACCAACCGGCAACGCTTTCAGAAGCTGGCGTTATCTCTGGATGTGATTGAACGGTTTGAACTGGCCAATGACCGGGGAGCCACTGTGTTGGCTGTTGGCTCTGGTGTGGCGACACCGCAGCAACTTGAGCTGGTCAGGCCTGGTCAGCGCCGCGCCACTGTGCTGCATAGCAGTACTGCCTTGTACCAGCATACGCAACTTGGTGAGGTGCGCGATTTCCATGTCGAGAATCCGCAAGGTGACCGCATTGAAGGCCGTTATTACCTGCCGCCGGATTTTGACGCCGGTAACAAATACCCAACCATCGTGTATTACTATGGTGGCACGACTACGGTGAATCGCCAGTTTACCGGTCGCTACCCGTTTCATCATTGGGCTGCCAATGGCTACATTGTCTATGTAGTGCAGCCACGCGGGACTATTGGCTATGGTCAGCGCTTTTCGGCGTTGCATGTAAATGCCTGGGGTAAATACACCGCCGATGACATTATCTATGCCACCGAACGTTTTGTCGCCGAGCATGATTTTGTGGATGGCAAACGGCTAGGCAATATTGGCGCGTCCTACGGTGGTTTTATGACCATGTATCTGGCCACACAAACCGATCTCTTTGCTGCATCCATTTCCCATGCCGGCATCAGTGCTCTGAGCTCGTACTGGGGGCAGGGCTGGTGGGGGTTCCTGTATTCAGGTATTGCCAGCCGCGATAGTTTTCCCTGGAACAATCATGAGCTTTATGTTGGTCAGAGCCCCTTGTATATGGCTGATAAAATCACGACGCCATTGCTGCTGATCACTGGCGATTCCGATGTTAATGTGCCGGCTGGTGAATCACAGCAAATGTTTACAGCATTGAAATTGCTGGGGCGTGAAGTAGCACTGGTTGAGATCCCAGGCGAAGATCACCACATTATTGATCGTGAAAAGCGCTATGTCTGGTGGGATCATCTGTTGGCCTGGTTCGATAAGCATCTAAAAGATCAGCCTGACTGGTGGCAGCAGTTAAGTGACTAAAACCCGCTCTCTGATCCACTGCTCAGGCAGTGGATTTTTTTTTGCTGCGCCAGTACCAGGCCGGAAACAACAGCATAGCTGCCACAACACCGGCCAGGTGGGCATCGACGGCGACCTGGGCTGCAATCAAATCGGCCAGTTGGCTATCTGCACCCTGCAACTGTTCATGCCCAACTTTTGCCAATACCAACAGCAGCAGGAGCCAGCCGGTGCGATCTTTACGCCGGATATCGGCCAGAGCACCCAGCACCACCATGGCATGCAAAGCACCGGACAGGCCTACCATGCGATCAAGCTCTGGCATGGTGAGCAACAGCAGCAAATTGGTAAGAACCCCGGCCAGCAAGAGCCACAGCAAATAACGATTGCTGTTAAAGTGCTGGCCGTGCAATAGCCATAGCAAGCTGAGCCCGGCCAGGTTAAGCAGTAAGTGCCAGTGATTGGTGTGCAACAGATTGGCTGTGAGTAGGCGCCACCACTCGCCATGCCGCAGTGCTGCCGGTTGATAGTTGAACCGGTCCACCCAGTGATCTGGCAGCCATAGCAGCAGCACCAGGCTTAGCAGGAAGCTAGCTGCGGTCAGCAAGGACAGCCGGGAAGGGCGTCGGTGTAATAAGGAAATATTTTGCATCCGGCTAGTCTAGCCAGAGTCTTTTGTTCTGTCATGAAGAATCTGGATTGATCTTTAGGTCGCTTCTGGGTAGGGTTAAGTTCGGTACAGCTTGCAGTAGTAGGTTCTTATGAAGTTTCTTATTCCATCACTTTATCTTTTGTGCAGTTCACAGCTGGTACTGGCGTCTGTGCCGGTACAGGCTGATCGTGAGCCTGAAGCAGCAACGGGTTACTATCAGCAACAACTGGTGCAGGCTGAGCGTTTTATGGTGTCAGCAGCTCACCCTCTGGCTACCCAGGCCGGAATTCGGGTATTGCAACAAGGCGGCAGTGCCATCGATGCAGCGATAGCTGTGCAACTGGTGCTGGGCTTGGTGGAAGCCCAAAGCTCCGGCATAGGTGGCGGAGCTTTTATTTTGCATTGGGATCAGACAAAGCAGCAGATGACCACCTTTGATGGCCGTGAAACTGCACCCAAAGCCGCCACCGAGCAGTTGTTTATGCAAGGCGATAACGCCATGCCCTGGCGAGAGGCCTATGTGGGAGGCAAGTCTGTTGGCGTGCCCGGTTTATTTGCGGCCATGCACCAGGCACATCAGCGCTATGGCACTTTAGCCTGGGAGCAGCTGTTTGAGGATGCCATTCAACTGGCAAGTGACGGCTTTCCGGTGTCTGATCGGATGGCCCGGCAATTGGCAGTCGGTTGGAATCAGGGCATTCAGCATAGCCCTGCAGCCAGCGCGTATTTTTATCCGGATGGAAAGCCGCTGCAAGCTGGCACTGTGATTACCAATCAGGCTTATGCCGATATTTTACGGCAGGTGGCGGAGCATGGGCCTAACGCCTTTTATCAGGGCGGGAATGCAGCTGCCATCGCCGAGACGGTGCAGCAAGCACCTGTCAATGCAGGAACTTTGGCTGTCACCGATTTAGCGGCCTATCAGGCGGTCGAGCGTGATCCTGTTTGTGGCTCGTATCGCAGTTACACCATCTGTGGCATGCCGCCGCCAAGCTCGGGTGGCATCGCTGTGGTACAAATTCTTGGTTTATTGGAACGTTTTGAGTTAGGCCAGTTGGCTCCGGATAGCATTGAGGCCATCCATTTGTTTGCTCTGGCATCGCAGCTTGCTTTCGTGGATCGTGATCACTATGTGGCTGATACCGATTTTATCGAGGTACCGACCCAGCAGTTGATAGAGCCGAGCTACCTGGCTGCGAGAAGTGCGCTGATTCAGCCCGATAAAGCCTTGTCTGAAGTAAGGCCGGGGCAGCCCGTTGCAAATTTGGCGCGGAGTAGCAGTTTAAGTCCGGAGCTTAGCAATACGACTCACTTTTCCATCGTCGATGCCAATGGCAATGCCGTTAGCATGACCTCCAGCATTGAAAATGTATTTGGTTCCGGCTTGATGGTGAATGGCTACTTGTTGAATAATCAACTGACCGATTTTTCACTGGCACCAGAGCTGGACGGTGAGCTGGTGGCGAATCGGGTTCAGGGCGGCAAACGACCCCGTTCATCCATGTCCCCCGTGATGGTGTTTGATGGTGATGGCAGTTTGCGTATTGTGCTTGGCTCACCGGGTGGTAGCCGCATTATCAACTATGTTGCCCAGACTTTGGTTGCACTGATTGACTGGCAACTGGATATTCAGTCGGCCATTAATTTACCCCGGGTAACGCACCGTAATGATTTTCTGGCTTTGGAAAAAGGCACTGCTATCGCACAGCATCAATCGGCGCTGGAGCAAATGGGGCATCAAGTGCGGATCATCGACTTAAACAGTGGCTTGCATGGCATCGTGCTGTTGGATGCTGGCTTGCAAGGTGGAGCCGATCCGCGCCGTGAAGGACAGGTACTTGGACATTAAAGAAAAGGAACGACGAATGGCAGGCGTGGAACAACAACTGCAAGATGGCGTACTTTGCCTCACATTGCAGCGCCCGGATAAAAAGAATGCACTGAACCTGCTGATGTATCAGCAACTGGCCGATGCGCTCAAGCAGGCTGCGGTTGATGAACAAGTCAAGGTAGTGTTGTTGCAAGGCCAGGACGATTGCTTTACAGCTGGCAATGATTTGCAAGACTTTATGGGTGGCGGTGACTTGAACCAGCAACATCCGACGGTTCGGTTTTTGTATCAACTGGCTGAATTTCCGAAGCCGGTTGTGGCAGCGGTGGCAGGTTTGGCCATTGGGATTGGTACCACAGCTTTACTGCACTGTGAACTGGTGTATGCAACTGCAGATACCCGCTTTCAGTTGCCCTTTACCAAGCTTGGGCTTTGTCCGGAAGCCGCATCCAGTTTGTTATTGCCACAATTGATAGGCTACCACCGGGCTTGTGAATACCTGTTGTTGGCCGAACCCTTTGATGGCATTGCTGCCGAGCGGATGGGACTGGTCAATCGCTTGCTGCCGGCCAGTGAGTTGCTGGCTTTTGCGTTAGCAAAAGCGCACCAGTTGGCTGCCATGCCAACTCAGGCAATCCAAAGCAGCAAACGTTTGCTCAAAGCCAATCAGCAAGAAGCACTGCATTATACCTTGCGGGAAGAGCTCAATGAGTTCCAGCAACTGCTGCAAAGTGATGCCTGCCAGCAAGCGGTGCAGCAGTTTTTCCGGAAAAAGTAATGGTGAAGGCCGCAGCTGTTAGCTGTGGCCTCTGCTGAAAGGATCATTTTTAATTTCGGCTACCAGCCAACGGCCCCGTACCCGTACCATCCGGACTACCCGCATTTCATTGACAATACGACCATCAAAAGGGCCGCTGAACACCAGCATCACATCGGTTTCATTGCCGTATTGTTCGCGCAGGTTTTGTCCGGCCCGATTGACATTGATAGTGACTTCATCGTACGACATATTGATCAAAGTCCGGGCTACCTGCCGCGGTGTGGCGTAATGCGCCATTAATTCGGCCAGCTCAGGTGTGCTTAAGCTTTTTGCCAGCTCTAAATCATTTTTGTTGTAAATGGCGTCAAAGAACTCTGCAGCGGCATGCTCAGGTGCGTGAAAGGTGCCGGATAAAGCCTCATTTTGCTCAGAGCAAGCAGTGAAAAGCAGTAACAGCATGGATGCAAGTAATAAGCGTATTAGCATGGTTGGTAAGACTTTTAAATAGCATTCAGAACTCAAGTTTGGGCTTTGAAAGCCAATCTGTAAAGTAGCAACTTTATTTAAGGCGAAACACAGGCAGAAAAAAAGGCCGCCGAAGCGACCTTTGCAATAAACCGCAGCTTAGGCTTGCAGCTCTTGTTCGGTAAAGACATCGGCAAACAGTGGGCTAGAGAGATAGCGCTCTGCTGAGCTTGGTAAAATAACCACAATGTTTTTATCGGCAAACTCTGGCAATTCGGCCAAGCGGTTTGCGGCAACCACTGCTGCGCCGGAAGAGATACCAGCTAAAATACCTTCCTCTTTCATTAAGCGGTGGGCCATAGCAATGGCGTCGTCGTTGCTGACCAGCTCAACCCGGTCGATCATCTCAAGATCCAGGTTGCCCGGGATAAAACCGGCACCGATGCCCTGAATTTTGTGTGGTCCTGGTTTTAGCTCTTCACCGGCGCGCTGCTGGGTGATAACTGGTGAGTCGGTTGGCTCTACCGCTACGCTAATCAGAGGATGTTTTTTCTCCAGTTTGATAAAGCGGCTTACCCCGGTAATGGTGCCACCGGTGCCGACACCCGCTACAAAGACATCAATTTTGCCATCGGTGTCGTTCCAGATTTCCGGGCCTGTGGTCTCAAAGTGAATTTGCGGGTTGGCCGGGTTGTCGAACTGCTGCAGCAGTACGTACTTTTCCGGGTTGGAGGCCTGAATTTCTTTTGCTTTTTCAATAGCACCTTTCATGCCTTTAGGGCCTTCGGTCAGCACCAGATTAGCCCCCAGCGCTTTTAGCAACTTGCGGCGCTCCAGGCTCATGGTCGCCGGCATGGTCAGGGTGAGTTTGTAACCTCGGCTGGCAGCAACGAATGCCAGCGCAATACCTGTATTACCAGAGGTCGGCTCGATCAACTCTTTGCCTTCACCCAGTAAGCCTTTTTGCTCGGCATCCCAAATCATAGCAGCACCAATCCGGCATTTGACGCTAAAGCTTGGATTGCGCGCTTCAATTTTAGCGAACACTTTGCCGCCAGTGACACGATTCAGTTTGACCAGCGGGGTACGGCCGATCGACAACGAGTTGTCATCAAAAATATTTGCCATTACGAAGACTCCAGTTTCCTAGCAGAATTTAACCTAAATTAACGCCTGGACGGCCAAAAGCAAAGAAGCGTTTTGCTATAAGTTATAGCTGTTTGGCCATAGCCTGAGTACTGAAATGCCCGCAAGTCAGGAGCATAGTGCGGGCTCTTGAGCACTTTAAGGATACAGGGCATTGAATAAATCACTCTCTGAGAGCTGTTGGCCAAAATACGAGGTATGCCGACTTTTTACCTGAGTTGGTTGTTTTACCGGATGGGGCTGACAGGGAGCTATGATTTGTTGTGCTGTTTCCGTCACTACCCAGTCATGGCGCCAGGATACCAGAAGCGCAGAGATCAAAGCATGCAAGGTGCGCGCACCAATCCGCCGTAGCAATCGTTGCTCACGGATCAAACTGCTATCGAAGGTACCGGATACAGTGACCAGAGTAGTAGTGAGCGGTCCTTGCGCGCGTAGCGCCTGATTTTCTGTGTTCAGTTTGCTCATCATCTGCAGGCCCGGTAATTGTTGTAAGGCGCGCTCGGAATGCTGAGCCAGGGCGTTCAGCATGGTAAGAGGTGCACTGCCAAGGGTTAACAGGCGCATGGCACTGCAAAAGGTTGCCAAAGTGCGGGGGAGCGTTAGATAGCCAACCTCGTTTGCCGCTGCAACAGTAACGCCATGCTGAATATTCAGGTTGGGGCAGTGGACTGCCAGGTATTTCAGCAGCAAAGCCCCACGTGAAAAGCCCAGTGCGGTGACAGGCTGGCTGAAACAACGCTTGCCAAGGATGTCTTGCAATTGAGCGGCATTTTGTTCCAGCGTTGAGAACAAGGTATCGTGATCAAATGCCAGAATTTGCTCAAAGTCTGTTTGGGCAAGCAACTGCTCCAGAAACACCTGGTTGCTGCCCGCTACTGGTTTTTCAAACAGATTGCCATAAGTACCCCGGGTTGAGGAAAAGGTGCCATGCAGTAGCAGCAGTGTTTTGCGATCAAAATCAATATCTTCAGCGGTTACATCAGTAAAGTAATAGCCTTGCTGCTGGTTTTGCCAGAGTAGCAGATTGTGTTTTACCAACCCAACCCGGTCGGCTACCCGGCGCAGGATATCTGCAGAGGTGCTGTTTTGCCGTTTAAAAATAAGCACCTTGAGAACCAGCTTGGTTGCTGCGATGTCGTCATCAGTCTGAGTAGACAGACGGGGAGGGAGAGCACCACCTTCCTCGCTGAGTACCAGCCCGGTTGCCGGATAAGCCGGTATACGGTAATGCAAACGGTCACGCTGGTGGCACTGATGCTGATCGTCGGTAGGCTCCGGGAGCAGATATTCAATGCTGGTATCGGTTGGGTCGGCCAACATGTCGCCTTTTTTCTTTTTCGACATCCGTTGGTAAAACACCAGAGCACCCTCGTCGGCTGCTACAAAAACGGTAAGCCGTAACATCGGAATTTCATCTGCGGTAAAGCCCTGGCCGCAGTCGGGAAGTGTGGCTTGTTCCAGACTCAGGTAACGCTCGATCACAGGCTCGCTGTCTGGCTGACCTGGTTGATTCAGGTACTGAGGCCGTCCTTCGCGGATGGCCTGAATTTCCTGTAAGGTGGATTCGCCAGAATGGGCGACAGAGGATGCCACACTGCCGTGGGATGAGCATAAAAGGGTGCCTTTCAGCAGAAAGGGCTGATGGTCCCAACTGCCCAGCGTACCCCAAATTCCTTTCTTTCGGTTTCGCTTGGCAGACTGCCGTTGAATAAAGCGCAAATCCTTGCGGGTCAGGCGTTTTTTGCTGGTGTACTCGCCAAGTGGCAGGAAAGACTCACCATCTTTATTGGATGTGAGCATGTTTCTGGGGGAAATACGCAGTCTCATCGTGCAGCTCCATTCTTAAGGAATACAACGGAGAATACGCAGAGGACAGACAGCGAAACAGACAGACCTTGCCTTCCGTGACCAGGATACAACAGGCAGTATAGTTGAAGTTTCGTTAAAATGAAGCAACATTCATGGTTTTTTATGGCTGGTGCTGGTATGACCTGCAGGCAAAAGGTAAAGTAGCAGCAGGTTGCAAAAAGGATCCATTATGTCGTTTCAAAGTACCGAACACTATATCGTTTCCGATGAGTTGGCACTGGCGGTCAATGCAGCGGTTACACTGGAAAAGCCTCTGTTAATCAAAGGCGAGCCGGGTACCGGCAAAACCCGCCTGGCGGAAGAGCTGGCCGAGGCCCTGGGAGCTGAGCTTATCAGCTGGCCGATTAAATCCACCACCAAAGCCCAGCATGGTTTGTACGAGTACGATGCCGTCTCGCGGTTGCGTGATAGCCAGCTTGGCAGTGATAAGGTGCAGGACATCAGCAACTACATTCGACCCGGTAAGCTGTGGCAGGCCTTTACTGCAGAACAGCGACCGGTGTTGCTGATCGATGAAATCGACAAAGCCGATATCGAGTTTCCCAATGACTTGTTGTATGAGTTGGATCGGATGGCATTTTACGTGCACGAGACCGGTGAGGAAGTCGCCGCCAAACAACGACCCATCGTGATCATTACCTCGAATAACGAAAAAGAACTGCCGGATGCATTTCTGCGTCGCTGTTTTTTCCATTACATCCGCTTTCCGGATGCAGCGCTGCTGAGGGAGATCGTTGGGGTGCATTTCCCGAACATTCAACAGCAACTGCTGAGCACAGCGCTGGAAGTATTCTTTGAACTGCGTGAACTGCCTAACCTGAAAAAGAAGCCGTCCACCTCGGAGCTGTTGGACTGGTTAAAGTTGCTGCTGGCGGAAGATATCCCGGTCGAAGTACTGCAAGACAAACAACAAAAAGGCGGTTTAATGCCGATGTTTGGCGCCTTGCTGAAAAATGAGCAGGATGTCGCCCTGGTAGAAAAACTGGCCTTTATGGCGCGTCGCCGCTGATGCTGATCCAGTTTTTCCAAACGCTGCGCAAGCATGGCCTGAGCGTCAGCCTTACTGAGTTGCTGGATCTGCTGGCAGCACTGGATAAGCAGGTGGTGTTTGCCGATACCGAAGGCTTTTATTACCTGGCACGGCTGGTGCTGGTGAAGGATGAGCGCAACTACGACAAGTTCGACCGGGCTTTTGCCGAGTACTTCGAAGGTGTTGCTGCCGTCGATATTGCCAGCAAAATCCCTGACGACTGGCTAAAGCCGGATGTGATCCGCCAGTTGACTGAGGCTCAAAAAGAGGCGCTGAAAGGCCTTGGCAGTCTGGATGAGTTGCTCAAGCAATTTAAAGAGCGTTTAGCCGAGCAGCAAAAACGTCATGCCGGTGGTAACAAATGGATTGGTACCGGCGGCACCTCACCCTTTGGTGCCTATGGCTACAATCCGGAGGGGATCCGAATTGGTCAGGACCGCTCGGGTGCCAGACGGGCGGTTAAAGTCTGGGACAAGCGTGAGTTTCGTGATCTGGATGGTGATGCCGAGCTCAATAACCGCTCCATCAAGCTGGCGTTACGGCAACTGCGTCGTTTTGCCCGCAGTGGCGCCAGTCAGGAGCTGGATTTGCCGGAAACCATCCGTGCTACCTCGCAGCAGGGCGGTTGGCTGGATTTGCAGTGGCAGCCAGAGCGGCACAACGCCATCAAGGTGCTGTTGTTTTTTGACGTTGGCGGCTCGATGGATGATTATATTCAGGAATGCGAGCAGCTGTTTGCCGCGGCGCGAGCCGAGTTTAAGCAGTTGGAGTTTTTTTACTTTCACAACTGTGTGTACGAAGGGGTCTGGCAGCACAATCAGCGCCGGCGTGAGCAGCAGACCAGGGTGATGGATTTGATCCACACCTACGGCTCGGATTACAAGCTGATCTTTGTCGGTGATGCCACTATGGGCCCTTATGAAATTGCCTGGCCCGGCGGTAGTGTTGAGCATTACAACGAAGAGGCCGGCGAAGTCTGGTTAAGGCGCTTGCTGGCTCAGTACCCCAAAGCCGTCTGGCTGAACCCGCAACCTGAGGCCTGGTGGCCGCATTATCAGTCGATTGGCCAGATCCAGCACATCATGACAAAGCGCATGTATCCACTGACATTGGATGGTCTGCAGCAGGCGATGCGGGCTTTATTGAACTAAAGTCAGAAAAAGGTCACATTTGCGCTGTCAGCTTTTGCTGACAGCGGTATAATCAGTTGATAAAGACCAGATCTGACAGCACAGATCGAATACGACAAGGTTAGGCTATGAAAAATATTGTGATCAGTGGCTCAGGTGTTTTTACGCCAGCCGACAGTATTTCCAACGAAGAGCTGGTCGCCAGCTTCAATCAGTATGTGGATAACTTCAATCAGCAGCATGCGGCTGAGATTGAACGTGGCGAGCTGGAGGCCCTGGGGCATTCGAGCTGCGAATTTATCGAAAAAGCCTCCGGCATCAAGTCACGCCATGTGCTCTACAAAGAGGGTATTCTGGATCCTGCGGTGATGCATCCGGTGTTTCCGCGTCGTGGTGAAGACCAGGCGCCGGAAATGGTGGAAATGGCGCTTATCGCTGCCAAAGAAGCGATGGCAGAGGCTGGCAAAACTGCCAGTGATATTGACCTGATCATCTGCGCCGCTTCCAATATGCAGCGGCCTTATCCGGCTTTATCGGTAGAGCTGCAGCAGCAGTTGGGTGTAACTGGTTATGCCTTTGATATGAATGTAGCCTGTTCTTCTGCTACCTTTGCCATCAGCAATGCAGCCAATGCCATTCGTGGCGGTACCGCCAAAGTTGTATTGGTAGTAAACCCGGAGTTTGCTTCACCTCAGGTCAATTATCGCAGCCGCGATAGCCACTTCATTTTTGGCGATGTCTGCACCGCCACTATTATTGAAGCCGAAGACACTTGCAGTTCACCTTTGGCGTTTCGGATTTTGGGCATGCGCCTTAAAACCGAGTTTTCTAACAACATTCGCTGCGATATTGGCTATACCGAGCATTGCTTTGCATCACCCGAGCCGGAGATCGCGTTTTTCCGCCAGCAAGGTCGCAAGGTGTTTAAAGAGTTACTGCCGTTGGTGGCCGATGTGATTGCGACAGAGATGGCTGCACAGCAGGTGACGCCGGAGCAATTAAAGCGTCTGTGGTTGCATCAGGCCAATATCAATATGAACATCTTTGCCGCCAAAAAAATTCTTGGCAGGGATCCGTTGCCGGAGGAAGCACCTTTGGTATTGGATCGCTATGCCAATACAGCATCAGCGGGCTCCATCATTGCTTTTCACCAACATAAGACCGGGCTGCAAGCGGGTGATAAGGCCATTTTGTGCTCTTTTGGTGCAGGTTACTCCATTGGCTGTTTGGTGCTGGAGCAGTTGGCTGCTGCCGGCGCATGAGTAAGTAGCGCTTTGGGGAAATACAGCAATAACTCAAAACCTGTCTGGCAGGCAGTGAGCTCGACACTGCCACCAAATGCCTGAGTCATCAGGTTGTACACCAGGTTAAGACCAAGGCCGGTCCGTCCGGCTCCCCGGGCTGTGGTATAAAATGGTTCGAACACATGTTGACGCTCTGTCTCTTCGATGCCACAGCCATTGTCGCTGTAGCGTAACACTAAATGGTCGGTTTGCTGCTCCAGTGCCAGCCTGATCTGTGGCTTTTCCTCCTGGGTTAAGCCATGTTGTAATGAGTTTTGAAACAGCTCCAGCAACACCATCTGCAATTGTTGACCACTGCAATGAAGCGTAAGCTCTGTGCCTTCTTCCAGCACCTGAACTCCTCGCAGCTGCTCACTCAATAACGTTCGGACACTGGCGATTAAAGCCGACAGACTGACATCGTAGTGCTGTTCGGGGCGAATGGCCAACTGCTTGATATTCTGCACCAGATTTGAGCAGCGCTGCAGGGTTTGCTGGCACAATTTAAGGGTTGTTGCCGACTTTTCACAAAAAGACTGAAACTTTTGCTGAGTCAACTGCTTGTTCCGGGCTGAGGCGCTAAATACGGTGACTTGCTCATCCAATAACGAGAGCGCTGTCGTCAGGATCCCAAGCGGTGTATTCATTTCGTGCGCCAGGCCAGAAACCAGAGTGCCAAGCGACGCCATCTTTTCTGATTCAATAAGCTGTTGCTGTGCCTGCTGCAACTGCTGCAGTGATTGATGGAGCTTCCTGGTCAGGTGTTCGGCCTGAATGCGTTTTTGTTGCTGCCGCCGGAAAAAATAAATCAGCAACAGCGTACCGAGAGCAAGTGCGCTGATAATGGTGATATTTTGGCGGTGCTGATGCCGCGCCGTCAATTCAGAGAGCAGCAACTGGCTTTCCAGCTCTGCAATGGCCTGTTGTTGTTGCTGAAAATACAACTGGTCCCGTAGCCCCACCACGTGACGACGTGACTGTTCGTTTTGCTTTTGGCTATAAAGGCGTTGGTATTGCTGCAAGGCCTCGAGTGCTGCCGGATAGTTTTGTTGTGCCTGATAGAGCTGACTTTGCAACAGAACCGCTTGCAGCTCATTCTCTGGCAGGGAATGCTTTGCCAGCAACTGGCTAACTTGCGCCAGCTTTTGCTCAGCGCTATCCAGTGCTCCAAGGGCTAAAGCCTGTTGCGCCTGCACCAGGTACATCTGGCTGATGGAGTAGGGATCATCACGTTGCAGGTAGTAATCAAGCGCCAGTGATGCGTAGTGACTGGCCGCTTCGTATTGCTGCAGAGCCAGGTAGCTGCTGGCCAGGGTGCGTTGCACAAAGGCAATGTCATCGGCCTGGAAAAAAGCCAGTTGCAGAGACTCTTCCAGATGCGCAATTGCTGTTTCATAGTGCTCCATCGCCACCAGCAGTGACGATTGATTATTACGGATAATGGCCCTGGTAGCGGCGCTCAGGCTGTAGCGATTTGCCAATTGCTCTGCTTGTTGCAGCAACTGGCTGGCTTCATCGTACAAGCCAATACTTCGTACCAACAAAGCACTATTGGTGGTAATGGAGGCAATGCGTTCGTGGTGCTGATGCTGCAGTGCCAATTGGTAAGCTTGTTCTAAATGTTGTTGAGCCGGTACCAGCTCGTTGCGACGAAACGCAAAAATTGCCAGTAACTCATAACTACGAATTTGCCACTCGGTTCGCTCTGGCGGAACCTGCTGCAACCACTCCTTGATCAAAGCCTCTCCCTGGCTGCTGTTGGAGAGAATCAACAACTGGTATGCCAGTGCATTGGTCAAATGGTAACGGCGCTGCCAATCCAAAGCATCCGTTTGTGCCAGTAATTCCATAGTGTTGGTGTAAGCAGCGCCTGGCTCAGCTTTACTCTGTTGCATAAGCTCTGTATACCAGTCAGGCTCGGCAGCCAGCAGCAGGCCTGGCCACAGCAGAGTAAAAAGTAGAAGGTGCACATGTTTTCGCATGGCAGGAAAGGCTCCTGACGGTGAGTGTTGCAGGCTGCTTTGTAACAAAGTATGTCTGCTGAGTTGGTTTTTCTCCAGTCCGCTGCAAATACTAGCAGGCTGTAAAATTGCAACTGACTGATTTTCAATCATTTTGATTTATTTTTATGCTCGGTCGCGCTGAAGGTGTTTTTAGCCTTGTAACATTTAATGCAACCAGATCGGGCTTTTTTTCGTTAGTATAGCTAGTACTTATAAAGACAAGTTAGTGAGTTCCATGGCAAAGCAAAAATTAAAAATTATCTTGCCTGTAGTGATCCTGTTGATTGCAGTCTTGTTGATGATTGTGCTGATGAAAGGCCGTCAACCTGCGGAACAACGCGAAGATGTTGCAGTAGGAGTGCTGGTGGATGTGATATCAGCACAACCTGAAGAGTTGATTTACCGGATAAGCTCTCAAGGGACTGTTCGCCCCAGGTTGATGACCAGTCTGGTCTCTGAGGTGAACGGCCGTATCATTGAAGTATCTCCCAACTTTGTTGAGGGTGGTTTTTTTGCTGCCGGTGAGCTATTGGTAAAAGTCGAGCAGGATGACTATTTAACGGCAGTGAAAGCGGCGGAAGCTAATCTGGCACGGGCTACTGCGGCCTTGCAGGAAGAGCTTGCCCGGGTGCGGGTTGCCGAGGAAGAGTGGGCTTCTTTCACCGAAGGGGAGGCACCCGAACTTGGTTTGCGCCGGCCTCAGCTGGCGCGGGAGTTGGCCAATGTACGCTCTGCTGAAGCTGAACTGGAGCGGGCAGCCAGGGATCTTAGCCGCACCGAATTACGGGCACCATACGCCGGATTACTGCAGAGCAAAACGGTGAATATCGGTCAGTTCATCAGCCGGGGGACTGTGCTTGGCAGTATTTTCGGCACTGACTTGGCAGAAGTGCGATTGCCACTGACCGATCATGATCTGGCATTTATGCTACTGCCTGGTGGTGAGCAGTCAAGCTATCCGCTCGTTGAGTTGACGGCTCTGGTTGCAGGCCAGCAGCAGCACTGGCCGGGCAGGCTGACACGTACCGAAGGAGTGCTGGATGAGCGAAGCCGGGTGATTTACGCCGTAGCGCAGGTGGATGATCCCTATCGTTTGCAAACCGATGGCAAGCAGCCACTGCGGTTTGGCCGTTTTGTCCATGCAGCTATTGAAGGCAGCTCGTCTGGTCAGGTTATTCGGTTGCCTCGTAACTTGGTACGACCAGGCAACCAGGTATTGCTGGTGAATACTGATAGCCAGCTGGAGTTCAGGCCTGTCCAGGTTCAACGCACCGATGAGCGTTATGCCTATGTGATGGAGGGGCTTGCTGCCGGCGAGCATTTAGTGGTGTCAGCTTTACCCAATCCTCTGGCTGGTATGCAGGTTCGCCTTGGTCGGGTGGATGGTGAGTGGCTGGACAGTCCTGCCGTTTCAGACACTGAAGCGTCGGGAGACTGAGCATGGATACACAAAAAGGGATTATTGCCTGGTTCGCCCGCAACAGTGTAGCAGCCAACCTGCTGATGGTGGTGCTGATTATTGCAGGCGCTGCTTCTTTGATGACCATCAAGAAACAAATCTTTCCTGAAATTGCGCTGGATGAAGTGACCATCCGGGTGCCTTACCTGGGCGCTGCGCCGCAGGAAGTGGAAAGTGCGGTCATTGATAAGATTGAAGAGCGACTGCGTTCGATCAATGGTATCAAGCGTATTCGCTCTACCGCAGTGGAAGGCTTGGGCACGGTACGGGCCGAGATTTCATCCAGTTACGACATTATGGAAGTCATGGACGAAATCAAAACTCAGGTGGCTGCTATTGCTACCTTCCCGGAGCAGGCTGAACGCCCTGTGGTGTATCGGCAGCGGTTTCAAAGTACAGTGATCTGGCTCTCGCTCTACGGCAATGCCGACGAGCGCAGTATGAAAGAGCTGGCCAAGCACATTCGTGATGACTTAAAAAAACGTTACAGCATCAGCCAGGTTGAGGTGGTTGGAGCCCGCGACTATGAAATCTCCATCGAGTTATCCGAATCGGTGCTGCGGGAGTATCAACTGACGTTTGAGCAGGTGGTACAGGCCATTCGCGCCAGCTCGGTCGATATTCCCGGTGGCTCCATTCGCTCTGATTCGGGCAATATTTTATTGCGCACCAAAGGCCAGGCGTACCGTGGCCATGAGTTTGCCGATATCATCCTGCTGCGTTTTAACGACGGTACCCGGCTCAGGCTGGGCGATATTGCGTACATCAATGATGGTTTTATCGAGCGCGATGGTGAAGCTACCTTCGATGGTATGCCCTCCATCTCCATCCGGGTGGATGCTGTCGGTGATGATAACAGCCTGCAAATCTCGCAAAACGTGAAGCGTTATGTCGAAGAGCAGCGCGAGATGCTACCTGCGGGAATTTATCTGGATCATTGGGGCGACAGCAGTTACTACCTGCAGGGGCGCATCGAGCTGATGACCAGCAATCTGCTGTACGGTGTCCTGCTGGTGCTGCTGGCGCTCACTTTGTTTCTGGAGTTTCGGATTGCCTTCTGGGTCATGGTCGGGATCCCGGTTTGTTTTCTTGGTGCCCTTGCATTGATGCCGTTGCCGATGTTCGGTGTTTCCATCAACATGATTAGTCTGTTTGGCTTCATACTGGTGCTGGGTATCGTGGTGGACGATGCCATCATTATTGGTGAGAGTGCTTTTAGCGAAATCGAGAAAAAAGGCAAGTCGATGGACTCGGTGATCGCCGGAGCCAAGAAAGTGGCCATGCCAGCTACTTTTGGGGTACTGACGACCATTGCTGCTTTTTTACCCATGCTGATGGTTGGCGGCTCAATGGGGCCGATTTGGGAGTCGATTGCCTGGGTGGTTATTTTGTGTCTGGCTTTTTCCATCGTGGAATCCAAACTGATTTTGCCTACCCACATTGCCCATATCGATACCAAACCCTGGGATCCGGACCGGCATGGTTTGTTTTACGCCACAGGTCGTGGTGCCAGCAATTTTTTACGTGGGATCCGTCAATGGGTCGCCGATAAGCTGCAGCATGTTATCCACCAACACTACCGGCCTTTTATCAGTCGCTGCATAGAGTTTCGCTATCTGACCCTGGTTAGCTTTTTTTCACTGATGCTGCTGATGATAGGCTTGCTGGGTGGTGGTTTTGTCCGTTGGGTGTTTTTCCCGGATATCCCAAGTGACTTTATTCAGGCCAGTATCTTGATGGAAGAGGGCTCGTCAAGCCAGCAAACCCAGCAAGCCCTGGATGAAATGGAAGCCGCATTAATGCGCGCCAATGAGCGGCTGAAATCCGAATACAATGCCGATGTGATTCAGCACCGGCTGGTCTTTTTGAACAGTGATACCCGTGGACAGATGGTACTGGAGCTGGAGAAAAGCGAAGGCCGCGAAATTGATGGCTTTGAAATTGCCCGCATTTGGCGTGAAGAAATGCCAGAGATCGCCGGCATGCGTTCATTTAATATCAATGCCTCTACCGGCGCTGGTGGAGGTGGTGCTGATATAGCACTGCAAATTCGCGGCGATAATTTGCAGATGCTCGAAGCCGCTGCCGAAGAGCTAAAACGGGCATTGGAGCAATACGAAGGGGTGTACGATATTCAGGACAACCTGAGTGGCGGCAATGATGAGGTAGTGCTGAGTTTAAAACCGGAAGCGGATTTATTGGGGCTGACATTATCGGATCTGGCGCGCCAGGTGCGGTATGGCTTCTATGGCGCCGAAGCGCAGCGGGTGCAGCGCGATGGCGAAGAAGTGAAAGTGATGGTGCGTTACCCGAAAGACGAACGCAACTCATTGGGCAATTTAGAGCAGATGCGCATCCGCACAGCCGATGGTGGTGAGGTGCCTTTTAGTATGGTTGCCAGCTATCAGTTGCAGCCAGCCTTTAATGCCATTAATCGGGTCAATGGCGAGCGGGCGGTGACCATTACTGCAGCAGCGGATAAAGATCGCATCGAGCCGGGCCGGGTGGTGCGGGAAGTGCGGCAAGGCATAATGAAAGAACTGCCACAGCGTTACCCTGGCGTTACCACGGCGCTGGAAGGTAGCAGCCAGGATGAAATGGATGCGCAGCGCGATATGCTAAAAGCCGCCGTGCTGGCGCTGTTTCTTATCTATGCCTTAATGGCCATTCCGCTGAAATCCTACAGCCAGCCGCTGATTATTATGAGCGTGATCCCCTTTGGCCTGATTGGTGCTGTGGTTGGCCATATGGTACTGGGACTTAGCATGAGCATTATGTCGGTGTTTGGTCTGATTGCGCTGGCCGGTGTGGTGGTGAACGACAGTTTGATTATGGTGGATTTTGTCAATAAAGCCAGAGCGGCCGGGCACAGCATTCGTCAGGCAGTGGAGGAAGCGGGTACCATGCGTTTTCGCGCTATTGTCCTCACCTCCATGACTACCTTCTTGGGCTTAACGCCCATCGTGCTGGAGCGCAGCTTGCAGGCACAAATCGTGGTGCCGATGGCAGTATCGCTGGCCTTTGGTATTTTGTTTGCCACCGTGATCACCTTGATCCTGATCCCAGCGCTTTATGTGATTCTGGAAGACTTTAAGAATTTGTTTCGCAGCAAGGAGCAAAAAATCGATACCCAGCTTAGGGAGATTAGCTGAGTAGAGGTAGTAAAAAAAGCCCCAGAACTCAGGGGCTTTTGCATTAACACTCAATAATGTTTACGGCCAGACCACCGCGTGAGGTTTCTTTGTACTTGGTTTGCATGTCTTTGCCGGTGTCCCACATGGTTTTAATCACTTTATCCAGTGACACCTTGTGATCACCACTGCCCCGCAGTGCCAGTCGTGATGCATTGATGGCTTTGACGGCTCCCATGGCATTGCGCTCGATGCAGGGCACCTGCACCAGGCCACCGACCGGATCGCAGGTCAGGCCTAAATTGTGTTCCATGCCAATTTCTGCTGCATTTTCTACATGGCTGGCTGAGCCACCAAGAATTTCCGTTAAAGCACCGGCGGCCATCGAGCAAGCGACGCCCACCTCCCCCTGGCAACCGACTTCGGCACCAGAAATGGACGCATTCTTTTTGTACAAAATGCCGATTGCGGCAGCCGTTAACAGATAACGCATGGCAATATCGGGTGTTACTGGTTGAATAAACTTGTCGTAGTACATCAGTACTGCAGGGATAATACCGGCAGCGCCATTGGTGGGAGCGGTGACTACCCGGCCACCGGCGGCATTTTCTTCATTGACTGCCAGCGCAAAGAGGTTCACCCAATCCATCACCTGCAAGGGATCTGAGCTTTTTTCTACACTAAGGCGTCGATACAACGAAGGAGCCCGCCGCTTTACTTTCAGACCACCAGGTAAAACCCCTTCAGTGCGAATGCCCCGATCGATGCAATCATGCATGGCCTGCCAGATATGAAACAGCTCGTCTTTTATTTGATTGGGCTTACGCAGTACTTTCTCGTTCTCCAGCATCAAACTGGAAATCGATAGGCCATGTTCTTTGCAAAGGGCCAACAGTTCTGTAGCGCTTTCAAACGGGTAGGGCGGCGGGTTATCAGCGGCAAACTGACTGGCGGCTTCTTTTTCTTTGGCAAAATCTTCTGCTTTAACAATAAAGCCCCCACCAATGGAAAAATACACTTCACGCAGCAGCTCGGTTTCTCCGTCCCAGGCTACCAACTCCATACCATTGGAGTGTTCTTTCAAGGTTTTGCGCCGATGAAAAGTAATGGCACCTTCACGTGGAAACTTCACCGGCTGTTGTTGTGCCAGTTGCAGCTTTTGTTCAGTGTGTACCTGATGCAGTAACTCCGGGATCAGATCCGGGTCTATGCTTTCTGGCAGGTAGCCACTTAGCCCCAGAATCACGGCTTTACCGGTACCATGGCCAATACCAGTCTGCCCAAGAGAGCCATACAGCTCTACTTTTATCCGGCTGACGGATCCAAGTGTGCCCAACTGCTTCAGCTGTTCGGTAAATTGGTGGGCTGCCCGCATCGGCCCAACGGTATGCGAACTGGAGGGGCCAATGCCGATGCTAAACATATCAAAAGCGCTGATAATCATAAGTAAAACAAAACAACCTGAAGAAACATCCTGTGATTGTATACCAAAGGTAGTCAGCCGGTAAGTCCCGTTGTAACTGGTCAGGTCTGGTTACAACCTCCAGCCCTTGTCAGTGCTGCTTGCAGAGATTTACATGAAATTTTCTAAGGGAAATGACTGCCGCCCAGCCCGCGCTGACACGGCAGTTGGTAGATAGGGACGCTGCTAGTGCTTGGCTGCTGCCTCGACCGCGCGCATGACACGCAGGACGTTACCCGACCAGAGCGCACGGATGTCATCTTCCGTATAGCCCCGACGCATCAACTCCCAGGTCACATTGATGGTTTCAGTGGCATCGTCCCAGCCTTCTACGCCGCCGCCGCCGTCAAAATCGGATACAATGCCAACATGCTCAATGCCAATGCGATTGACCGCATAGTCAATGTGATCAACAAATTGGGCTAAGGTCACATCCTGGTAGGTACGGCGCAGCTCGGCCAGGCCATCCATATAGGCTTTGACTTCTGCATCGCTGGCACCGCCCCAACCGGCCGACAAGTACTGCTGGCGCAGTTCATCCTGGCCACGCTGAATGCGGGGATCCACGTTGGCTACGTAGCTACGAAAGGCCACCATCTGAGCGACACCGCCATTGGCTTTAATGGCATCCAGCTGCT
The DNA here is from genome assembly GCF_036327005.1 of Alkalimonas mucilaginosa. Lineage (NCBI taxonomy): Bacteria > Pseudomonadati > Pseudomonadota > Gammaproteobacteria > Alkalimonas > Alkalimonas mucilaginosa. The sequence continues at coordinate 36,233 of NZ_JAUGZK010000016.1, forward strand.
CATCATCCAGATTCCGCAGGTTGGGGTGCACGCCGGAAACACCGGAGTGTGAGGCAATCACTGGCGCGCGCGACAGGGCGATGGCCTCCAGTGAGCTGCGCTTACCAACGTGCGAAATATCGACCATAATGCCGTAATCGTTCAGCTTTTTAACCAGCTCACGGCCCAAATCGGTTAAGCCCTGATCGGGTTTATCACCCTGATCCAACCGCGGATTGGAGCTGCCACCAAATTGATTATTGCCCATATGGGTAATGCCGACATAGCGTACACCGCGCTCAGCCCAAAGCGGAATTTCATCGACGCTGGTGCCAAGCGGATAGGCGTTTTCCATGCCAATCAAGGCCACCAGCTTACCTTGCGCATGCAAGGCTTCTACCTCATCGGCAGTGCGGGCCAGACCAATTTGATCGCGGTAAGCCCTGGTCATGCGTTTAATGGCCTGATAGCTCTCCTCAGCACGGGCTCTGGCAGTAGTATAGCCTTGCTCCGTCATCGAGCCCTGACCCACATAAACAATGAAAAAAGCGGCATCCAGGCCACCGGCACGCATTTTGGGCAAATCGACCTGGGCTCTTGTCATCACGCCCGGATCCATTTGATACGTAGCGTAACCACGGGCGATATCGACATGGGTATCCAGCGTGATCACGCGGGAGTGCAGCTCCCAGGCCTCACGCTCGCTGACATCGCGCGGCTGGCGCTCGGCCAGGGCTGAGCCCATTAGCAGCAAGGTACTGGCTGCTAAGGCGCTGAAAAGTTTTGACATAGAATGCTCCTGTTCCTGAAGTATTTTTTAGTATAAGTTCGCCAACAGGATAACGATCCTGAGCCGAAAGTACCATCCTATTTGTCCTTAGAAACAGGGCATTAAGCTAGTGATTCATTTGCCGGGCAGCGAAAGTTACCGCCAAAATGACAAAGCCAACAGCCAAACCAAAGTAGAGAGTTTCTAAAGTGGCACCAATTTCCACCGCCTGCTCCAGAAACAGGATCACCAGTATCACCGATGCTACCTGCATCAGAGTGATTTTCAGATCATGAAAATTTTTAATATCCAATGCTTTCAGCAAGCCTTTGTCTTTGCTCTCTTCTTTGGTTAAAAATAGCCGGTACAGCGCTGACGCGATGATTTGAAACGTCAGGGCGATTAGCAAGGTATCCAGTACTTTTAGTAACTTTACCGCCAATCGTTTTCCTTCGTCCGCTTTCACCGGAATGGCCAGCACGGTATCGACAATAATGCCATAGACAATGGACACACTGGCGGCATAGAGCAGGCAAGCCGAAGCCGCGCAGACGATAATGGTCAGAATCACCAGAATGCGACTGCTTTGCAGTAATTTTTCCATGCTGTTTCCTCAGGTAAAAGGTGGATAAGCTGCCAGATTTGAACCTGCTACAGCAACTTGGTTCCTTGTACAGCTCGATCGCTGTTTTGGTTTGTCGGGCTTAGCTATGACAGGCTAAGGTTTGCCAAGCTGCTGCTTTAACCGATGCAAGATGGCTGCGGTAGCGCCCCATATCAGTTGCTGGCGCCAGTGCAAAAAATACACCGGGTACTGTCGGCCCTGATGCTGCCAGTCCCATTGCTGCCAGCGCTCTTCTTGCCATAACTCTGCCAAAGGTGCATGAAAGATATCGGCTACTTCATCCAGTTGCAATTGCCAGCGGGGTGGGGCGTGCACCAGCCCCAGCCAGGGTTCTATCACAAAGCCGGTGCTGGTGGCTTGCGGCGGTAGCTGGCCCACAATGGCGACATCAGCAGGTGATAGTCCCACTTCTTCTTCTGCTTCTCGCAGCGCCGCCATTTTACTGCTTTCACCGCTTTCAATACGGCCACCGGGGAAACTGATTTGGCCGGGGTGATGCTTTAAATGCACGGCCCGTTTGGTCAGCACCAATTCCAAACCCTGAGGGCCTTGCAAAAACGGCAGCAGCACCGCAGCGCGTTGTGCTCCGCTCTGGTTTTGCAAGGTTCGCGCCGCTGTTGGCGGCAACTGGGTGTTAAAGCGGGCTAGCAGCCAGTTGGGTGAATAACTCATGATGGTTCTTTACTGTTACTAGCTGGTTTTTCTCTCATTAAGTGTTACTTCTCTTCGGTTTGCTCTCTTAATCTCGATAATGTAGATGAATATTTCTTGTACTCAATGTACCAGCCATTGGCGAGAGGTTTTGTAAAGTGGGAGTTCTCTAAGGTATCTGGATCCCCTTTAAAAAAAATTTCATCGTTATACTCTGTTAATTGTGCAGGATTGTAACTATAACTGATACTTGCTCCTTTGCCGGCAAAGCCTATTCCCCAGATGGGAAGATAAATTGAGCAGTCGGTATTATCATGTTGTTGCAATGTCATCCCGCTAAACTTAATCAACAGTAAGCTTTTATCCAGTTCTTCGAGCTGGGATTGAAAGTTTGGATCTTGCTTAACCTGCTCGAGGCGTTGCTGTAAGTAGGGATCTTGCTCCATCGATGTTTGGATAAAATAGCGAAAATAAGGTGTCTCTAACTCATGTATGATGGCGCATGCTATCTCCGTTAAGTCATCAAACTGCGCTTGATGCTGATAAAAACGAGCTTCCAATTCACCAATTTCTGGTCGCTTATTACAGGCAGCAAGCACAAGCACTGAGCAAATAAAGATAAGTTTAAGTTGAAGTTTCATTGCGAGTTCCGTACCAGACCAGTTGATGCTTGCAGTAACCCAAGAAGTAATCCTGTGTGATACGTTTGTTGTGAGATACTACCATGGCATCATCCAAAACCGACAGTTTGTTTCCAAATAGAACATGCCATTACTTAAACCGGAAGGAAAGTGCCAGAGCTCACAACTGGACCATAGTGTGCCGCCACCTCCTATGCCTGAACTATCACTGCCCTCACTACCTCCACCAGTACCTGGTGTCGAAAGTTGGCTCAAGGTTCTATCATCAATACACGATAATGTTTTTGAATCTGAAGGGTTTTGACTATGTATATCACGGGCATAACGATAACCACGCATCACCATTTCAGGATCACCCGTTTCATCACCTGTATTGGTTATAAAATTGTATATGCCTTGTGTTGCACTACTCCATGTTATGCCATTCCCATTCTGAATAGCTTGATAAGCCGCAGAGAATCGCTGAGTGTCAGATCCGCTAAATCCCTGTACTTGCATAACAGCACCGTATAAAAAATTGCCAAAATCATCATTGCCAGCCCATGGGCTTAGACTGTCTTTTACATCATAAATTGCACCCATAGAAAAAACTTGTAGATTTCTTTGCATTATCACCATTAGCCGAAGGTTGGCATTTGAGGTTGCAGTATTTATTTTTGTTAACCATGCCTTCTCATCGCGAAGGATTTTATTCAAATTCAGCTGTCTGCCTGAACCATCGCGTGCATAAGGTGCTGGTGTAGGTGGCCTGTTGTTAGCATTGCATTGTGGACCGCTGAGAGCCACTATATCTCCTATTAAAACTGCATTGGATGATGAAGTAACAACAGGAGCACGAAGTGGGTCAGTACAGATAAAAATGCCTCCTATATAATCACATTCTCCTCTAGGAGGCGGAGCCGGAGGTGTTGGCTGTGAAGAAGCTATAGGCTTTGCATTCATAACAACCGATATAATGCTAAACCCCTGAATTTCCCGGTTGTTGATGATGTTAAAGGTATAATCGTAATTAGCCCCATTCTGTGCCTTTTTAAGCCGTAAAGTGGCGCGATCATGACTTTGAAGGTTGATTTTGGTCATATCAAAGTCGGCGTAAATATTCTTGTTGTACACTGTACTGCCATTGGTCAGCTGCCAACGGGCATCATACCCCACCAAGGCCGGGCTATTCATGCCTGGGTAGGATTTATCCACCATAAAGTAGGTTTCACTGGGGTGCAGATCCCGCAAAGTAATGCAAATTTCGCCATTACTGCTGGCGGCTGTCGATAAGGTTACTTCACTGTTTTCTCTTAGTTCCACGCAGGATGCATTAGCAGATCCTATGCTTAAAGCAGCTAAACTCACCCAGATGAAGTGTTGCCATTTTCGACACATCAAGCCATGTAACATTGTTGATTCCTATATCAACTTATCGGAATCATTCTTTTATCACCCCCCCCCCTTTAATTGTGTCAAATATTTATTACGGGTAATATTTTTGAAACTTTATCCAGCGTTTCCTGGTACTCGCTGTTGACTTCGGAGTCGGCCACAATGCCGCCGCCGGCCCAGCAGTGCAGTTGGCCGTTGCAGGCCACCAGGGTGCGGATGGCGATGTTGGTGTCCATAGCACCGCTTTGGTCGATGTAACCGATGGCGCCGCAGTATACCGAGCGCCGGTGTGGCTCCAGTTGCTCAATAATGGTCATGGCGCTGATTTTTGGCGCTCCGGTAATGGAACCACCCGGAAAGGCGGCTTGCAGCAAATCGGTGGCATCGAGTTCGGTGCGCAAAGTGGCGGTGACGGTACTAACCAGATGATGCACCGCCGGGTAGCTTTCAATGGCAAAGAGATCCGGTACCCTTACACTGCCTGGCTCAGCCACCCGGCCTAAGTCATTGCGCAGCAAATCGACAATCATCACGTTTTCAGCCCGATCTTTTGGCGAGTTACGCAGGGCCTCAGCCGTCTCAGCATCCAGTTTGGCATCGCTATGGCGCGGTTTTGTGCCTTTAATAGGCTTGGTTTCTATCTCGCGGTCATGCAGCTGCAAAAAGCGCTCGGGTGAAATACTGAGCACGCAGCCTTCGGGCAGGCGCATAAAAGCAGAGAAGGGCGCGGCATTGGCGGCGCGCAGCTTCTGATAGGCTTGCCATTCGCTGCCGCTGTAGCTGGCGCTAAAACGCTGCGCCAGGTTAATCTGGTAGCAGTTACCGGCCAGCAGGTGTTCGTGCACCTGTTCAAAGCGGGTCTGGTAGCCGGCTTTGTCCATATTGGCCTGCCAATCACTGGTCAGAGCAAAGGGGCTGGACGCTTGCCGGTACTGACGTAGCCGTTCATTTAGTTTGGTCCAGTTTTGTTCGGCATCGCCGCGATAATCCAGATACCACAGCTGCTGCTTTTCTTTATCCAGCACCAAAGCCCAGAGATAAATGCCGATGGCCATATCCGGCAGTGGCAGATCTTTGCTTGCTGTAGCCGGTATCTGCTCGCTGTAGCGGCCAAGATCATAGCCGAAATAACCCAAAGCACCGCCCTGAAAAGGCAAGTCGAGCTTGGGTGCAGGCTCTGGGAAGTAGCATTTTAAGGCGGCCTTTACCACGGCTAACGGATGTTGCTGGTAATGATGGGCACCTTGATCATCGGTCAGCACCGTATGGCCATCCTTGGCTTCAATGGTACAAACAGGTTCGGCTGCTAAGATATCAAAACGGTTGTTCTTACTAACCGGGCCAGCTGAGTCCAATAAAATCGCCCAGGGCTGCTCTGCCAGCGGGGCAAAAAAATCCAGCAAGTCGGTCGGGGCGTCGCCAATAATATGATAGTGCTGCATGCCAATATCCAATTGCACGACCAAGGTTGTATGTACGAAACTCTGGCCGCTGTTTTTGATGCGTTGTATGATATACCCAAGTAACCTCAAGATGCGAGTTTCAGATCCTTTGGGCGCTTTCAATGCAAGGCACCCTGGCGACGCAATGTCGACCACCTTGCTAGCTAGGGTAACACCGCAGTGAAAGCTGGTATAGGGATATACCGTTTAGCGAACCTGAGGATGGAAAGCGCCCAGAGGCTCCCGCAGGGCTGGGCTAAAAGCGCTTTATGCGGCGTTAGCTGTTGTCGATTTGGAACCACCAAACCTTCCAACAACTGCCTTGCCTAAAGCGCTTTTATCTCCCGCTGAAGCCTGCATCTTGAGGTCACTTGGGTATATTAGCCATACAACAAAGATTGAATGATGCAGTGATTACGACAGAGGACAGATTTCAGATGACCGTCATCCGCCAGCAAGATTTTATCGACAGCATTGAAGATGCATTGCAGTACATCTCCTATTACCACCCGTTGGATTTTATCCAGGCACTGGAAAAAGCTTATCACAAAGAGCAGAACAAAGCGGCCAAAGACGCCATTGCACAAATTCTGATTAACTCGCGGATGTCGGCTGAAGGCCACCGACCGATATGCCAGGATACCGGCATTGTTACCTGCTTTGTTAAAGTAGGCATGGATGTAAAGTGGGATAAAACCGACTTGACGGTGCAGCAGATGGTGGATGAAGGCACCCGCCGTGCTTACAACAACCCGGATAACCCGCTGCGCGCATCCATTGTGGCCGATCCGGCCGGTGCCCGCAAAAACACCCGCGACAACACCCCGGCGGTAGTGCACCTGGATTTGGTGCCAGGCGCCGAAGTGGAAGTGATGATTGCCGCCAAAGGCGGTGGCTCTGAGAATAAAACCAAAATGGCGATGTTAAACCCGTCCGACTCCATCGTCGACTGGGTGCTGGAGTCCTTGCCAAAAATGGGCGCTGGCTGGTGCCCGCCTGGTATGCTCGGCATTGGCATTGGCGGTACCGCCGAAAAAGCCGCGGTACTGGCGAAAGAGTCCCTGATGGATCCGGTCGATATTCAGCAATTGATCGACAAAGGCGCCGAAACCGCCGAAGAAAAGCTGCGACTGGAGCTGTACGAGAAAGTCAACCAGTTGGGCATTGGTGCTCAGGGCCTCGGCGGTCTGACGACGGTGGTGGATATCAAAATCAAAAGTGTGCCCACCCATGCCGCCTCTTTGCCGGTAGTGATGATCCCAAACTGCGCTGCCACCCGCCATGTGCATTTTCATCTGGATGGCAGTGGCCCGGCCGATATCAAGCCACCCAAACTGGAAGACTGGCCAGAAGTGACCTGGGAGCTTGGCAGCAATGTGCGCCGGGTGAATCTGGATACCGTCACGCCGGAAGAGGTACAAAGCTGGCAGGCTGGTGAAACTGTGCTGTTAAGCGGTAAGATGCTGACCGGCCGCGATGCCGCCCACAAGCGCATTGCCGACCGCCTGAATAAAGGCGAAGGCCTGCCGGAGGGCGTCGATTTGACCAACAAGTTTATCTACTACGTTGGCCCGGTCGATGCGGTGGGTGATGAAGTGGTCGGCCCGGCTGGCCCTACTACGGCCACCCGAATGGATAAATTCACCGAGATGATGCTGTCGCAAACCGGTCTGCTTGGTATGATTGGTAAATCCGAGCGTGGTGATGCCACGGTGGAAAGCATCAAGCAGCATAAAGCGGTGTATCTGATGGCTGTTGGTGGTGCCGCTTACCTGGTATCCAAAGCCATCAAAAAAGCCCGGGTCGTTGCGTTTGAAGACTTAGGGATGGAAGCCATCTACGAGTTTGACGTCGAAGACATGCCGGTCACCGTCGCGGTAGATAGTCAGGGCAACAATGTGCACAAACAAGGCCCGGCCATCTGGAAAGTAAAAATCGAAGAAATGGCTGGCGCAAAATAAAACGCAGCGAAGCATCCAAACCTGTAAGCTCTGCTTGCAGGTTTTTTTTAACCAGGGGAAGCATGCTATGAAAATTAGTTTCTTGACAGTCTCAGCACTGCTGGTAGCTGGGCTAGGGGTTCACGCCAGCGCCAAAACGCCGCTACAGGTCGAGCATTTAGCCCAACTTAATCAGCTTAGCGATATTGTATTGGCACCGGGCGGTAATCAGTTGGTGTTTGCACAAAAAAATGGCGGCGTGAAGCCTGCTGATAGCAGCCACGATCTGTACTTAATGGATTTAAGCAACAACAATACTATCCGCCGCTTAACGCAAAACAGCAGCCGCGAACATCAGGTACGCTGGGCTGCCGATGGCAGTGCCATTTACTTTTTGGCCGACCGTACTGGCTCCAATCAGGTATGGCGCTTAAATCTCAGCGGTGGTGAAGCCATGCAGCTCACCGACTTGCCGCTGCCGGTGCAGGGCTTTCAGGTATCAAACAACGGCCAGAAGCTGGCGCTGGCGCTACAACACAAACCGGGCTGTGGTGATATTGCCTGCACAGTGAAAGCGAAAGCGGACGATGCCGCCCGCAAAGATACCGCCATGGTGTACGATCAGTTAATGGTACGCCATTGGGATCGTTGGCTTGATGGCTACCGCAGCCATTTGTTTGTGGCAAATCTTGCTGATAAGCCGGTCACCGATTCACTAAACCTGATGCCAGACTGGAACAGCGATATTGCCGGCATCAACGAAGTAGCCTTTACGCCGGATCAACAGCATTTGGTGTTCAGCGCCAAAATGCCTGGCGTGGACGAAAGCTGGCACACCAATTTTGATATTTTTGAAGTCAGTATTGAAGGGGGCGAGAAGAAAAACCTCACCGCCGACAACCCGGCCTGGGACTCGCACCCATCCTTCTCACCGGATGGACGTTTTATGGCGTATCTGGCGATGCAAACACCGCAAGCCGAATCCGACCGGCGTCGGCTGGTGCTGCTCGATCAGGTGACTAATCAGCGCACGGTACTGACGGAGGACTGGGACCGTTCCATTTATTCCTACCAGTTTGGTCCGGACAACCGCACCATTTATGTGACAACACAAGATGTAGGACAGGTCAGCATTTATGCCATCAACACCAGTTTTGGTGATGTACGCAAAGTTTATGGCGATGGCACCGCTGGCCACCTGAATGTGGCTGGCGAGCGCATTGTATTTAGCAATCACCGGCTAAACCAGCCAACAGAGATTTACCAGATCCAGACCGATGGCAACCGGCTGCAGCAGCTGACCAATGTCAATGGTCCCTTGCTGGAAGGCATTGCCTTTGGTGAGTTTGAGCAGTTTAGTTTCTCCGGCTGGGATGGCAATACCGTCTATGGCTATCTGGTGAAACCGGTCAACTTCAACGCCAACCGACGCTACCCACTGGCCTATCTGGTGCATGGAGGCCCGCAAGGCAGCTTTGGCAATATGTTCCATTACCGCTGGAATGCCCAGCTGTGGGCAGCGCAGGGCTATGCGGTGGTGATGGTCGATTTTCATGGTTCTACCGGCTATGGCCAGGCCTTTACCGACTCCATCAGCCGCGACTGGGGCGGAAAGCCGCTGGTTGATTTGCAAAAAGGCTTTGAGTACATTCAAAAAGCTTACCCATGGATTGATGGCAACCGAGCCTGTGCCTTGGGGGCTTCCTATGGCGGTTACATGATGAACTGGTTTGCCGGCAAATGGCCGGATGCTTTCCGCTGCCTGGTCAACCACGCTGGTTTGTACGATATGCCAAGCTTTTACGGCAGCACCGAAGAGTTGTTTTTCCCGGAATTTGATCTGGGCGGCACCGCCTGGGATGAGGATTCGGATTACGCCAAATTTAACCCGGCGGCTTATGCCGACAACTGGCAAACGCCGATGTTGGTGATCCACGGCTTAAAAGACTACCGGGTGCCATACGCCCAGGGCCTGGGTGCCTTTACCAATCTGCAGCGTAAAGGTATCGAGTCGCGGCTGGTGATTTTCCCCGACGAGAATCACTGGATCCAAAAACCAGAGAACCGGGTACGCTGGTACAACGAAGTGTTCGACTGGATGAAACGCTTTACTGCTGAATAATCGTTGTCAGGGGCGCTGCATGGCGCTCCTGAACCTTGCATTGATTCACTTCATCGTTGCTGACAATTTACTCCTGCCCGCACAACAATATCATAAAAATATCACGATATCCTTCATGCAATAGATACAAACTCAGATACGCTCATTCAATACGCTTAATGAGTTGCCAATTGTGGGCTCAGGGAGGAATGATGTCATTTGCGGCTAAAGTAAAATGGATCAGCATTTTCATTGTACTCTTTCCGATGATCATTGCTACGGCAGTGGTAACCTATATGGCGCAGAGTGCACTGTACCAACAAGCAGAAGATAGCCTGACTGCGGTGCGGGAAATTAAACAACAGCAAATCGGCTCTATGTTGAGTGAGTTTGCCAATGCTCTTGAAGTGGTTACTGCTGCAGTGCAAGCCATGCAAAGTATCTCTGAGGTCGAACGGCAACATGACTTGTTTCAGCAACTGAATCAACAGCTGGGTTTTTACGATATTTTTATTATTCAAAGTGACGGTACTGTCGCTTACACCGTAGAGCGGGAATCGGATTATCGTAGCAATTTGCGTCATGGCCCATACAGCAACTCTGGTTTAGCCCGTTTAATGCAACGTAGTCAGCAGCAAGCTGGGCAGATTGTACTGGAAGACTTCTCACCATATGCACCTTCTGGCAATGAAGCCGCAGCTTTTCTGGGCCGGCAATTGCAGCTGGCAGACGGTATGGTCACAGTAGCGGTGCAATTATCAATAGAAAAAATCAATCAGGTGATGCAAGTCCGTGAAGGCATGGGCCAAAGTGGCGAAACCTATCTGGTTGGCAGTGATTTACGCATGCGGTCGGATTCATTTCTCGATCCGGTTAAGCGCAGTGTGCAAGCTTCGTTTGCCGGCACCATCGCTAACAATGGTGCTGATACTGCTGTGGTTCGCCAGGCCTTGGCGGGGCTACAGGGGGTACAGCCGGTCATTGATTACAATGGTAACTGGGTGGTTTCGGCCTATGCACCACTCGATGTGTTCGGTGTACGTTGGGCCTTATTGGCGGAAATTGACCGGGCGGAAGTATTAGCGCCAGCCCGGCGTATGCTGTGGATAGGGGTCGTGATTTGTCTGGCTGCCATCGGGCTTGCTTTTGCTGCAGCTCAGTTGGTGTGCCGATTTGTACTGGAACCGCTTGGCGGAGAACCTGAGGCCATGTGTCAGTTAACCAGTGTGATTGCTGCCGGGGATCTCACTACGCCGCTGGAACGACGCGACAGCGATAAGCATCTGATGAGTTGGCTGGCACGGATGCAGCAGAGTTTGCGCCAGTTGGTACAGCAATTGGTTGGCGTTGGTCAGCAACTGGAAATGACAGCCGAGCAAAACTCTGCCGCCATTACGCAAGCAGATGGCAGTATTCAATTGCAGGCAAAAGAAACCGATATGTTGGCCACGGCGATAGAACAGATGAGCTATGCGGCAGCAGAAATTGGCCAGAATACCAGCAAGGCTTTGTTTGAACTGCAATCGTGCAAAGGCTCTTCTGAGCATTTACAACAGAATTTAACCAGCAGCCAACTGAGTTTGAAAAAAACACTGGACAGTTTTGCTGAAATTCATCAGGAAGTGCGGGCATTGGAGCAGGATAGCCAAAAAGTCGGCCAGGTATTGGATGTGATCAACACCATTGCAGAGCAAACCAACTTGCTGGCCTTAAATGCTGCCATTGAAGCCGCCAGGGCAGGAGAGCATGGCAGGGGCTTTGCGGTGGTTTCGGATGAAGTCCGCCAACTAGCCAGTAAGGTGCAAGAGGCAGTTCAGGAAATATCGGCTGTGTTGCATGGTATTCAGAAGCAGTCGGTTGGCTTGGCCAGGCACAGCGAGGTTTGTGCGCATGAATCGGCAAAAACAGCACAGGATGCAACCCTGATGGAAGGCTCTGCCGCAGAGATCGATCAACGTTTAGCGACTTTAAAAGAGCTGATGGGGCAAACAGCCAGTGCTGCAGAGGAGCAAACCACAGTATCGGCGACCTTAGCGGAAGGCATTAGCCGGTTAAGTGCCTCTGCGGAAGAAAACAGCACAGCGATCAGTCAGGTAGCGGGGAGCACCCGTGACTTGTTGGGGCTTGCAAACCAGTTAGGGCGTTCGGTGGCACAGTTTAAGGTATAAACTTCAGGCTGAGCCAGCGTTGAAAGCATGGCTCAGCCGGAGGGCTCAGAATAGCTTTCTTCTGAACAGCAGCAGGAACAGCGGTGTGAACAGAGCCAGGCTGGCGGGCTCGGGTACTCTGACACTGCAATTTCCTTGGCCAACACTAATGCAAGCACCTTGCACACTGAGATCCAAACTAAGGCCATCACGACCTACCACATTGCGTTCAAAGTTTGGATCTGCACCAAAGGTCACCCAGCTAAAGCCATCGGTCAAGGCTTCAAAGGTGAGTGTAAACAAGAGCAATGGCTCGGTTTGTAAGTCAAACAGCTCATCATCCAGTAAGAATGAGGTCATAAAGCTGTTGACCGAATTGGCCTGCAATTCACTGTCGTATAGCGCATCCCAGTCTGGATCAAAGGTATAGTAAGGCAGAGCAAACTCAAGATTATTTGCTTGTAGGATCAAGCCACTAAAAAGTAACTGAATATCCCAGCCTGACACAATTTCATTGCTATCGCTCAGGCCATCAACCAGCACATCAATCGACACCAGCTCACCAACATTAACATGTTGGCTGGATGGGGACAGGTACAACAGACCTGCCTGTACCGGCGATAACGCCAGTACCAGCAGCAGGGACATCATCGATAATATTTTTTTCATCACAGTATCCTCAATTTTCAGCTCAGGCTATGGTGTGGCACAGCGAGGCAGATCACATTTCAGAGTGCATAAGCGCACATCATTCACGGTAATAAGCCCATCGTTGTTCTGATCTCGCACATCTCCTGGCAAAGCTGCCTGACCAACTGCAGCGCGAACCAGGGCAACATCCAGTGAATCGGTAACGCCATCGCCATTAATGTCACAACCCATCACGGCGCCGGCAATGGTCAGATCGAACAGGATTGGTGAGTTGCCGGAGTCATTTCCATTCAACCGAGTCTGTATCTGTACATAGCGGCCTGAGATCCCAAGCGGTGCGGCATTGGCTGTTGGAACGTAAGGCAGTGCTGACAGGTTTGCGGCTGAGTCGGAAGCCCTGACAGACACCGTAATGGAAGTGCCTGCCGGCACCGACTCTGTCCAACTGATAGCATCCCATTCCATGCCCGCAGTGTTGCTGTCATAAATCACAGTCCAGGTCCCGGTTGGGCTGGTCACATTTCTCGCCACCAGGCCGGTCGCGTCGCTGTAGGTATAGGGCATGTTGCCAACGGGAAAGACGCCAAGTGGTGCCCCATCAGAGCCCCGGTATTTTTGGATACGCCCGGCACTGGTAAAGCCAATTTGCAACACATCGTTGTTAGCATCCACCTGGATCCCAACGGATGAACTGCCACCCGCCTGCAACGGTGCTTGCCAAAGCAAGGTTCCGTCGGGCGCTACTTTGCGGATGGTGGTTGAACCAGCAATGATATTGCCACTGCCATCGGCAACAATACCCGCTGAACCTACGGCCATGTTCGGGATCGCCTGAAAGGTATTGGTGGCAGGATCAAATACCTGATTGCTGCTACCCAGATACACTTTATTGTTGGCCAGAGCTATGCCATAGTTCGAGTTTCCAGCGAATGAGGCCACCTGATAGGGGCCGGTATTGCTCTGAGTATTGGTAATTTTCCCCAGAATACCACTGAGTGAAGCGCTCCAGAGAGTACCATTGCTGTCAATCAGGCAGCCATAAGGGGTCCAGGAGCCGGCACTTGGCTGGCCCGTCGTTGGGACTGTAGAGATGGGGCCAGCCAGGGTGGATCCATCCACCGCACTTACTTTGTAGTAGGTACGGTCACTAAATAAACCGACCCAGAGGTTGCCATCGGTGCCAATACAGAGCGCCCGGCCAAGCACACCGGTTGGCCGCAGTGGCGCACCAATGCCATCTGGGACGCGTTTTACCCAGGCAATGCGTTCATCGAGGATCTCATTGTCATCAATAATGCCATTGCCGTTTAGATCTGCCAGCGGCATCATCTCACTGGCATCGATGATGCCATCGTCATTGGCATCGAAGGAGGTATCCATGACGCCATTGCCATTGCGATCGATAAAGCCTTCCGCCAGAATTTTAATCAGCACAGCAGCGCTTTGCGTGCCCTGGCTAAAATGCCGGTTTAACACATAGGCATTGCCCTGAATATCGACCGCCGTGCGCGAAGGTGCTGCGCCGGCGTAAGCATTGCCTAAATGGTTAAAGTGACCGGCTTGGCCGGCAGGACCAAACCAGGTACGGTAACGGGCGATTTCCCGGTTGCTGTTGGTATCAAACTTGGACACCGTATCTTCCCCCGCATTGGCAATCCAGGCAATCGGGAAGGTGGTACCGACCTCATTCAGCTGCAACTGATTGCTGTTTGGGGCATTGTAATTAACACCATCTAAAATGCCTAAGGCAAAGTCGGCATCCAGAGTATAAGTTTTACTGCTGGCGACAGCGGCACTGGAGCAAGCCAGCACCATGGCAAGCGCCAGATGCCGGGCCAAAGGTACAGTCCCTGTTGTGTGGTTAGTCGGTTTCATGACGCATCACTCCGTGTAAGTCAGATGCCGCAGTGTGCAGGAACAGCACCGATGCAGGCTGTGGTACCTGATCCATATCGTGGAATTGGTTGTTAGTTAGCCGCACGCTTTGCTGGCTGGGTAGATGAACCGCCCAGAGCTGGGCTGTGCCGGTTCTCAGACTCATAAAAACAATGGTCTGATTGTCTGGCATCCATTGCGGATTAAAGTCTTCCCCAGGGTGCTGGGTCAGGTTGCGAACTGCCGTGCCATCGACGTTCATCACGAAAATGTCCATGCGTGTTTTGTCTGGATCATCGCGTGAACTGGCAAAGGCCAACATCGACCCATCGGAAGACCAGCGCGGTGTTTCATAGGCCGCCGGATACTCGAATGTCAGGTTGATGACGTCCCCAGTTACCAGATCGGCTTTCATCAGTGCAGAGTAGCCTCGCATATCAGCAATAAAAGCCAGATAACGCCCATCGGGTGACAGTGCTGGCTGTGCTTTCTTGCGTGACGATACTGTGGTACTGATTGAGGTTAAGCCTGAACCGTCGCTGGCAACCAGCCAGATCTCGCTGGAACGGCTATCCTGGTGGCCCCCAACAAAGGCCAGGTATTTGCCATCGTTTGACCATACGGGTGCTCCTGGCCCTTTGTCGTACCCATCTTGTGCCAGCACGGTGAGACGACCACTAGCAATGTCTACGGCATGGATAGCTGCACCAGGCTGATCTGGCGTACTGGTAATAAAGGCGATGGTACGGCCATCGGGGGACCAGGAAGGGGAGCTCTGCCAATCCAAGGTCGCATGCAAGCGCGAAGTGGCTTGCTGTGCCAGATCCAGCAGATAAATAGCCGACACACCATCCCGTACCGAACTAAAGGCGATGTGGCTGCCATCAGGCGACCACACGGGTTGCATGTCATTGTATTGCCCTTTGGTTAATGCTTGCTCTTTACCTATACCCTGGGTGGTAAAGATCTGCACATGCTCGTGCCGCAGTGAGATGAAGGCAACCGGATGCTCTAAAGCAGGGACTTCTGAACTCAGAGCACAACAAGGCATCAGCCCTGCCGAAAGTGACAGGAACACGAAGTAACGAAGCATGGTTAGTCTCCTGTCGGCCGCACCAGCACCAGAGTGGAAGTGATAAGTTGTTGCTGCTCATCAA
Source organism: Alkalimonas mucilaginosa (assembly GCF_036327005.1). NCBI lineage: Bacteria > Pseudomonadati > Pseudomonadota > Gammaproteobacteria > Alkalimonas > Alkalimonas mucilaginosa. The sequence goes on from NZ_JAUGZK010000016.1 coordinate 51,585, forward strand.
ACAGCAGCACCCGGTAAGTCCCTTCCACGCTGGTGTACAACTGGAAGTTGCTGCTGCCATCCGCGCTGACCTCAATCAACTCGCTGTGTGAGCTATTGCCGGATTGCACTTCAATCCTCAGCGAGCTGTTGAGTGGGAGGTGGTGGCCTTTTAGCTGGACGATATCACCAGCAACAGCATGGGATGGGCCTGATAAAGTTGGGGTTGTCGCCAGCACCAGGCTGCTGAATACACAGCTGATGACGATGGCTAAGGGCTTGATGCAGCCCATACTTATTTGAAAGTTGTGTTTAGGTTTCATCGCTAAGTTTCTCCTTTTAACAAAGCAGAAACCCGCATTAATGCTGAATATGCAGGTAATTACAGCAGTTGCTAATAAGCATCAAACGAGCCAAATTGGCAACCAATTGCTTTTGATAGAGATATTGACAGCACGGGGAATTTTAGTAGGGACTTATGTAAAGCAAGCTGACATGCGAAACTGCCACCGTTGCTAAGCAGAAAATTAAAAATATTTTATTTTCAGAGGTTTGATGTGAAAAACAGGCTGTGCCAGTAGCCACAGCCTGTGTCAATCAATGGCTAGTAAGCCTCGGTATGCACATCACGCACCGCACGACCGGATGGATCGGTCATTTCTGCCATTTTGGCATCCCAGGCCAATGCTTCAGGCGTGGAGCAGGCAACGGACTTGCCGCCTGGCACACAGGCAATAGCACCGGCATGTGGGAAATGCTCTTCAAAGATCACCCGGTAGTAATAGCCTTCTTTGGTATCCGGCGTATTGACCGGGAAACGGAAGCTGGCGGTGGCCATTTGCTGATCACTGATTTCGCGCTCGGCATGGGCTTTTAAGCTGTCAATCCAGCTGTAGCCAACCCCATCGGAGAACTGCTCTTTTTGCCGCCATAAGATTTCATCTGGCAGCAAGCCATCAAAGGCCTGACGCAAAATGTGTTTTTCCATTTTGCCGTTGCCGCACATCTTGGCTTCCGGGTTTAGCCGCATCGCCACATCCATAAAGGTTTTGTCTAAAAATGGTACCCGAGCCTCAATACCCCAGGCTGACATCGCCTTGTTGGCGCGGTTGCAGTCAAACATATGCAGCCGGCTGATTTTGCGCAAGGTTTCTTCATGGAATTCTTTGGCATTCGGCGCTTTATGAAAATACAGGTAACCGCCAAAGATTTCATCCGAGCCTTCACCTGACAGTACCATCTTAATACCCATGGCTTTGATTTTGCGGGCCATCAGATACATTGGGGTAGAGGCCCGAATGGTGGTAACATCGTAGGTTTCCAGAAAATAGATCACATCACGGATCGCATCCATGCCTTCCTGCACGGTAAAATGCACATTGTGATGCACGGTACCAATGGCATCAGCCACTTTTTGCGCGGCCACCAGATCCGGTGAGCCAGGCAAACCAACAGCAAAAGAATGCAAACGTGGCCACCAGGCTTCGGTCTGATCATCGTCTTCCACCCGGCGCTTGGCAAATTGCTGGGCAATGGCGGAAATTAACGAAGAGTCCAGGCCGCCAGATAACAACACACCATAAGGTACGTCCGACATCAGGTGGCTTTTCACGCTTTGCTCCAGCGCTTTACGCAGCTCAGCTTCATTGGCCGGATTATCTTTTACTGCATCGAAGCTTTGCCAGTCACGCTGGTAGTAGGATTCAAGCTTACCGACCTTGCTGTCAAAAATATGCCCTGGCGGGAACTCTTTAATTTGCTTACACACCGGCACCAAAGCTTTTAGCTCGGAAGATACAAACAACTGGCCATGTTCATCGTAGCCGTAATACAGCGGGATAATGCCAATGTGATCGCGGGCGATCAGGTAGCGCTCTTGCTCGGCATCGTACAACACAAAGGCGAACATGCCGTGCAGCTTATCCACAAAATTGACGCCATGCTCTAAATACAATGGCAGAATGACCTCGCAATCCGACTTGGTTTTGAACGGATACGGTGATACCAGCTCTTTTTCCAGCTGTTTATGATTGTAGATCTCACCATTCACTGCCAGAATGTGATTTCGCTGATCATTAATCAGAGGTTGGGCACCATTTTCAGTATCTACGATAGCCAGACGCTCGTGCGCGAGGATGGCATTATTGTCATTCCAGATCCCAGACCAGTCCGGACCACGATGACGTAATAACTTAGATAACTGCAGCGCCTGCTGGCGCAATGCTTTCACATCAGTTTTGATGTCAAGCACCCCAAATATCGAACACATGTTCACCTCTGTAGAATTAATTGAATTTCGTTTGGCAGTATGTACGGCTATCCGTACCCCCTGAATGTGCCATGCTCAGTAGAAAAAGCAAGTGCTTTTTACAGCTTTTGACACTGGAAAGTTTTCAATGGTAAGAACAACAAAGTGAGCTTATGCAACCGACCCGACTAAAACCCCGCTTTAGCCCGCCAGCCAACTGGCAAGCGGAGCTGTTTCAAAACAACCCTATATTCCACGAGCTACAACAGATGTTTCAACCTGCCAGTTGCAGCGACTGGCCCACGCCTGATTGGTTGAACTCACGGCGAAGCAACACTGACTTTTGCTTTGTTGCCAATGAACTGTTGGAGCAAGACGGCCGTTATTACGAAGACTATATTTATGCAACACAGCAGATCCCAACCCGGGCTGAAAACTGGCACGATCTATTCGGCGCTTTTATCTGGTGCTTGTTTCCCCGCACCAAAGCGCTGCTAAATCAGCTGCATATCGAGGAGATAAAGCGGGCAGGGCTTAGCCCCCGCACGCCACTGCGCAATAAAATCACCTTGCTGGATGAATGCGGCGTGCTGATTGCGCATACATCAGCACAGCAATCCATGGTACAACAACTGCAACAGCATCAATGGCAGCAGGTGTTCTGGCAGCAGCGAGCGCAGTGGTGGCAGCAAATCCGGCCTGTGGTGTTTGGCCATGCGATTTATGAAATGGCAACGCAGCCTTTTATTGGTTTAACGGCCAAATGTTGGTTTATTGAGGTGCCGGATGATTTTTTTAGCTGGCCGCTTGCTAAAAGCTATACTTATTTGGATCAACAGTTGTGCCAGCAAATCAGTCTGCGACCGGAACTGTTACTGCAAAAGCTTCAGCTGACCCCGTTGCCTTTGCTTGGCGTTCCGGCTTGGTGTGCGGATAACTGTCAGGTGGCATTTTACCAGAATCAGGATTACTTTCGTCCAAAGAGGTCATCTTAGTGGATGGCACACAGTCGCCCTGATCTGGTTCCCTGATATAGAAAACGCGGGCAAAAAATGCCAAACATTGGCTGTGTTGAACCTGATGGCAGCGTAAGCAGAACCAAAGCAACCTATGTGTGAGAAAAGATAACTTCAGGTTATCTGAGCTGCAGTAAATTCGCTAACTGGGTGCGGTTACTGACCGCCATTTTTTTAAGGATACGTTGCATATGGGTTTTAACCGTGTTGGGTGATAAGTACAACTGGTTGGCAATTTCTTTGTTGGCTAAACCTTGACAGCTTAATGTTGCGATTTGTAATTCTTTTGGAGTAAGCGCATCCAGGGAAACCGTGGCACCTTGTAGTCGTCTGTTATGTAAATGCTGAGTTAAAATCGAATCGATTGCTTTTCGGGAATACCAAAGCCCACCGCGAAACAGAGTGTGAAATGCTTTAACCAGCAATGCAGTATCATAGTTGGCTTTGAGGGCTCCAACACAGCCTTTATCCAATGCAAAAAGCTCGGCTTCTGCCAATGCATCCTCTACCACTAACACCACTTTTTGATCCGGAAAGTGTTGGCATAAACAGGGCCACAGTCTTTTGGCGCTTTCTACTTCGGTAACCAGCAGGACAACCCACGAAGGCGAATGGGTAACATGACTTAAATTGCCAAGCTCGGAGGCAGCGATCGAAGTACTTTCAAGTGACAGCAAAGTAAAACAGTCAATAAGTAATCTGTTGTTACACGCGGTGTCTGAAATTAATAATACATCCATCCAGTAATACTCTCTTAATGCTGCTCTGGCTGTACTTTTGTTTTTTTAAATGGCATGACCTGATGATAAGCGCCATTCACCATGACCTATGCTAGCAGTTAAATCAACTACTTGATACTTTAATAATACATTTTGCAGGAAAAATAAACAGCAGCAACGCCTGCACCACTTTGCCCATGACGGGCTCTGGGAAGGTCAGTGCGTTGCGATTTCGTAGGGGGCTGACTGAAGCTGTGGACAGAAGTTTTTAGCAGAGCAGTGTTTGTTCAGGCAACTGTTTACGTTGACCAGTAAGCCTTGCAATTTTGTAATGCAACGTTAATAATTGCCCGGTATTCTACACCGTAAGGAGCAAGCTTTTGATAGAAAAATCACAATTGCTCCGTATGGCGTATTTTTTTTTACTGATATACACTTTAGCATTCTGTGTGTGCTTTTAGTGAAACTGGAGTAAATTATGAAAGTAATGAACAAACGCGTTAAAGGTCAGGGGATGACGGAGTACATCATCATTGTGGCATTAATTGCAGTTGCTGCAATCGGTGTATACAGCTTTTTTGGTGAAACCATCCGTAACCAGGTTGCAGGTTTATCCGCTGAGGTTTCTGGTCAAAACTCTGCAACTCAAATTCAGCAAGCGCAAAATGCCGCTAACAGTGCTGACGGTGTTGCCAATCAAAACTATAACCTTGGCACATACAATGAAGGTGCAAACCAAGGCGGTGGCGGTGGTGGCGATTAATTAATCTGCCGGTACTGCATATTTTGTCAGGTGCTTCAGTACTGAAGCACCTGACTTGTTTCTGCAAGACTAAGTTACGCTAGCTTTACAAATGATTGTAGATGGGGTGTCTGAATAATGAAGTACCAAAGAGGTCAGGCATTGGCATTAGGGTTGGTATTTATGACTCTGGTGCTTATGGTCGTATTGTTTAGCTTCAACGCTTCCCAGTTAAATCTTAACAGTAACAAGTTACAGCATACGGCCGACAATGCGGCTTACAGTATGGCGGTACTGGCTGCGCGTGATTTAAATTACAAGGCCTACACCAACAGGGCTATGGTGGCTAACCAGATCTCGGTGGCTCAAACGGTGGGTCTATCCTCTTACCTGGAAATGCATACGGTATTTTTACAAAATGCAAGCGCCGCGCTGGGCTGGCTTCCGGGTGTAGGACAAGTTATTGCAAGCATGTCTCAGGTAATGTCCGGGGTAAACCAGGTTGCTCAGCCGCTGCTGGAGCATGTGCTGCTGCCTGCAGAAAGTATCGCGTTAGAAGCGCTATCAGGGTCACAGCAGCTGTTACACATGGCAGGCTTGGTGCAATCCTTCTCTTTGCCGGCATCGGTAATCACCGATAACGATGTCGATGCTCGACTAGACTTTGCGCAGAATGCGATGTTTATCAACAAGTTTCAGGAGCATTGGCTGGTGATGCAAGATACTTTTGATCGTACGCAACCTGAGCAGCAGTACAGCGAACATGTCAATGTGATAATGAGTTCCAGAGATCAATTCAGCAGTGCGAGAAATCAACGCTGGCCTGTTCCGTTTAGCCTTCCTGCAGATCTCCCTGTTCTCCGAGTGAATACACATCAGCGAGGTGGCTCAGATCTTTTTTTGAATAATAACCAAGAGGAGAGCTGGACTTCGATGGACACTGTCAGCACCCATGTTGAACGATTAGGCTTGAGCTGCAGCTGGCGGCGTGGTTGTCGTTTGCGTTGGCGCAGAACCGAGGTGCCTGTAGGCTGGGGTGGCACAGTGTCAGATAACAGAGCGCAGCTGCGTCATATTAACAGTAACTCCATGTGGGGTGGCAGTCGTAGTCGCAATCCAAGAGCCTCTCACCTTGCAGCCAGCAGCCAGAAATCAATGAGTGGAACTCCCGGCTACAATGGCATTCGTAAGTTTTATGACTTTAGCGACCGTCAGCAAATTGGCATCAATGAAACAGCCAATATTACCGTAGTGGTTTCCAAGCCGACACAACATATTCGCACCAGCCGCCAGTCTGAATGGGGGAATGATCGTATCGATCCGGCAATCAATGAGCAATTCTTCGGAAACCGGATGACGACGATAGCCTCTGCCAATGTGCATTACTCGAGACCCAGGGATTTATGGCCACGTGGCGGTAACCAGCATGAATTTGGCAATATGTACAATCCGTATTGGCAACCCAAACTGAATGAAACCACCAATCAGGCCCGTATCCAGATACGGGGACTCACAGGAGCGCTGTAATGCAGACAGGAGCTTTGTGTCGTCAGCAAGGTCAGGCAGCCATCGAAACGGCGATTACTCTGACTTTCGTTATTGTTCCTTTGCTTATCTTGTTGCCATTGATGGCGAAGGTCACCAATATGCAGCACCGGGCGGATCAGGCTGCGCAGTACACCGCCTGGGAACGTACCGTCTGGCATCAGCAAACACCGTCAAAGTTATCCGCTGCAGGTATCCCTATTCGTTCTGATGCGCAAATTGCAGCTACGGTAGCACCACGATTTTATGGTGAACAAGGGCGCTTAGTGGATAGCAATACCGCAGACTGGAATTGGCAAACCGATATACATCCTTTTTTAAGGTTCCAGTCGCAACGTGATGGCAGCAATACACCTTTGCTGGCTTCCCTGAATGGGCAGGCAAACGATAGCAGCATGGAAGATCGCGTAGTGGCCAGCGCGAGTGGCAGCAGTAAGTTGGCGATAGAGCCCATTGCAAGAGCTTTTATCGACCTGGAAAACCGGCATTACTTCAGTAGCCGGGTTCGCACGCAAATGGAAAGCATCCAGATTGCACCTTTTGATGCGCTGGAGCTGACGGTGTCTGGCAATGCGGCCCTGTTAACTGCGGGGTGGAATGCAGCTGGTCCACAACACGTGGTCCGGCGAATTCAGGATAAGCCCCTGACATTGCCATTGGCAAATCTGAATGTTCCTTTTTTAAATACTTTAAGAAACACCATAGGCAGCTTGCCTTACTATCGTGATATTCGAACCAATCGCCTGAGGTTAGGGCATGTAGAGCCTGATGTGCTGCCACCTTCGCTTTTGTGTACTTATGGCACCACCAACTGTGGAGGTTAAGATGTATCGTTACTGGTTGGTAGGCTGTGTTGTTCTTTTATTACTGCTGCAATCCGTTGCTTATGGGAAAACGCGCCCTGATTTTCCTGAAAATAGCTTTGTTGAAATCGTGGCCGAAAATATGTTGATTAATGGTTTGCCCACCACGGCCTGGACCTTGCAAACCGGATTATCGCAGCAGGAACTGGCAGCCTTTTACCGGCAGCAGTGGCAGGCCGGTAGTGACCATTTTGATGAACAGGAATTTGGCGGTGATGTGATCATTAACAGTGTGCACAAGCCATATGTATACACTGCCCGGATTCACAGCTCAACGTTCGCAGCGACTACAGCATTAATTGCTGTGAGTAGCCTGGAAACCAATGCGCGTCTTAGCCGCTCCCAGCTCTTGCCTGCTCTGGCAGGGAATACGGTGCTTTCTGTCACTGAGCATAACGAGCCAATTGGTTATGCCCGCACTCAGGTGTTGCATAGCCGGAATAGCCTTAGTTTTAACTACGACTTTTACCTACAGCACTTTCAACGCAGTGGCTGGAATGCAGAGTTTGCTGTGCTGGATCCAACCGAGGGCGTGGCTATCCTGCTATTAAACTCAGCAAGACAACAGATAAGCATGACATTTGATCAACAAGCTGAAGGGGTCATGATAGTGGCCAATGAAATTTGGGGGAAACGTTAATGAAGAAAAATAATGGACAGGCATCCGTAGAGTACCTGATTGTTACTGCTATGTTGGTACTTACTTTGTTAACTCCTTTTGGCGATGAAAATCAGAATGTGTTGGAGCGAAGTACCACAGCGGTAACTGATTGGTACCAGGCCTTTGCATTTAGTAAATCTCAACCTGAATTACCAAGAACTTATTAAGTGAATATGATGTATAAACGTAAATTTGATTTCAATTGGGTTTTACTTGCGGTAGCCATTGTTTTGGCTGGTGTTGCTGCCTGGGCGACAAAAAACTACTTCGTTGTAAAGGAACACGAGCTGGTCGAGCGATTGTCCAGAAGCAATGTAGTTATGGCTGAGGTGGTGGTAGCTTCGCAGAATCTTGGAGTGGGTGATCTGGTCAGCCCGGCAAATATGACGGTTCGGCGCATAGAAGCCGATCTGGTACCGTTAGATGCAATACATCCGTCACAATTTCAGGCTGCAGATGGTTTGCATCTGCTGCAACCTATGGCTCCGGGGCGTCCGCTGCTAAGAAGCTATCTACCGGAGAGTAAGGCTGATCGCTTTTCTGATTTACTGGCTGAAGGGCGCAGAGCTGTTACTGTACGGATTGATGAGGTGAATTCCTCTGCTGGTATGCTGCAACCAAATGACAACATTGATTTATTCCTGCTTTTTAACGCCGGTGATCGCACATCCGCGCAAAGGCGCTTGGAGCTGGTATTGGAGGGGGCTGTTGTTCTGGCTACCGGTACCCGGACAACAGAGCATTTGCCCTATGAAACCTATGACTTCCTGGATCAGGTTGCTCGTTACAGCACAGTAACTTTGGATTTGTCGATTGAAGATGCGTTACGGGTGCGAATGGCTGAGGAGAAAGGGCGTTTTGTGACTTTACTGCGCAACAGCAAAGAAGAGCTCGCAGTGCAGCGACGCTCTTTGGATGAAACCGAGCTATTTGCCAGTGCTTTGTCTGAGAGTGGGGCATCTCCGGTTCGTGAGGTTGAAATTATCATTGGTGGGAAAAAATCTGAAGTTCAGACGTATTTGCCTGAAGAACTTCAAAACTTTTTAAACACATTAGAAAACTAGAAGAAGAATGCTATGAAGTCTGTACAGCTTAGTTTGTTGTGGGTGTTGTTATGTTTAGCGTCTTTTTACGGTTATGCGCATTACAATCAACCATTTAAAATGTATGTTGGCTCTGTGGAGCTGTATGCGGCACCTGATGTCGAGCGCATTGTGATTGGTAATGGCTCGGTGCTTAGCGCTAAAGTTGTTGATGAAAAAGGAGTGTTATTATTTGGGGATTCGGTCGGTGAGTCCGATTTACAGCTATGGCTGAAAGATGGTCGCCTGATCAAATTAAGTGTTTATGTCACTGTCAATAACTCACTTCGTGGTGTTGCCCGGGTAAAGCATATGCTAAGTGCCTTTCCGCAATTGGCGATACAGGAATTAGAAGGCCTGATCATTGTTAGCGGCCATGCCCCGCTGGAAGCTCAGAGTCAAATTGAAGCTGCACTTGACGCCTCTGAAAGTGTTGTGAATATGATTAATTACACTCATTTTGGCCCGGGTTTAACACCTATGGTGCGGATGGATGTCAAGATCGTAGAATTCAGTAAGAGCAATATCAACAATATTGGCGTACGCTGGGAAAGTGGTATGGCAGGCCCTGCATTTGGTGCAGCCAAGTCTTTTTCCGCCAACCAGATTTTTCATGTCAGCTCTCCAGGTGAATATCTCGACGGTATCAACTCGGCCATCACCAACCGTATCGGTGTGCTAGATCATCGCAGCTGGACTTCTTTTGGAATTGTGACTGGTATCGGCTCACAAATTCAGTTGTTATCAGAAAAAGGTGATGCCCGCATGCTGGCACAGCCCAATTTGATGACTCGAAGTGGTCAGACTGCCAGCTTCCTGGCCGGTGGTGAATTCCCGATCAGTGTGGTATCGGCGTTGGGATCGCCGGTCGTTGAGTTTAAAGAATACGGAATACGTTTAGAAATTGAGCCAGTGGTGGATTCAGCAAACAACATTACCAGCAAAATTATGGCAGAAGTCAGTTCGCTGGATCCATCCGTCTCTATTGCTGGGGTCCCCGGCATGCTAACTCGTCGAACGGAGTCGGTTGTCAATGTGCACAATGGCGAGACCATCGTGATTTCTGGTTTAGTCAACTCTCAAATGTCAAAGGCGGTCTCTAAGTTCCCGTTGTTAGGGGATATTCCAATACTGGGTGAGTTGTTTAAATCGCGTGATTTTCGTGATGAAAAAACCGAGCTGATGATTTTTGTGACACCAACCATCGTTTTCCCTGAAGAGGCGAGCCATCAACGCAGTCTTGAGCGTGCCCGCGAAATGGTTGAACAATCGCAGGATATGAAACTGTTTTCAATTCTGGATTAAAGGGATCACATGTTTAGTATTAATGTAGTTACAGCAAAAGGTACCGACGTTGGTCAGTTTGAGTGCATTCAGAACCGTTGCACCATTGGTAAAGATGGTGACAACCTGGTTGTACTGCGTGGCTTTAAGGTTGCAAAGCTGCATGCTGTTCTGGAAAAAAGACCGGATGGCTTATTTTTAACTGATCGAGATAGCTTTAGTGGTACCAGAGTCAATGGTTCCAAGGTGTCGGAGTATGGCCCGGTGATGGCCAGCGACAGAATTCAGATTGGTGATTATCTGTTAACGGTAAAAAGTAATGGTGATGGCCGCAGTATTGCCGCTGCTTCATCTTCACCTGCACTTGCTACTACTCATGCAGCAGCGCCAGCCGAGCCGGTAAAGGCACCAAAGAAGGATGTATCGGCAGAAAGTGTTGAAGGGCCACAGCTTTCTGCAGAAGACAAAGAGCGTATTCGATTACAAAATGAATGGCGCCGACGTTTGCATATTGATTTATTAAAACAAATGGATCTACGCCGGCTGAATGTCAATGACATGTCGGACGATCAATTGCGAGAGCAAAGCAAGGCACTATTGGAGCAGATAGTCAGTCAACTCAGGTTGCCTGCCGAAATTAATACCGCCGATTTAGTCCGGGAGGTTCTGGACGAGACGGTTGGCCTGGGGCCTTTAGAATCATTGCTATCCGATCCTGATGTCTCTGAAATTATGGTAAACAGCCATGATCAGATTTTTTATGAAAAAGCAGGGCGTTTGTTTCTGTCGGATGTGGTTTTTTCGGACGATCAGGCCGTGCTTGGTGCCATTGAACGAATTGTTACACCAATTGGTCGCCGGATAGACGAAAGTTCGCCAATGGTGGATGCCCGTTTAAGAGACGGCTCCCGGGTTAATGCCGTGATCCCTCCGCTTGCGTTAAAAGGTCCCTGCATCACTATCCGGAAGTTTATGCAAAATCGGCTTGAGGTTGACGATCTTATCCGGTTTGGTGCCATGAATAGCGCGATGGCTGAGTTTTTGTCGGTTGCCGTTATCCAAAAGCGTAATATTGTTATTTCTGGTGGTACCGGTTCTGGTAAGACAACCTTGTTGAATGTGTTGTCAGGCTTTATTCCCAAAGGGGAGCGCATTATTACGGTCGAAGATGCCGCAGAGTTAAAATTGACCCAGCCAAATCTGGTGTCGCTCGAAGCGCGCCCAGCAAACCAGGAAGGCAAAGGGGCTGTTGAAATCCGCGATTTAGTAAAAAACTGTTTGCGGATGCGGCCGGATCGCGTTGTGGTTGGTGAGTGTCGTGGCGGGGAAGCCCTGGATATGCTGCAAGCGATGAACACCGGCCATGATGGCTCTTTAACCACAGCGCATGCCAACTCACCCAGAGACTGTATTTCCCGTCTGGAAGTGATGGTCATGATGGCTGGTATGGATTTGCCGATTATGGCGATTCGGGAGCAAATTGCTTCTGCAGTACAGCTGATTGTGCAGCAATCGCGCTTTTCTGATGGTTCACGTCGCATTACGTCTATTTCTGAAGTGACTGGTATGGAAGGGAGTATTGTTCAGCTTAATGAAATCTTTAAATACCAGCAAACCGGTTTTGATGAAGATGGCAAAGTGCTTGGGTATTTCACCGCTACAGGAGCTATCCCTGAGTTTTATGAGCAGCTGAAGCAACGAGGTATTAGCAGTCGGCTGGATATATTTACCAAGGAGCAGCACAAAGATGATTGATGCCGGTCTGGTCGCTCTGTTGGTGTTCGTAGCCGTTTTACTGCTGGTATTTGCGGTAAAAAGTCTTGGTTCCAGTTTGGCACAGCGTTATCAGGACACCTTTATGTCTTCGGCGCGCGCCAACTTGTTCGATATGTTTTTGTTTATCGAACCAAGACAACTGTTTTGGATCAACATAGCCACTTTAGTGCTGGTGCCCTTATTTGCCAGGATACTTTTTGGTAGCTGGGTACTAGGTATCTTGCTGAGTATCGTTCTGGCAGTATTACCCCGTTTTGCCTACAAATATCTGCATACCAAACGTCGCCGTAAGTTTGTCCACCAATTGCCGGATGCTTTAAATATGGTTGCTGTCTCTATGCAGTCTGGTACCAGCATTAGCGCGGCAATAGAGTTTATGGTGGAAGAGTCTTCCGCACCAATCAGCCAGGAGTTCAGTCTGTTTTTACGTGAGCAACGACTAGGGGTTGATTTCAACAATGCACTCGACCATATGCTGACACGGATGCCGGAGGCTGAGTTTCAATTGGTGGTCGCCGGCATGCAAATATCCCGGGATGTCGGTGGTAATTTGGCTGAGGTGCTATTGCGCTTGTCGGATACGCTACGGCGTAAAATAGAAATGGAAGGCAAAATTGATGCACTGACATCGCAAGGAAAGCTGCAAGGCATTGTAATGACTTTACTTCCGGTATTTATAGGCCTGGTATTGTTGCATATGGAGCCAGAGTCGATGGGAAGAATTTTCACTGAACCACTTGGCTGGGCATCTATCGCGTTGATTGTTCTGATGCTCACCTGTGGATACATGGCAATCCGTAAAATTGTCAGTATAGATGTATAGGGGCTCGACATGGATCTGATTATTATTTCCTTTTTTGCCGGTGCAATTTTTTTGGGCATTATCAGCCTGACGCAAATTTACCGCAAAGTGCCGAAAGAAAACCGGGACTACATGGATCCTTTAACGCCTGGCTTGAAGTTAATTTGGCCTTTGGTACGTGTCGTTGCCTTTTATGTTAGTGAAAACTTGAATGTGGACTACCTGGAGCGATTGACCCGCAAGCTGCGTTTATCTGGCCTGGCTTATATTCTCACGGCTGAGCAATATTTTGCTGTGCGGTTATTAAGTGCAACTTTCTTTTTATTAGTTGGGTGGTTTTGCGGTGCCTTACTGGGGGGCGTTAATTTTTTATATCTTTTTTTGCTGACGGTATTTGGCTATTTCTTACCGATGATTACCTTAAACGATATTCGTAACAAGCGGCAGCAGCAAATTGTCAGGGCATTGCCGGTGTATCTGGACTTTCTTACCATGTCGGTTGAGGCTGGCCTGAACATGGCGGGAGCTATTACACAAGCAGTAGAGCGCGGCCCTAAAGGGCCTTTACAAATTGAGTTTGAAAAGGTAATTCGGGATATGCGTGCGGGCATGTCACGGGTACAGGCATTTCGTGCTTTGGCTGATAGACTGCAAATTACCGAAGTAAATAGTTTAGTCAGTGCTTTGGCCCAGGCTGAAAAAACGGGCGCCAGTTTAGGTTCAACATTAAGGATCCAGGCGGATCAGCGTCGGGTAGAGCGCTTCCAGCGCGCAGAAAAAAAAGCGTTGGAAGCACCAGTGAAGCTGGTTTTTCCACTCATCGTCTTTATTTTCCCGGTTACTTTTATGATTCTGGCATTCCCTATTGCCATGAAGTTTATGTACGAGCTCTAGCATGAGAACAGCCAAAGCTGAGTTGGCATCCAACAAAGCGACACTGCAGCTATTTATGGCCGATAACTGGTGGCTTCGTTTGCGTGGCCTGCTGGGGAGACCTGCGCTTACCAGCCAGCAGGCAATGTTAATTGCGCCCTGTCATTCGGTGCACACTCTTGGTATGCGTTATTCAATCGATGTGGTGTATCTGAATAAAGATTACCAGGTTTTGAAAGTGGTGGAGAACTTGCACCCAGGTCGCTTCAGTGCCTGCAAAGGTGCGCGCTATACCATAGAGCTTAGTGCTGGAGCTGTGCAGCGCTATCAGATTTACCCCGGAGAAACAATTAAATGGTCCATCTAAGTCGTATGTGTACCCTAGTTGCTTTGCTGGTTGCTTTGGCTGGTTGTGCCAGTGCACCAGAGCCCCAGGGCAACTCAGAAATACTTAATCTGCAAGCTGAAGCCGAATATGCATACCAGCTGGCTTTATTGGATCAGGCAGAGACCCTGTATCTGGAAATACTGCGCTCGATACCAAACTATGCCCCAGCCTGGTTTCGGCTTGGGAACATCTACAGCCGTACCGGTCGACTTGATGCCGCTATCCTGGCCTTTGAGCGCTGTGTCGAGTTGGAGCCAGAGAATCAAAAAGCTCTATACAACATGGCGTTGGTGCGTTTGAAGCAGTCGCACCAGATTATTAGTTTGGCAAGGCGCCAAAATGGTGTGGACCCGCAAGTACAGCGTCAGATAGATGGTCTTTATCAGGCTTTACTTCGGTTACAGCAACATACCCCGACGGATTCCAACTAGTTATGATAAAGCTGCAGCGTGGCCAAAGCATGGTTGAGTTTAATCTGGCTCTGCCTTTTATGGTGCCCCTTGTGTTGCTTGGGGTGATGCTGGTGGTGCAGTGGGGCTTTATCTTTATCACTAAGAGTACTCTGGATGCGGCCACTGTCCAGGCGGTACGCACAGGGGCACTGCACCATGGCGGTATGCCACAAATGCAGGAATCACTGGCCCATGCGATGCGTCCTTTATACAGTCGAAACACCACTGCTACGGATGCTGCTAGTTCGTTAGCCCGGTCAATGGCGGATACTGCATTGTTAAGTCAAATTAGGGTCTTGAATCCGAACACTGAGGTATTCGATGCCTTTAAACACCGGGTTATTTACGATGGTGCTCAGGTTTTTGAAATCCCAAACAACAACTTGATGTATCGCAGCCCGCAGTTAAAGAGCTTGGGCGATGGCAGAGCGATGAATCTGCAAGATGCGAACTTATTGCATATCGAAGTTCGTTGGTGTGCCAGATTAATAGTGCCAATTGCTAACCATATTATGAGAGGTATTTTAACAACCTTTCAGCTGAACCCATCACCAGAACAACTGGCATGCAATGCCATTGGCCAGGCAGATGGCAATGTCTATCTGGCTGTGGTTTCGGAAGCAACCATGCGAATGCAAACCCCTTTTAGAATGTAATTTTATGATTGAATATCACTACAGGGATCTAAGCGTGAAGTTTAAATATCTAAGCCTGGCAATTTTGGTAACTGCTTTTGTTGGTCTCACAGCCTGTAATAGTGAGCTCGAAAGTAACGACTCAACGCCTACTAACCCTGTAAGCCCGGTTAATCCAGTGCCACCACCAAGCGAACCAGATGAGCCGGATGAAGAGCCCGATACATGGGTAGGTACCTGGGAAAATAAAGATGAAGATGGTGATGGCGTTCCGGATATTTATGATGATTTCCCTTTCGACCCAGACAGATCGGCATTGGTGACTTTTGTAGAGGAAGAGTTTAACAACAATATCGCACAAGCCAATTTTGTTGGCACCTTACCTGTCCGTATAGCTGGTGCTATTGATACTGAGTTGGATATTGACACTTTCAGATTTGAAATAACTGCCGACGATATTGCAGAAAACAAGCGCTTTACGTTTATTATTTTCAGGGACTCTGTGCGATTTATGCCTCGTTTGACTTTGCTGACGAATGGCGGCCAGGTTATCCAGACGGTACCTACTTTAATGACTCCTGTTGGTAGGGTAGCGGAAACATTATCTTTTAAACCTGATGCGCCAGGGCATTACAATATCAGTGTTGCTGACAAATATAATAACTTTTCTGCTGACTTCAGTTATACACTCGAAGCCTTTGTTGACAACGACATGGATGGTGTTGATGACATCAAAGAGTTAGCTTTAGGCATGGACCCCACAAATCCTGATATGGACGGTGATGGTATTGTGGATGGTAATGAATACTGGGTTTTTATCAATGGTGTTTTGAACCATGATGTAGACTCAGACGGAGTTCCAAATTGGTTGGATCTGGATAGCGACGGCGATGGTATTGCCGATGCTATTGAGGGGCTGCTTGATATGGATGGTGATGGGCTCCCTAACTTTGTTGATCTAGATAGTGATGGTGATGGTGTGCCCGATAGTCAGCACCTGGCTGCCGGCACTCATTTGCTTGATACCAGTGGTAATGGCATCCCAGATTATGCTGATATTGATGATGATGGTGATGGTTTACTGGATATCTATGACAGTGAACCACTTAGCGTATTATTAACTCATGACGAGGGAGCTCCAAATGCTGTACGCTTTGATAGAGTTTACAAGACTCTAGAAAATGGTATTGAGCTAGCTTTTAGTGTTTCGCCCGCTACTGCAGCGCGCGTTGAAGGTCAAGGTTTTGTTCCAGACAACACCGTGTTAGTACTAAGAAAAGCGGGCGATATCTTATCTGAAAACCTGATCAATATTCCATTGAACGTCCTTTCAGAAAATACGGCTGAGTTTACTGTGCCTGATTATATCCATATCCCAGTGGGCGGCACAAAGTTACTGGCATTTATTGTAGTCGACGGAAAAGCTACGCGAACAATTGAGTTAAATCTTCTTGATCGTAAAGCACCTGAGCTATTTGAGCTGGATAGAACGAGCATTTTAAGTGGCGAAACAGTCTATGTCACCGGTCGGAACATAAGCAGTACTACTTATATTGTATTTAGTAATAGTCGAGTTCGCCTTAACCGCTTGAGTTCATCCGAGGCTTCTTTTGTTGCGCCAAGTGATGTTGCTTCTGGTGCCATTTACCTGGCGAACGAATTTGGTCAGAGTAACGAGCTCCAGATAGCCGCGCGGCGTAGCTTGGATGTATCGGTTGCGCTGCCGCCAGCATTACAGGCTGTTTTTGCTGATGATGTTTTACTGTTGGTCAGTGATGCATCTGATGAAGAAATTCCTTTAAGCCCAACACAGCTCGATGCAAGTGTCACATTGCAGGTTAAAGCCGGTCAGTTAGGAGCAGTTTCAGTGTACTGGTGGTCCGGTGCGGAACTTATCGAGATATTGTCTGGTATTTACGATGAGCAAAACAGTAAATTGACTCTGGATCTTGAAACCACGGCCGAAACGGTTGTGTTGCATGGCTTGTTTCAGTCGTTGTCTTTAGTGAAAGGAAACGAGTTACGAGCTGCGCTCGCCGCGCTTGAAGAGTATACAGATTTTAAAGAATATTTTTCTACTGGCGTCTTGAACGACCCAAGTTTTTCGTCTTTTTCTAATGTGGCGTTACGACAGCAGGTTTTTCAGTTACAACAACAGTTAGAACAGGCTTTAACACAAAGTATCAATGCTTTTGCGTCGTCTAAATCTCAATTGAGCCGGCAGCAACTGGGCCGTTTGCAACAAATGAAAGTTGAGCGTGTGAGAGTAGCCGCAGATCCTGATAGTCAGCGTCCAATCATCACTCCCGATGACTCACAAGATCGCATCAACCTTGAACCAACCAGAAGCGGCATAATGGGTTTATTCCGATATGACGGCTATACCGAACTAAAAAATAGTACACAGATGTATTTGAGTACAGCTGTGTATGATATTGAATATGATAATGCTATTGAGCGCATCAGCAGCTCTCCGGCGGTTGGTTTTGAGCCAAATATTGAAGGTCAACAAAAGGTTTATCGCCATATCAACTCTTATGTCGATCGAGACATGAATTCACCAGTATCTTTTGCTGCATTTTCATTTCCTATCTGGTCGTCCGATAAGCTGCTAAAGGTCTGCCCATATAGCGACTGCTTAGTCGAAGTAATAACTCCCGGCAACAAAGGCCTTGAGTTGACGGATAGCGAAAAGATAGCTGTGCGGAAAAAGCTTTTTATCCGAAATTTGATTGACCGGGCAATCTGGCCAACCATTCAATTGACCCATGATGCACTGACTGGTGGTTTAGGGCCTACTCAAGGAGGCTTTTCGCCGCGGGGTTATATTAAAGACCGAAATGGTTTTGAAACAGGGATGCATATTACAGACTTAGTAATTTCTGCATTACCACCTCTGTTTAATGCGATAGAAGTGGCTTTCGAAGATGGGTATGTATCGGAAGCTGAAATGACAGATATTATGCAAGAGCTGGAAAACATTCTGGAAAATGAACGGCAAGGCATTTTAACATTAAATCCAGGACCCTTAGTGCGTGCGATTTACGCAGCCATGGGATTTGATATTGCAGGATATTTGCGTGCAGTAGGTATTGCTGTAGTTCAGCGTGTTGCCAGCTCGTTTGTGCCTGGGCTGAATGTCATTCTGAACAGCATTCAGGTGTTAGAAGCAATTAGCCGGGGGGCTAATATCGGTCGTTCCTGGTATGAATTGTGGCATCTGGAACAGTACTATCATTTTAAAGTCACCTGGGGTTTGCGTTTGCTTGAAATGACGCCACCAGTTGTAGAAATATCAAATCATACGGTTAGTCTTGAGTTTAAAGGAACTGGCTTATGCCCTATTAAAGGAATCTTCCGTGATACTTATCCTACTGTCGTCCTAACCGACATTGTTCACGGGGCCCGTTACGAACATGAAATGAATAATCGTGGCGAGCTTTTCAGGCATTACTCATACAATGCGGCCTGCAATGAAGCGTCAGTTTATATTCCTGGACAGTTTTGGTTGAGTTTACAGCCTGACTCCAGGGTTGCGGTTGATTTAATTTTTGGCTCTCATCAAAGTGCTAACTCTGTTGAGCATGATACTTCTCCTAATTACATCACTGTTGGTCAGGGCTTAAGTATTGATAACGTGACTCCTGATCCTGTGTTTACAGGTCAAGAGTTGGTGTTGAATGGCAATGGTTTTTCTGCAATTCCCTCGGATAACAATGTAACTTTTGTTGCTGAAAATGGCGGTAGGGTCAGCGCTTTGGTAAGGCGTGCTACCTCACAGCAATTGACGGTCATTGTGCCGGATAATGCAGCCAGCGGCATATTGAGACTGGAGGTTGATGGCTCTTTAGCTGAGTTTGATGTGGAAGTTACCCGGGTTGAGATCACCATCAGCTATGGTGACAATGGTAACCTGCTTGATGATAGTTTCCAGGTTGTATTGGATGGTCGAGTTGTCAGTGAGTCTGATACCAGCAGGCGTAACCATCGGGTTACTGTGCCGACTGAGCCAGGCCAACGAGAACTAAGTCTTATTGGAATCAC
Organism: Alkalimonas mucilaginosa; assembly: GCF_036327005.1. Classification (NCBI taxonomy): domain Bacteria; kingdom Pseudomonadati; phylum Pseudomonadota; class Gammaproteobacteria; genus Alkalimonas; species Alkalimonas mucilaginosa. The sequence goes on from NZ_JAUGZK010000016.1 coordinate 70,693, forward strand.
GGTTCCTGATAACCGTGCCACTTACTACATTTGTTTATCGTCGAATGTTGAGGTTGTTCGAGGGGAGCCATCGGCCAGTGTTGATTTTGATGAAGGTGATCAGTTTAGCACGCACCTGCTGATTCATGTGAAAGCAGAGCCAAATCAAGGGGTGTTAAATTGCGAGTTTTTCGATAGCAACACCGGGCAGTCTATTGAGTTATGGCAAGACAAAGTGGGGTATAAATAATGTCAGGTTTATATAGAAAAATTTTGTGTTTGTTCTTGTTTAGTAGCTCATTGGCAATGGCATCCGAACCAAACTTCCAATTTCGTGCGCAGGATAACAGTCAGGAGATATTTGTAGAAAAATGCAAAATGTGGCTGTTGGCATTGGAACAAAATGACAGGGAGCAATTACTCGGTTTTTTTGATCCCCAAGCAGTAGAGCAGCACTCTCAAGCATTGGAAGCTTTGCTTGATGACATGGTAAGTCGGCAGCAGCGAATTACTTCAACAACTGGCTTGATATCTCGGCAAGTAGCGTTATCGAAGCCTGGTGTAACAGCAGAGCATATCGCAAATGTAAATGTCGATTATACCTTTGAAAATGGTCATATAGGCATCAGCTGTGGCTTTGAGCGCAAGGATTCAGGAAACTGGCAGTTGATTCCTTAAGGTGCTGAAGCAAAAAGGAGTGCTTACCATTCCAAACGGATGTTTAAGTATTCGAACAGATGCACAATTGACCCAGAATGTAATTTAGTTTGTAAATCATGGCAGGGATTTAAACATGAAACTTAAACCGTTCAGCATGGCTTTACTGTTAACAGCAGTGTTATCAATGACAGCCTGTAACAGCGAGTTAAACGAGAACGATGTGGGTACTCCAAATCCTGGCAACCCAAATCCGGTCAACCCCGGCGAGCCAGCTGATCCAGAGATCATTCTTGGTACCTGGCTGAATAAAGATGAGGATGGTGATGGCGTACCGGATTGCATGGATGACTTTCCATTTGACCCTACCCGTAGTCGTTATCCGGAGTATGCCGATACAGAACCCAATGATAACCCGGCTTTGGCGGTTAATACCAACCATCAGTTAAGTCTGGCAAATCCGGGTTTTAGGATCTCCGGGGCTATCTCATCAGATTCGGACAATGCCGATATGTTCCGTTTTGCCGCCAGGCAAGGGCAATCGGTTACAGCGGTACTGCGGAAAACTGATCTGGATTCCGCCTTTGAGCCTTTGCTGAGCTTTGCCGGCTTAGATGGTAATGCGCTGAATTTTGGTCGTATATCCCGAGGCGCTCCGGCACATTATGGCATTGTTGCCATTAACTATGTTGTACGCGAAGATCGGGAGTTGTTTTTGCTTATTGCCGATCAAAACTCTAAAGGTGGCCCGGACTTTGGCTATAGCGTGACGGTCTTTCTGGATTCTAACGGTAACGGTGTGGATGATCAGCAAATGCGGGCTATGGGGGTAGAGCCAATACGGCAAAGCTCCAGTGGCGACGGCATTCTGGATTTGTGGAAAGTCGCTTTTGCTACCACCTGTGATGAACTGGACTTCGATGGCGATGGCATTCCAAATATTCTGGATACCGACAGCAATGGCGATGGTATTCCTGATCGGATCAAAGGCATTGGCGATGCTGATGGCGATGGGGTGCCTAACTTCCTGGACTTTGACAGTGATGGCAATGGTATACCAGATAGCATTGAGGTTGGGCCGGACCCGCTGCGACCAGTGGATACCAACCGCAATGGCATTCCGGACTTTTTAGATCTGGACGATGATGGCGATGGTTTGCTGGATACCTGGGATAATGATCGCCTTACCCCGATCGCGGAAGCACCATTCAGCGGGCCTGATGCCATTCTGATTCTGAGTTTGTCTGGTTTTTATGATCGCGGTGTAGCTCGATCGCATTACCGTGCAGGTGATATGGTCAAAATAAGAGGTGATGGTTTGTTAGGATCTCAGGATGACATTATCATTGGGCTAGTCGGAGGAGGTGCTCCGATTAACTTACGTCCAGAGCTTATTTTGAGTGAAGGTTTGCTGTTCAGAATGCCTGAGGTAGAGCGAACGCACTTGTTTGTGGTAATTGATAATAAGAGAACAGAGTATTATTCCTTGGATACTCAACCGGCCAATTCGCCAGTGATTGTTGGTAGTACTTTCCGTACCCTGGTAGCAGGCGAAGAGCTGACTATTTATGGTGCAGGTTTTACAACAGGCTCTGAAGTTATTTTTGATGGTAAAGCTTACCCGGTTGTTAGTGTTCGCCCAGATATGATTCGTGTTCGGGTACCACAAGATATTGGTGCAGGTGAGTTTCATGTAGCCGGGCCGAATGGCATCAGCAATAAAATCAGTTACGATATCAACAGCACGGTGAGTGTATCGGCGACAGCAGAGTTTGGCGGAGAACTGTATATCGGCAGCGGTGTTCAAACCGATGCATTACAACCATTCAGCCAACAGATGGTGCTACCTTTATCTTCTGCGCAAAATAAATCGTTGCATTTGTATCAGTATGATAGCAATGGAGAGCTGCAGCAGCTAGCTTCAGCTATCCGTTTTGCTGGTCAGCAGAGCGTTGAAATTTCGACAGAAACAACTCAGGTGTACCAGGATTTGATCCAGCAGGGGTTGTTTAGTATTAGCTACGAACAATGGCAAGAGTTATCCTCCAACCCGCAAACTGTAGTCTCTTATGCTGATTACTCCAAAGCTGCAGCTGTCGACTACTCAGCTGTAAGCAAACAGATATATCAGATTTTGCAGCAGTCTGGTCAGGTTTCTATACAGGCAGGAGAAGCAAACAACACGGCTGAGCCTATTGTTATTGACTATCTGGATGGTTACTTCACTATGACGATGCAAGCCTTGAAGAATTGGCAGATGGCAGGCTATTCATACAGATCTCACAATTGTAAGAGCGGTGGTTTTTGGGGGCTTCTAAGTTATAACGGTTGTAGTGAATTACAAAATAGAACGCAGTTGTACTTGAGTGCACGAATTTATCCGCTTGACGAGAAGGGCGAGCTGGATATCTCCAATGATATGTTGAATAACCCGATAAAAGGGCATATTACCTACCCTTGGCATACAGATATGATTGGACCTGTATCTTCTACTTTTTTGGGGATCCCTGCATGGTCCAATGATGTATTATATGATGAATGTCTATACAGGAATTGTCTCTATCAGATTATTACTCCTGGCGTTAAAAATATCAATATAGGTCCGAGCCCCTATAATCCATTTGGTAGCGATGATTATGATATTTTGGCTAGAAATGCTAAAAAGCATCTAGTAACTCGTACAATTATTGATGGCATTATTATTCGTAAATTCATGCTGATCTTTGAAGAAATGGGTATTAAGGCTAATACAAAAAAATCTCTTGAGACAATGTCTAGGATAATTACTAGCCGTGTGCCAAAAATAGGCGAAGAGGTTGATAAGCTTTTAGACAAAGATGATATTGCTACGGGTGATATTTTTAAACACTTAATGGAGATTGTTCACCATATTTGGGTTGAAGAGGTAGATCATATCTTAGGTTTGCCCCCTGCATTTGGTAGGTTAAAACTATTTGAAACTATTCTTGTTGAGTTTGGCTTAACACCTGAAGATGCTATTCAGGCATTAGCTGGAAGTACTGCGGAGAAGGCTGTTCCAATATGGGGTCAAATAAAAACAGCATACAAAGCAGGGCAAGTAATTGATGCTGTTGCTTCTATGGGAATGGTTATTTATGAGTTTACACAGGTCCCACCCAAAGTTGATTTTACCATTGTTTGGGGTTTACAAATTGCGGATGTGCGCCCAGGCGTTGTTTCCAGAGAGCAGGGCGATGTGCAAATAACTGTATATGGCTCCGGTTTTCCTCCAATTTATCGTAGCTGGTACGATCCAAGAGGTGATATTTTACCGACTCTTAAATTTGTAGACTCAGCAAACCCGACTAATGAGCATCCTTTTGATGGCAAGGATGCAGTTGTAAATTTTGAAGGTACTCGTGTAATTGTGACCTTGCCGAGTAGCTTTATTGAGAGTATTGAAGGGACTATTGAAGTGTACCTAACTTATGACGGTGATGAGGTAAAGTCAGCGAAAGATATCGTAGTTGCTGATGGGGTCATTATTAGTGATATTACTCCAGAGGAAGGAAAACCAGGTGATGTGATTTTGCTTGAAGGTATTGGTTTTGCTGCAAATCGTGAAGATAACACTGTGACTTTCGCTGGAGTGCATGGAGAGCGTATAGTCGCAAATATTCTACAAGTTTCAGCGCAAAGTCTTGAAGTCGAGGTGCCAAATGGAGTTCGTACTGGCGATGTTACGGTGGAGGTTTTGGGGCAGTTAAGTAATGCAGTTAACTTCACTGTGCCTTACCTGGTGTATATCACTTATGGTGATAATGGCAACTTGCTGGATGATGTGTTCCAGTTACGATTAAATGGCCAGATTATCCGTAATGACCCATCACCACAGCGCAAGATAGGCCCTATTGAAGTAGCGTTAACCGCTGGTCAGCATATTGTGCAGTTGGTGGGTGTTGAAGCTGACGATGGTGTTGGTACCTACTACATTGATTTTTCTGGGGATGTTGTTTCAGTCAGTGGTGATGAACAGGAAGGACGTGATCTGTTGCCAACCGACATTAAAACCTATCTGATTGAGGTAGGCCCAGCTGGGGAGGTTAACCATAATCAGGTGCAATGGTATTTGGAAAACTTACAGCCGGAACATTTGCACTAATAATTAAACCCCGTAGCTTTTTGCTGCGGGGGCTTGGAGAATGATATGAAACAACTCGTTTATGGAGCCATGTTACTGGCTGCTATGCCGGCATTGGCAGATGAAAAGGCGAAACTGGCTGAAATCTGTGACATTAGCTGGGCAGCTTACAATAACCAGGATATAAATTTGCTGCGCCCTTTTTTGGAGCTGAAAATTGAGAAAAGAACACCGGCCGACTGGACGGCAGAACAAAAAACGGCTGCACTTGAAGGATTGTTAGAGAACATTGTAAATAAACACCAAGGTTACTGGGCAAAGTATGGACATGTGAGCTATGAAATAACGCGAATACGCATCCTGGACAAAGCGGATATTCCTAGACAATACAGCAGTTACCCTATAGAGCGTTATGCGAGGATTACATACTTGGGTTATAGCACTGATACGCCAACAAAACGCATCAGCACCGGCTGCACATTTTTCGATTTGGATGGTAATGGAAGCTGGATGCTAGATACCCCTGCTATTGCTATGTGAAAATGCACAGCAGTCTTGCTAAAGGCTTGCTAGCGCAGTGTATTGGTCAGGCTTTAGTCGTTATTACGCCGAAAAGCCTGCTCCAAGGGATCTGTTGCGCTGTTTGCATCGCGCTGTTGCGGCATTAAGGTTTCTTTGCCGTTATCATTCTTATGCTGTTTGCAGGCCCTAAGTTGTCATAAGGATAAAAAGTGCCAGTAAACCAAAAAGGTAAGTCGGAATAAGTAGCAACAGCCTGGTATCCAGGGTCGTCTGGCTGCATTTTTTTGCGGACGGCATCAGTCGCCGGATTAAGATCAGCGAAAAACTTATCACTGCACTGCCATAGAAAAGTATGTCCCTCAAAATCCTCTGCCAGTTTATGAGCATGGCTTGCGTTGGCTCCGAGGTGTTATAGCGTATAGGCAGTGGGTCGCCTGTTTGATAATCCCTGTAATAAGCAGCTTGACTGCTAAACCTTTGTTGCAGTCTTTGCCCGTCCGCTGTTTCAAAGGCCACGGTCAATTCAATAGTACAACCTTTGCCGCTAGGGCTACGACAACCGCTTTCCAGCACCCTGCTGGTAATCACTCCGCTAGCAGTTTCGCCTTGGGTAAGAAAGCTGACCGAGCTTTTTGCTGTCGACAGCGCAGCATACCAAAAAGGGATCGCCAGCATCAGAAACAACAGGATACGCTTCATTTTATTTCCTCGGGGCGGGCGGGCAAGCTCGAAAACTGTCCCAGCAAGGTATCCATTAAGGCAAAAAGCTGCTCCAGCTCCTGGATGCAAGGCTGGCCTGCCAAACAGCTGGCAATAGGCGTATCAAGCGCCAAAGGGCTGGCAAAGCGCAGCCCTGGGATCAGCAGTATCAGGCTGGAGCCTTCCAAATGTGCATGCACAGGGCTTAAGCTGTTTGGACTGATGCTGCTAAGTCGTTCCATCACCGCAGGTGTCAGCCAGGCTCTGGCCGCCACCTGGTCGGTACTTTCGACCCGAAAGCGGTCACTAAACCGGCTTTGCTCCAAGTGCACCTGAGCTGCGCTGGCTAAAGGGCAGGCCAGGTTTAAAGTGGTGATGCCTTGAAAGTTTTGGGGCAGCTGTAGGATTAGCATATGGCCCTCAAAGTGCACCGTAGTTCCTTTTTGTTTATGGGGGCCATACAACTTAACCTGTTCCAGCTCCCAGTCGCAGCCGCGGTAGTTCCCATGAAAGTAGTTGGCTTGCTCGGTCTGGCGGATTCTCAGGTTAAGGTGGCGGGTACCAAAGTACAGCCGGGTTTGAAAGCGGCTTAGCGCAATGCTTTGCCCGGCCTGGTAATGAAAACTGCCATATTTGCTGCCAATGGCAGGCAATAAGTAGGTAAGAAACTGATGATTTAAGCGGGCATAGCCGGGCAGGATCCCTTCATCTAACATATGTTTTGGCAAATGAAACCAGCACCAGAGCAGCAAAATAACAATAACCACTGTCCCCGCGCCATGAGCGAACAAAAGCATGCACACCAGGCTAAAGATGGCTAACACGGGAAAAGCGACCTTGCGGATGGGCCAGCAGTTGCGTACCAGTTGCTGGCGCTGCTGTTCCAGTTGCTGCAATACCTCCTGATGGTTCTGAGCCAGGTACTGTTCTTGCTCTGGTGAGAGTTCGCTGCTGGTGGGCTTCAAAGCCGGGCGGCGGGCCAGGGCACGGTATAGCCACTGAAGCTCTCCGGCATACAGAGCTGCTAAAAACCTCCAGCGCTGAGCGCGCGATAGTTTTAACTCTGCAGCCATCGGTTGGCATTGTGTTGTTTCCATCGGATTGCTCATGGTACTTTGTTTATTTCCAAGTTATCAGAAAAACTTACAGCATCATCACCAAAAATCCTGCCAGCAACAGCAAAACACCCGCTATCAGGCAAAGGCTTTTATTTTCTTTGACTTGCCGGGATGATTGGGCTGGTTCTTGCCAAAATCGCCGGATGCAAAGCAGGGTCAAGCCAATAGCAAAAAGTAATGATGCAACGCCTTCCGCCCAGAGGGTACTGAACTCCTGTACTACGGCCTGTTCCGGTTGCTGTGTTTTATAGCGTACCTGAATGGTGTTACCTTTATCCCAGATACTGGTAAACCGTCGTCGATCGAATGCTTGCTCAATGTGTTGACCATTAGCTGTGCTGTAGCGGATCACTGGTTTGCTGGTTAGCTTTCTGTTTCGTCGATAGACGGCACTGCCCTCAATCTGGACATCAATAATCACACCTAGGCTGACTTCGGTATCTCGAACATCCGCTAGGCTGGATGCAAGCTGTTTCATCGTCATGTTCCAGCAGAGTATGGTAAGCAACAGCAAGATGGTGCTAAGTGCAGTTCTGGTACTGAATACACTGGGTTGAGACAAGGTTTTCATCTAGGTTGCTCCGGCCTTGTAGGAAATTGTTTTAACATGGCGTCCAGCAGCAAATACAGCTGCTGCACTTCTTTTAACAGGGGAACATCGGCCAGGTTGTGCGTGATGGGGGTATTGATGTCCAAAGGGCTGGCAAAAGCCATGCCTGGCAGCAACAGCAATAAAGTTGAGCCCTCTAAATGGGCTCTCATGATACCGGGGCACAAGGTTCGAATGTGTGTCAGCCGCTCCATCACGGCAGGGGTAAGCCAGGCTCTGGCAGCAATCTGATCGGTACTTTCAACCCGGGTTGTTTCAGTGAAATGGCTTTTCTCCAGGTGTACCCTGGATGCACCGGGCGCGGTGCAAAACATATTTAAGGTGGTGGTACCGGCAAAGCTTTGCGGTAACTGCACCAGCAGTATATGACCACGGAATAAAGTTTGCTGTTTGTGATTGTAAAATCGCACTTGTTGCAGCACCCAGGGGCAGTCACGATAGTGCCCATAAAAATGATCGCTTTGCTCTATTCTGCGAATAACTTGAGACACTTGAATATGGCTGGTGCCAAAATGCAGCTGTTTTTTCAGATGGTCCAGCGCCATAGCTCCTTGGCGTTGATACCGAATATCCCCGAAGTTGTGCAGCACTGCCGGTAGCAAGGTACTGCGGTAGTCATTATCAAGTGCTTGATAGTCGTCCAGCAGTGTTTCTTTCACCACTTGGCGTGGTATGAAAATCCAGGCCGCCAGTAAGACCAGCAGCGTGGTCGGGAGTGGGCTTGTGCTTTGAAAAGCCACTACGGCAAGTAACAGGCTGATGATCAGCAAGCCTGGGAAACAAAACATGCGAAGAGGGCGGGTTGAAAGTAGCAGCTGTTGGCGCTGCTGCTCCAGCCGGGTTATGTCTTTACTGCAAATAGCGGGCAGTTGCTCTGTTAACGTGGCGTCGGCGTTTGACCGAGCTTTTTTAAAGCGCAGTTTGCCAAAGAATCGTTTGTATTCTGTTTTCAGCAGCGCATTGGTCAGGCTTTGGTCGTTATTTCGCCGAAAAGCCTGTTCCAGAGGATCATCCACACTGTTTGCTTGGGGCATTTAGGGCTCCCCGTGGTCATGGCCATTATTGGCTGAAATGCGTTGTAGCTGCCTCCAGCGCTGAGCACGCTCTGTAGCTGGCAGATGATTTTTGGGGATATCTGTTGGTTCAGTCATATCGGGCTTTTATGGCAGCTCGTAAGCTTGGGGTTTTTCATGCCGGCAATGTGGCTTTACTTGCGAAGCGCCTGGCCAGCCTTTTCTGGCCAAAGATGATAACGTATTTCATTGCTTGCTGTAAGTAAATTGTAAGGTTTTGCCAGCAGGAGCTGTGATTGGCAGGCTTTATATTTTAAACGGCTTAACCGCCACATATTCAGCAGCCGGAGTTATCCCCGCCAGATGGCACTAAGTGCAGAAAACATAAAGCAATAATAAGCCGGAACGAGCAACAACAACGTTAGATTTTTTAGCTTCTGATTTCTGGCACTTGCAGGCAACAGCAGGCGTCTTATCCACAGTAAGGTAAAGCCTGCGGCAGCTGCACCAAACACGATTACCGCTGACCAGAGATCACTCCATGCAGCACTTTTAACTGAGGAGGGCTCCTCCGGATTGTAGAGCACTGGTATGGTAGAGCCTTTATCCCATGGCGTTGTGTAGCGCTTGCGAGAAATAACTTGCTCCAGAGTTTGTCCTGATGTGATTGTGTAACGGACGATTGGCTTTGTATTGCACTGGCGACAATCATGCCTTTTCTCTAAACCTGTAATGATCGCATCGACTGCCTGGCCTGTTGTGCGTAGCTTTACAGTCTGATTCAGCGACATGGCAAAGCCATACCACAAAGCTATGGCCATAAACAGGTAAATAAGGGTTCGCATTAGCTATCCTTTTGTGCTGAATGGGGTTCATGTGGAAACTGAGCCAATAAGGTATCCATTAAGGCAAAAAGCTGCGCCAGCTCCTGGATAAAAGGCTGACCTGCCAGACAGCTGCTGATGGGAGTATTGATATCGAGCGGACTGGCAAATTCAAGTCCCGGTAGTAGCAATAGCAAGCTGGAACCCTCCAAATAGGCATGCATAGTCCCAGCGCAAAGGCGGTTTATTTCGGTAAATCGCTCCATGACCGCGGGGGTTAACCAGGCCCTTGCTGCAATTTGGTTGGTGCTGTCCACCCAGAATGTATCGGTAAAATGACTTTGCTCCAGGTGCACCCGGGCCGAGCTGGTTAGAGGGGATGCCAAATTCAGCGTGGTGATGCCATCAAAACTACGGGGTAAATTGAACCACATCATATGCCCCTTAAAGAGCACTTCAGCCCCCGAACCATACAGACAAACCTGCTCCAGCTCCCAATCGCAGCCCCGGTAAGTACCTTGGAAATAATAATCTTGCTCGGCAGAGCGAATACTTCTAGCCAGATGGCGGCTGGTGCCAAAGTACAATTTGTTTTGATAGCGGTTAAGAGCAATGCTTTGCTTTGGGTGGTAATAAAAGCGGCCATAGTGACGACCAAAAGCAGGCAGTAAGCGGGTAAGAAACTGGTGGTTTAGGCGGTTGTAGTCTGGTAGCGGACCTTCCTGCAGCATCTTGGCACAGAGGTTGAGCCAGCACAGTGGCAACAAGATCAACAGGATGCTAAAAGTCTCGTGCAGAAATGGCAAGCAGGCGATAACTACAATAAAAATGGATGGAATGGCTACCTTGCGAATCGGCCAGCAATTTTTAATCAGTTGTTTGCGTTGCTGCTCCAGCTTTGCGAGTTCAGCGTGATAATCGCTTGCTAGTGTCTGCTCAAGTCCTGCCGGGAGCTGATGGATTTGTGTGGTTGGTGCATGCTGCTTGAGGAGCGAATAGGGCATGAAGATTGCCTTACCTAAAGCCTGCATGAGTTTTAACTGCTTAATAAGCGACAGCTTTGGTTCTGTAGCTGGCAGATGGTTTTGGGGGATATCTGTTGGTTCAGTCATATCGGGCTTTTATGGCAGCTCGTAAGCTTGGGTTTTTCATGCCGGCAATGTGGCTTTACTTGCGAAGCGCCTGGCCAGCCTTTTCTGACCAAAGATGATAACGTATTTCATTGCTTGCTGTAAGTAAATTGTAAGGTTTTGCCAGCAGCTGAGGTTGGCATTAGGTTGCCCATTAAACCATGAGGTCGCGGGTCAAGGCTCCGCATCTTCCATAGCCAGGGCGAGAAGAGCTGCAGACAATGCAGTGATTGCCGCGGCAGAGCCAAGAGGCTTAGGCAATTACAACAGTGCAGAGCCTGGAATACCAGGGGGAGGCTGGGGCAGTGGCCCGGGCGTAGGCTCAGGCGGTGGAAGTGGAGGGGGCTCAGGTGGCGGAGATGGTTCAGGTGGTGGAGATGGTTCAGGTGGTGGAGATGGTTCAGGTGGTGGCGCTGTAGGAGGCGGCTGGGGCAGTGGTCCCGGAGGAGGAGCCGGCGGTGGTTGGTTTTTACCACCTGGTGGCGGTGGCGGCATGTGCCCAATCAGCCCGGTCAGAGCCGCCCAAAAGGCTTCGGGGACGAACTATGTGTGGGCAGCTCCCAAAGAGCCTGTGACCCAGTATGTGTGGGCGGCGCAAAGTGAGGAAGAGTGTCGGGAGTGGAGTGTTCACAAAGGTTATCCGAGAAATGTTCCTGGCCTGGTATCGCCTTTAATCTCAACAGAGAAAGATACATTTTCTGACAGGGTAACTTTGGCATTGCCTGTATTGGGTAAAATGGTCGCTGTGCTATCGGGCGATGGCGCATTATTAAGTACTGAAGATCGCGAGTTGCGTGATCAAATTGCGTACTTTTATGGCTTGGAAAACAGTAATGACGCACTTTTTCATGTATTGCAAAGCAATTTGTTACCCTTGATTCATGCCATCGATATTGAGCTTAGAGCGGCAAAGGAGGATCCATCAGCGGTGTTTAGGCAAAAAAATGTTGTTGGGCATGATGCCATGCATCAAGATGGCAAAGTTTACCTGAATACCCCATTTTGGGATATGACGGCCAAATACCAAGCGTCAACTATTGTGCATGAATTTTCTCATAAGATAGGTATGGACCATGATGGTCGTTACACGTTGCCGCAGGCAAGAGTGTATGTCGAGAGTCGTCGCGTAGCCGTATTCAGTATCCCTCCTTGGGAAACCGGGCGAGAGAGCAAGCTTATAAAAAACATTCAGGATACATACTTTCTCGAGCTGTTGTTTCTCGAAGTATGGTAGGAGTTAACATGCGAATTAGCGGTGTTTTACTTATGCTGTTTGCCTCAGTCGCTGCAGCTTACAATGATGATTTACCTATACTGGAAAATGTTGTCGATATTAAACTGGAGGTAACTTGTCAGCGACCTTATATAGCGATAGTACACTTTTACAACCGTTCAGCGGAGCCTATAAGGTTATCAAGGGCTTATGTTGACTCTGCTGGGTATTGGAATGATTATGACGTTACAATTAGCCTTGGAAAGGATATTGCAAAACGCAAGATGACCAATAGTTTGCATTACCGAAGTCGTGTATTGGAGGACATCAGTGTGGTGCTGCCTGCAGGTGGGGTACTCAAAAGCATCATGAATTTGGAGCAGCGTTATGTGATTCCAGAGTCGGGTTTTAAAACTGTCAGATACAGCGCCTTATGGTATGGCGTTATTTTAGCTGATGGCAGTATGCGTCACGTGAGGGTTGAGTCTGATGCGTTTATATTTGATGACCATTGCATCAGGGAGCAACTTCAATGAAATGGACGGTAATCTTTTTATTGGTACTGATGGCTACTGCAGTGCAAGCAAAAGAGCAGGAGTACAATTTAGCCTACCCGGTGACATTATCTGCAGAGCTGGTTGTGCACTGCAAGGTACCGGGCAAAGTTTTAATGGTCAGTTTGACACTCACGAACGTTAGCCATATAGCCTATGAAAGCCAGCCTCAGTTAATTACCAGCTTTGAGTTGCCATTAGAGCAATTTGGTGGCGATGGGCGATATATTGCAAATCAGTTTCTGGTGCAGAATAGTGATGATAGCTTGGCGATGTTTCAGGGGGAGGCACTAGTATTTGACCTTAATAAAGATGGACTAGAAACCATAGGATTAGCGCCGGGGCAATCCGTTACCAACCGCTTTAATTTATATGATTTCTTTGATATCAGGCCTGAGCAATTGAAGCGTATCAAGTTTGATATGTTTGATGCGATGATTCCGTCTAATCGTGGAGTTCGGGCAATTGATATTCAATCCAATTGGGCTTATGTTGAACCAGGCTGTTAACACTTAGCGAAGTGATACTTTTAAGTGTTAATAGGTTGGCTGAACGTGTTGGTGCAGGATGTAAGCCGTGTTTTTTAGAAATTATTTCGGAATATAGCCATCTTTACTTTGGGTTATCCTTCCCTCCGCCTTACAGGCCAGCCTACGGTTGTTTAAGAACATTTCCTGTATTTTTCAAGCAGATGCAACGCGGGATCAGTGGATTTTAGGCAGCTCCTTTCAGGGAGCTGTGTTTTAACACTATAAACCCTGCCCGCCACCGCTTTGCCCCGGCATTAATTGCCAAATAGGATAGGCCCGGTAAACAGGAGAGATGAAATGAGTTTGTTTTATCGAAATTTTTTGCTTGCGTTGCCTGTGCTGTGTTTTTTTGCTGCTTGTCAGCCACTAGATACGCCAGCGAACATGGCGAATAAGGAGGCTCCCGAGCCTGCTTTTTTACCAAACCGGGAACTTCCCGATATCACTGTGTTTAGCGGTGAAGTTTTCAATGAAGAAGGAATGAGGATACCGTTGTCAGAGGAGCAGCAGCGACTGCGTGTGGAGCAGGATCTGGATGATTTAGAGGTAGTGTATTTACGCTTGCGGAACAGCCGCAGTGAACAGCAGGGACATTTGATTAGTGACGCCCCCCGTATATCTGGAAAACTGGCTGAGGCATTTTACACTCAGCTTTGTCATCAAGATGTCCTGGTTGTGGCTCTAGAGATTTCGATCGAGAATCGTCATATGCCACGTCAATTCTATGAGGCTAGCTACATTCACGCCATCTTTGACCCTATTTCAGGCAAACGGCTTACACAAGTATGGAGTTCTGGTAGTGAAAGTGATACCGGGGCGCGGTATGGAGATCACGGGCCATTGCAGGCAAGCTTAAAGGCGGGTACCAACAATTTTTGCCCAGAACTGCTTGAGTGGGCGAATCAAAGATATGCCAAGGACTGGTTACTCAGTTTGCCGGCAGCGGTGGAAATGGCAGAGTCGCAGTCTTTTGTTCCACCGGCGGCAACCAACTCCGCGAACGGGCTGATAGATGACCGTTATCGGGATAATGGCGATGGCACTGTTACCGATATTCAGACTAACCTCACCTGGATGCGTTGCGTTCAGGGGCTGCATGAGTGGACAGGCAGTGCCTGCATCAGAGTGGATAAAAGAACACCCTGGGCAATGAGTTGGGAAGAAGCGCAAAACGTTGCAAAAAATGTCAGCTTTGCTGGTTATAGCGACTGGCGATTACCTACAGCGGATGAGCTGGATACACTGGTGCTGTGTCCGGCGGGCCGCAGCCTATCAGCGCGGCCAGATGGGCGTTATGTTGTTCACACAGACGGCAGCTGCCATGGTAGTGATTTTGACAGGCCGAAAATTAATAGCAATGCTTTCCCGGATACACCCAGCGAAAGGTTTTGGACGTCTACTTCGGTTCAAAACGGAAAGTCTGAAAGCGATTTTGAGCAAGTCTTTATTGTCAACTTCAGAGGTGGCAGTGTCATGCAATATCGGCGTAACCCTTACGAGCGTTTTGGTGTCCGATTGGTGCGAGGCGAGGCATCGCTACCTTAGCTTTGGCGGCAGTTGCTCAATCAGTCCGGCCAGAGCCGCACAAAAAGCGTCGTGGACGAACTATGTGTGGGCAGC
>NZ_JAUGZK010000017.1:0-85199 GCF_036327005.1 Alkalimonas mucilaginosa
TTGGTTAGAGCGGCGGACTGTTAATCCGTAGGTCGTTGGTTCGAGCCCAACCTGGGGAGCCACAAGCTCAGTTGTCAAAATTCCGCACTATAAAGATTTATTTTTGCACGTTTTTTTGCTTTAATCCGCTCTTCAGGACTATAACTTATTTATAGAGTTAAACATGGAACGTTCTCAGTGCAGGTGGCCGGCTTAATGAAAACAACGTTACAGCTTCTATGCATACAGTTATTCATGACAGCACTGCTCTGTGCTTCTGTTACTTTTGTTCAGCTGAATTACGCCAAGCAACAGCTTGAATCGGATGAGCAATTGGCCCGAGCTACGATACAACAACTGCTGCAAAACCACCATGGCATCGAAGCCGAGACTTTGGGCAGACAACTACAGCAACTGTTAGCCCCTGCGCAACTGCATATCATGCACCAAGATGGCACCGAAGTATTCAGCGTCCGCAGCTCTCAAAGTCCGGCTGGTTTTATCGAGTCTTTGCTGCAGTGGCATGGTTTTGAGTTTGTCAGTCAGGAACTGCAAAGCCAATCGTGGAACCTCCGCATTCGTTATAGCTTACAGCACCAGCACCGAATAGAAGCTTTCGGTCAGCAGCTCTGGTTTACCCTGCTAGTGGTGGCTGTGATTTCTTTGTTGATGCTACCGTTGCTACTGTGGTGGCAGCAACTGCGATTAAAACAAGCCAGTAATAAAGTGGGCCTGTTACTTGACCTGTTGTCCGATAATCCAGAACTGCCGGTCGATACCACGAAGCTGCCTGCCGGCTTTGAGCGCACTGCTGACAGCTTGCAACACTTTGCACATCAGGCCAAAAAGCGCTTGCATGACATGTCTGCCAACGCCCGGCAAATCACCGAGGATGCTTTCAAAGATCAGGTAACCGGCTTGCCCAATCGAAATCGTTTTGTGCAGTTTTACGAGGAGCAGTTGAGTCAGGACAATAAAGTAGATTTCGGCATCTTTGCCATTTGCCGCTGCACTGAGCTGCAAAGCCTGAATCAGGCCCGGGGCTATCAGGAAGGCGATAAATACATTCAAGAAGTCTGTGCCATTTTAGTCAAAGCTGTCCAGGCGTATCCGGGTGGTCAATTATTCCGTCTGAACAGTTCTGACTTTGGCGCTTTGTTGCCCAGAGTCACCCCCAAAGAAGCAGAAAACTTTGCCCTTCAATTACAAAGCAGACTGAATGAGTACCAAAGGATGGCAGAGTTGGACTCAGTCGCCTATACCGGCCTGGTCAGTTACGAAAGTGGTCGGGCTCTGGGGGAACTGCTAGCTATCGCTGATACCTCCATCAGCCTGGCACAAACCAAACAAACCAATGCCTGGCACTTACAAAAAGAATCCTCTGGTTTAGAGACTGCAAGTTATGGCTATGGCAATCAAAACTGGCGGAATGTAATCGATGACGTACTGGCAAACTGTCGTTTGGATTTACTGTACCAGAGTATTCAACCATCCAGCCGTGCAGCAAAAGCCTATTCCGAAATCCTGGTTCGCTTCAAAACTCAGGAAAGCCAGGTCTTGCCAACCGCATCTTTCCTGGCAATGGCTGAAAAACTGGATAGAATTGTCGCTTTGGATCGCTTGATCATTGAAACAGCTCTTACCACCATTAAAAATAAAAACCTGCAGGATCAGTATTTTGGATTGAATCTGTCGGCTCGCTCTGTGCATGATGATCAATTTATTATCTGGCTGGAGCGGCGCTTGTTAAAGGATGCCACCATAGCCTCTAAGCTTATCTTCGAAGTCACTGAGTATGGTTTGCAACAAAACCTGAAAACCAGCAAACGCTTTATCGACATGGCTCATCGCTCTGGTGCCCGTATTACCGTTGAACGTTTTGGTATTGGCATCACCTCGTTTAAGTTTTTCCGGGATTTAAAACCTGATTATATAAAAATGGATGGCAGCTACACCCGCCATATTGATGACGATAAAAACAATCAGTACTTCTTGCGTTTAATGATCGATTTGGCACACCGTATCGGTGTTGGGGTTTTTGCGGAGTCGGTAGAAACACAAGAAGAAAAGCATATGCTGGACTCACTATTTATTGATGGTTGTCAGGGGTACTACATAGGTAAGCCTACACCGCTTTGATACCGTTTTCCGGCTGGAGTGCCTGGTCCGTTTGCTAATACCCATACAGGCTAACGGTTGTTATCATTCGTGCTTCAGCGCATAATAACGCGCCTTTGTACGTAACCAAGCTATTATGACCGAATTTTTACTTTTATTGATCAGTACCGTTCTGGTTAACAACTTTGTGTTGGTTAAATTTCTGGGACTCTGCCCTTTTATGGGCGTTTCCGGAAAGCTTGAAACGGCCATTGGCATGTCATTAGCCACCACCTTTGTACTGACTTTGGCTTCAGTGTGCAGCTATCTGGTCGATCAGTATCTGCTTGCCCCCTTCGATTTACTCTATTTACGCACGCTCAGTTTTATTCTGGTGATTGCCGTAGTGGTCCAATTTACCGAAATGGTAGTACATAAGACCAGCCCCACCCTGTATCGTTTGCTGGGGATTTTTCTGCCATTAATTACCACCAATTGTGCTGTGCTTGGTGTTGCTTTATTAAACGTGAATGCAGGTTACAGCTTTATGCAGTCGCTTGTCTTTGGCTTTGGAGCCGCGGCTGGCTTCTCATTGGTACTTATTTTGTTTGCCGCCATGCGAGAGCGCCTGGCCGCAGCTGATGTACCGGCTGTTTTTCGAGGTTCTGCCATTGCGATGATTACAGCTGGCCTGATGTCATTAGCCTTTATGGGCTTTACCGGCCTGGTTACCAGCTCATGATGTCGACGGCTTTGTTGGTCATGGGAGCCATTGCGCTTTTGTTTGGTGGCTTGCTCGGTTATGCCGCCCTTAGGTTCCGGGTAGAGAGTGACCCTCTGGTAGAGCAAATCGATGAAATTTTACCGCAAACCCAATGCGGTCAGTGTGGCTACCCAGGCTGTCGCCCATACGCTGAAGCCATCGCCAATGGCGATGAAATCAACAAGTGTCCGCCAGGAGGTGAAGCAACAGTTCGCAAACTGGCCGATCTGATGGGGGTTGAAGCTAAGCCTCTGGATGCCGATGCGCAAAGTAGCATTAAAAAAGTGGCTTTTATCCGGGAAGACGAATGTATTGGTTGCACTAAATGCATTCAGGCTTGCCCGGTCGATGCTATTGTAGGGGCAACACGACAAATGCATACCGTCATTGCAGACGAGTGCACAGGCTGTGATCTCTGTGTTGAACCTTGCCCGGTTGACTGTATTGATATGATCCCAGTGGCAGAAACAGCTGAGCGTTGGAAATGGGATCTCCAATCTATTCCTATCCGGCACATTGAGACGAACTAATGCAGACCTTATTTGAAAAAATTGCTGCCGGCCAGTTATGGCGCTTTCCAGGCGGGATCCATCCGCCAACCCGAAAAGCGGAGCTCAGTAAAAAGCCAATAGCAACCATGCCTTTACCCGAAAGGCTGTTCCTTCCTCTTCGTCAACATATAGGAGTAGCAGGAACCTGTCTGGTACGCAAAGGGGATTACGTTCTGAAAGGCCAGCCACTCACGGTAGCTGACAGCTCCATGTCAGTTCCTGTGCATGCGCCCACTTCTGGTCTGATTCTGGCTGTCACCGACCACACCAGCCCTCACCCATCAGCACTGCCTGAACCAACCATTGTGCTGGAGCCCGATGGCCTGGATGAGTGGCGTGAGCGGGAGCCACTCGATTATCAGCGATGCAGTACTCAACAATTGCTGGAGCGTATCCAGGGTGCCGGTATTGCTGGTATGGGGGGAGCGGGCTTTCCAACCCACCTGAAATCGGCATCAACACGACAGATTGACTACATCATTATCAATGGTGTTGAGTGTGAGCCCTACATCAGTGCTGATGATGCACTGATGCAGGAGCATGCCAGTACCATAGTGCAAGGCATTGAAATCCTCAGCCACCTGTTAACGCCAAAAGCCGTTATCATTGCCATTGAAGATGATAAACAAAGCGCTTTTCACGCAATGCAAGCCGCGGTCGGTGATCGTCAGCATTGGTTTGTCCGTGCGGTACCCACCAAATACCCTTCTGGCGGTGAAAAGCAACTGATCCAGCTGCTTACCGGCCAGGAAGTGCCTGCAGGCAGGCGTCCTATGGATATTGGCATCATGATGTTCAATGTAGGCACCAGCTTTGCCATCGCCCAGGCTGTTCTCGATGATATCCCCCTGATATCCAGAATTGTCACCCTGGCAGGGCAAACGTTGCAGCAGACACAGAATGTACTGGCACCGCTTGGTACCACCGTCAGTGATCTATTGTATTTTTGCGGCTTTCAGCCAGAGCCACAACAGCGGGTGATTATGGGCGGCCCAATGATGGGCTTTACTTTGCCTGACTTATCTGTCCCCATCATCAAAACCAGTAACTGCATTTTAGCCCCCACACAGCAGGAGCTACCGGCAGCCGCTAACGAGATGGATTGCATTCGGTGCACCGCCTGTGCTGAAGCTTGCCCTGCCAGTCTGCTGCCGCAGCAATTGCTCTGGTTTAGTAAAGCCAAAGATCAGGATAAGCTGTCAGAGTACAACCTGTTTGATTGCATCGAATGTGGTGCTTGTGCCTATGTCTGTCCCAGTGAAATCCCGCTGGTGCAGTACTACCGGATTGCCAAATCGGAGATCCGCGAACAACAACGGGAAGCATTAAAAGCAGAGCAAGCCAAAGCTCGTTTTGAAGCAAGAAAAGCCCGACTTGAAGCGGAAAAGCTTGAGCGTCAACAGCGAAATGAACGACTGGCAGCTGAGCGTGCAGCAAAACAAAATATGGATTCAAGCAATGCTGTCGCAGCAGCTTTGACCAGAGTACAAAACAGACAACAACCAATTCCGGATGATGTTGCCACCATCAACGCTGAGCGAGAGCATCAAAAGCCACAAGCCGGTACGCAACAAAGCTTAACAGCTGAACAACCAGCGAACACTCCACAGGCTTCAGAGCAGGATCCCCGCAAAGCTGCGATTGCCGCCGCCCTCGCCCGCGCCAAGGCGAAAAAGCAGCAACAGGATACGGCCGACACTCCAGAAGCACCCAAGGCCGCGGACACAACAGCACCTGAGCCAGAGCCTGCAACAGATCCCCGCAAAGCGGCGATTGCCGCCGCCCTTGCCCGCGCCAAAGCAAAAAAGCAGCAACAGGACACGGCCGACACAGCAGCACCCAAGGCCGCGGACACAACAGCACCTGAGTCAGAGCCTGCAACAGATCCCCGCAAAGCGGCGATTGCCGCTGCCCTTGCCCGCGCCAAAGCGAAAAAGCAGCAACAGGACACGGCCGACACAGCAGCACCCAAGGCCGCGGACACAACAGCACCTGAGTCAGAGCCTGCAACAGATCCCCGCAAAGCGGCGATTGCAGCTGCCCTTGCCCGCGCCAAAGCGAAAAAGCAGCAACAGGACACAGCCGACACAGCAGCAGCACCCAGCGCCGCGGACACAACAGCGCCTGAACCTGATCCAGCAGCAGATCCCCGCAAAGCGGCGATTGCCGCTGCAGTTGCCCGCGCCAAAGCCAGAAAATTAAAGGAAAGTGAGTCCGAATGAGTTTTCGAATTGCCAGCTCACCCCATCAACACAACCAGAAAACCACCAGCCAGTTGATGCTGTGGGTGGTCATTGCCGCACTGCCCGCTATCGCTGTACAAAGCTATTTGTTCAGTTATGGTGTGCTGGTGCAACTGGCATTGGCTATCACTACGGCCTGGGCCAGCGAAGCTCTGGTACTGATGATGCGTCATAAAACCATTTTACCCAGATTAAAAGATCACAGCGCTCTGGTCACGGCAGTGTTGCTGGCGGTATCAATCCCGGCTTATGCTCCCTGGTGGCTGGTGGTCATTGGCACCGCCTTTGCAATTATTATCGTCAAGCAATTGTATGGTGGCCTTGGTTTCAATCTGTTTAATCCGGCTATGGCCGCTTACGTTTTACTGTTAATTGCTTTTCCGGTACAAATGACACAATGGCTACCGCCAGCCAGCCTGCATCAGCATGCACTAGGCCCCCTGGATGCATTTTGCGCGGTATTCAGCCAAGTCAGTTGCCAGGGCATCAGCCTGGAGCAACTTAGACAAGGCATCGACGGCATAACCATGGCCACACCGCTTGATACCGTCAGAACCGATCTTAGTATGGGCCTGAACCTGCCAGAAAGCTTTGAAAAGCCAGTATTTCAAAGCGGTATCGGAGTTGGCTGGTTTTGGCTCAACCTCGCCTGGTTGCTGGGTGGGCTTATTTTACTGCAACAAAAAGTCATTCAATGGCGCATTCCGCTCAGTGTGTTAGGCTCTTTGGCCTGTTGCAGCCTGATTGCCTGGTTGCTCAATCCAGATACCAACCTGTCGCCACTGTTTCAGTTATTCTCCGGCGCCAGCATGCTGGCCGCCTTTTTTATCGCCACCGATCCGGTCAGTGCATCCACTACAGCCAAAGGCCGCATCTACTATGGCATCTTGATTGGAGCCTTGGTGTTTGTGATCCGCAGCTTTGGTGGTTATCCGGATGCCTTCGCCTTTGCGATCTTGCTGGCCAATATGTCGGTTCCCTTGATCGACTATTACACCAGGCCTCGTACCTATGGCCACAAAGCACAAAAGGGACGCTCATGAATCATCCCATCAGTAAGAATGCGCTCTTATTGGCTCTGGTGGCACTGATTTGTGTCAGTATCCTCACCCTGATCCAACAACTGACAGCGCCTCGGATTGCCGAGCAACGACTGGCTAACAGGATGGCTTTACTGCACGATGTCCTACCAGCGGCTGCCGAGCAACAACTGCTGGATGATTGCATCAGCATCACGGCCCCCGAATGGTTAGGCCGCAACAGTCCGCAGCTGATATTTCGCTGGCGTCAGCAGGGCGCTGTCAGCGCCTTTGTGGTGGAAACCACAGCACCGGATGGTTACAGTGGCACGATTGACCTAATGGTTGCTATTACCCCCGATGGTACCGTACTGGCAGCCCGCACCCTGACCCATCAGGAAACGCCCGGCTTAGGCGATAAAATTGAACTGCGTAAATCCGACTGGATGCACAGTTTTGCCAATCAAACGGTGCACGAAGCCAATCTACGCCGCTGGGCGGTCCGCAAAGACGGTGGTGACTTTGACCAGTTTACCGGAGCCACCATCACGCCCCGAGCTGTAGTAAATGCTATCAAACGCACGGCGCTTTTTATTCAGCAACACCCGGAGCTGGCCGAACAACCAGCTAATTGTGAGGCGTTTTAAATGAGCCAAAATTACAAGGAACTTGCCACCCAAGGTCTTTGGAGCAATAACCCTGGCCTGGTGCAACTGCTCGGGCTTTGCCCTTTGCTGGCGGTCACCAATACCGTTACCAATGCCCTTGGGCTAGGTATCGCCACCCTGTTGGTGCTGCTTGGCTCCAACCTGGTAGTATCCGTCATTCGTAACTGGGTGCCGCGAGAAATTCGCATCCCAATCTTTGTTCTGGTCATCGCCTCTTTTGTTACAGCAGTGGAGCTGCTGATGAATGCCTTTACCTACGATCTCTATCTGGCCCTGGGTATTTTCATTCCGTTGATCGTCACCAACTGCGCCATTATTGGTCGGGCGGAAGCTTTTGCTTCTAAAAACCCAATGCTGCCGTCGGCCTTTGATGCACTGATGATGGGGCTGGGTTTTGCGGCTGTGTTGCTAGCTTTAGGTGCCATACGTGAACTGCTCGGCCAGGGTACCTTGTTCGATGGTGCCGATGCCCTGCTCGGCCCCTGGGCGCAGGCGCTGCGGGTTGAAGTACTGGCGCTGGACCATTACTTTATCGTGGCACTGCTACCACCTGGTGCTTTTATCGCTATGGGCCTGCTGATCGCGGGCAAGAATGCCATTGATCAGCGAAAACAACGCAAACAACAGGTAAAAACAGCCATTACCCGAGCCAGAGTCACCGGAACCATTGTCTGAATAAAAAACTATGAATAAACAAAAGCGCATCGAGCTATTATCACGGCTGCGGGCTGCCAATCCGGAGCCCACCACCGAACTGGAATACAGCTCCCCTTTTGAGTTACTGATTGCTGTGTTGCTATCCGCTCAGGCCACCGACGTAGGTGTCAATAAAGCTACCCGGCATTTGTTTCCGGTTGCACGCACACCTCAGGCCATGCTGGATTTAGGCGTGGATGGTGTGAAGCATTACATCAAAACCATTGGCCTCTTTAATACCAAGGCCGAAAACGTGATTAAAACCTGCCGCATCCTGGTCGAGCAACATGGTGGCGAAGTACCGGAAAACCGCGAAGCATTGGAAGCCCTGCCCGGAGTGGGCCGAAAAACTGCCAATGTGGTGCTGAATACCGCCTTTCGCTGGCCGACCATAGCGGTGGATACCCATATTTTCCGCGTCAGCAACCGCACCAAACTAGCAGCTGGTAAAAATGTGGATCAGGTGGAGCAAAAGCTGCTGAAAGTGGTGCCGGCCGAATTTAAGCTGGATGTGCACCACTGGCTGATTTTGCATGGCCGCTACACCTGTGTCGCCAGAAAACCCAAGTGCGGCTCCTGCATTATCGAAGATTTGTGCGAGTTTAAAGAAAAAACCGACTAGCCGCTTTGCGGCCCGTCTTCTATCAATTCCCGATGCACACAAACCGCCATACTCTTGGGACGGACGGGCAGGCCCCTGCCCTCCAGATGCGCCCGGGTAAAGGAAGCACCAAACAGCAGGATCATCGATGTATAGTTGACCCAGAGCAGCAGCAATGCCAAAGAGCCAGCAGCACCGTAGGCCGATGCCGTTGCTGTGTGCGCCAGATAAATAGCGATCAGTGAACGGCCCAGGGTGAACAGAATCGCGGTGATAAAAGCACCCAACAGCACATCCCGCCAGGACAATAGCACATCAGGCAAGATCTTGAACATGGCGGCAAACAGCAAGGTAATCACCAGCAGGGACAGGCCAACTTCCATCCCTACCATGGCCCAGCCGGGCACCGGCATCCACTCTTCCGCAAACACCATAATGCTGCGCAGTGCCACCGACAACAGCAAGGACACCATCAGTATAAAACCAATGGCCAGGATAATGGTCATGGAGAGCAAACGGCTTTTGATATAGCCCCACAGGTTGTTGCGATTCGGACGAGGCGCCACATCCCAGATTTGATTCAGCGACTGCTGCATCTGCGCAAACACCGTCGTAGCACCAATGATGGTGGCTACAATACCAATCAACGCTGGCCAGATGCCACTTTGGTCAATTTGCGAATTGGTCACCGCGGTTTGCACCACCCCCGCGGCTTCCGGGCCCAGGGTTCCTTCCAACTGCTCAAACAGCTGTCCTTCAACCACACTCTGGCCCAAAAAGAACCCAACCAGGGCCACCACCACCACCAGAATGGGCGCAATGGAAAAAACGGTAAAAAAAGCCAGCGCCGCCGCATAGATAAAGGCCTGGCTGTCCAGCCAGTTGCGGGTTGCCGCGCTTAAAATACCAAGCCAATGCCGCACAGCAGCAGGAAGCCTGGAGTACAAGCTGGAAACCATAGTTGCAATACCTCCGCATCCAAAAACAGCCGGCTTTTGTCGTTTCCGTGCCAGCAAACCTCTAACCTAAAGCACTTCTCCTACACAAACAAGCAGCAATGTCAGGCTGACTGCCGAATGACTGTGCTATCATCAGCGATTAACAACAGAACCGAACAGGAGAGAACAATGCGTTTGTTGCATACCATGCTTAGGGTTGGCAATCTGGATCGCTCCATTGAGTTTTACACCCAGGTACTGGGCATGCAGTTGCTGCGCCAGTCCGAGAATACCGAGTACAAATACACGCTGGCTTTTGTGGGCTATGGCCCGGAGTCCGAACACGCTGTGCTGGAGCTGACTTACAACTGGGGCGTCGACAGCTACGATTTGGGCAATGCTTATGGCCATATTGCGCTCGAGGTGGACGATGTGTACCAGGCCTGCGATGATATTCGTAACCGTGGCGGTGTGATTAGCCGAGAGCCTGGCCCGGTGAAAGGTGGCAAAACCGAAATTGCCTTTGTCAAAGATCCCGATGGCTACGCCATCGAATTGATCCAGAAAAAGAGCAAAGGCTAATCCAGCAGGCTGCCCTGGCCGTATAGCACTACAGAGTTTTTTATGATGGTGTGGAATGATGATGTCAGAGCAACTTGCCCTGTTTCCGCTGAATTGCTTGCTGCTACCGGAAGGTAAAACCCGGCTGCGGGTATTCGAGCCTCGCTATATCCGGCTGGTGAAAGAAGCCACCGCCGGTAAGCGCGCTTTTGCCATGGCTTTACTAAATCCGTTGGTCAGCCAAACACACCCGGATCGGGTTTTTTCTTATGCCACCAAAGTACAGGTAACCGATTTTGACGTGCTGAGTGATGGTTTACTGGGCATTGAAGTGCTGGGGCTGCAGCGGGTACGTATCCTTAACCGCTGGCAAGAAGACGACAAACTGCACGTGGCAGACACTGAAGCGGTGCCATTCTGGCCAGCTCAACCAGTCGATCAACCGCAGCAGGAGTTACAGCTTAGTTTTGATCAGTTGCTAAAACGCGAGCCGGAACTGGCCAGTCTCTACCCTGAAATGAAAATAGCAGACGCCAGCTGGCTGGCAGCACGTTGGCTGGAATTGCTACCGTTACCACCGCTGCTGAAAGAACACCTGGCTGAACAAGCCACCCCTGAAGCCTGTCTGCATTATCTGCAGCGCTGCCTTAAGGCTGAATCGATTTAAGGGCAAAGCGCTCGTCGTCGATCATCACTGCCACCAACCGCCAGTGCTCGCCGCTGCGCTGCAAGGTGTACGAAGTATGGCAATTCTGCAGTACTTTGCCGTTGGCATCGCAAAAGTACCAGTACAAACTGGCAAATACCATCGACTCGGACAAACGCACCAGGTGCTGCACCCGGTTTTTTACCTGAGCCACACCCAGGCTACGGTACAGGTTAAACTGATGACGGACAGTCTTCTCCAGGCTGGCGGTCTCTCCCATCATCAACTTGCTATCATCGGTTAAAAACAAGCACGGCAATGAAAATAGTTCGGTTACTTGATCCACATTGAAGCTGGAATAGGCATCGGCGTAGTCCTGAAAGAATTGTTCAACAGCCTGTCGCATTTAGTTAATCCCTAAATATTTATGCACCTGCACACTAAGGCGCCAGTTGTGCTCTTTGCATTGCTCAATCGCCAGCCGGGTTGCTTTGGCTTTCTGGCTAATCGGCTGTAAATACACCAGCCTACCCGAAGCAGGTACCCGCTGCAACAACTGCAGCAACTCTTCGATATCGCGCTCGCGTGCCACCGGATGCTTTATCTCATTAGCCCGCAGCAATGCAGAGTCCAGCACCTCGTAGCCCCCTTTCATATTGACCTTCGGTGACACTGTCACCCAGGTCTCCATCGGAGCCTTAATCTCGAAGGTGCCACTGGTTTCAATCTGAGTACTGTACCCGTGCTGATGCAACAACTCACACAACGGGGTTAAATCGAACAAACAGGGTTCACCGCCGGTGATCACCACATGCCGGGCCCGATAGCCCTGGCGCTGAAATTCGGTCAGCACTTCAGCTGCACTCAGGCTGCACCAAGCTTCCGTATCGGTGGTTTTGGCCAGTACATCCCGCACCGGGATTTGCTGGGCCGGGTCCACCGTCCAGGTATGTTTGGTGTCGCACCAACTGCAACCGACCGGGCATCCCTGCAGCCGTATAAAGATTGCAGGGCAGCCAGTGTAACTGCCCTCGCCCTGGATGGTTTCAAATAGTTCATTTACTTGGTACACAGCAACGCCTTACGCTTTAGCCGAAGCGCAATTTAAAGTACAATGCCCGGCTTTTCAAAATGCAATTATAACGGGAGCGCCGCCATGATGCCGCAAAAAGTTGTTGTGATTTACTCCGGTGGGATGGATTCGTACACCGTGCTGCACAAAGCCATTGCCGATGGTCATGAGGTGTACGCCTTGTCGTTCAATTATGGTCAGCGCCATGTCAAAGAGCTGGAGTGCGCAGCTCAGGTTTGCCGCGAGCTTGGCATCAATCATAAGGTGGTGGATATCTCGGCCATCAATCAGCTACTGGCCGGCTCGTCCCTGACCGATAACATCGAGGTACCGGAAGGCCACTACGAAGCCGAGAACATGAAATCGACCATCGTACCCAACCGCAATATGATCTTGATTTCACTGGCGGTGGGCTATGCCGACTCGATCAAAGCCAAGGCGGTCTATTACGGCGCCCACTCCGGCGATCACTTTATTTACCCGGACTGCCGGCCAGAATTTGTCGAAAAGATGAATGCCGTCTGCCAAATCGCCAACTACGATCCGATCAATATCGTCAGCCCCTATTTGCACGAGTCCAAAATAGAAATCCTGCGCGATGGCCTGGCGATGGGGCTGGATTACAGCAAAACCTGGACCTGCTATAACGGCCGCGAACTAGCCTGCGGCAAATGCGGCGCTTGCCAGGAGCGGTTGGAGGCTTTTGCACTGAATAAAGCGGTGGATCCGCTTCAGTACGAAGCCACTGGCTAACAAACCGGCATGGACTCGCTGCTGCTGGTCAGTTTGTTCAATGCAGGCATTGTTGCGGTTGCCATCCTGGGTTACCTGCTGCTTTACCCAACGCCAGCTTATCGCGGTGTCTGTTTGTTATTGGTGATGGTGATTACGGCTGCCGTCATCAATGTACTGGAAGACCAACACCTTTCCCGTGATTGGCATTTAATCTCGCCCGTTTTTGTGCTCGGTTTTGGCCCAGCATTGTATCCCTTGCGAGGTAGCTCATCGAGACCCATGGTTTTTTGTACCATTGCCTCACTAACACGTTTGGCGTACAGCGGCGAATCTTGGGCGATATAATCGTGAATATGACGAAGTTGGGCCTTAGCGTGAGCCGTCCACTTCACCATGTTTGAATGTCTTTCAGCAGCTCTTCTGCAACCTGGCTATCACCTTTGGCTGCATCTTGCTGACCTCGCCGAATATTTTCCAACACATAAAGCCGATACATGATCTGTTCGGTGCTGGCGTCATCCGGCAATTGCTGGATGGCGTCAAGTGCTTCTTGTTTAATGGTATGAGCTTGCATTTGCCTATCTCCTACGATTAACCTGGCCCGATGACAATACAATCTTATTTGTGACTACCTGAATAACGACAGCATTGAAGATCGTACTGTTCTGGAGTAATAACCAGCGTAGCTGCCTGGCAGCAGAGCCTTAACTAAAGTCTAAGTGCGCAGGATGTGAAAAGCAATAACACCCGCAGCGCACTACCCGACTGCCTTACCAAACTGCGCTTTATACGCCTCGGTTACATCCTGCAGCTGCCCGCCTGCCAGCTGGTAAATCTGCTCTGCGCTTAGGATGGTTTCTGGCCGGTGGGCAATCACAATCCTGGTCATACTAAGCTGCTGAATGGCCTGGTTCACATAGTGTTCTAATGCCACATCCAGATGGCTGGTGGCTTCATCCAGCAGCAGGATTTTGGGCTGGCGGTACAAGGCCCGGGCCAGCAATAAGCGCTGTTTCTGACCACCAGACAGCGCGCTGCCCATATCGCCGACCAGCGAGTTGTAGCCCATTTGCATCGCACTGATATCTTGGTGAATGCCTGCCAGTTGGGCGGCTTGATAAACCCGTTGCATATCCAGTTGTGGGTCGAAAAAACTGATGTTTTCGGCCAAAGTGCCGGACATTAGTTGGTCATCCTGCATCACAGCCGCAATCTGGCTGCGGTAATTGCGCAGCCCCAGCTGTTTAATCTCAATGCCATCCACTTCCACCTTGCCACTTTCTGCTGGCAATAAGCCCAGCATCAGTTTCATCAGGCTGGTTTTGCCGCTACCTGAAGGACCGATAACAGCGATATTGGCACCAGCCGGGATATCCAGGCATAGGTCGTTAAACAGCAAAGGCTCGTTATTGGCGTAGCGAAAACGAATGTTGGTTAAACGCAACTGGCCGCTGATATCTCGGCTGGGCTGATTCAACCCTTCGTCTTCTTTGTCGGTTAAGGCAATATCGGCTAAACGTTCTAAATGCAGCCGGGTCATTTTAATTTCAATAAGATTGTCGATTAAAGCAGCCATCCGATTGGTGAACTGGGTTTTATATGCTAAAAAAGCAAACAGCATCCCCACACTGATATCACCGCTAATCACGGTAAGTGCAGCTAAATACACCACCAGAATGTTCTCGAGGCCAAACAGCAACTGATTGATGGTTTGATAAGAAATCTGCCACTTACCCAGCCGATAGCTTTGGTTGATGGCATCGGCATAACGGTTTTGCCACAAGTTTAACCGTTGTGCTTGCTGACCAAACAGCTTGATACTCTGAATGCCGCGCACCGTTTCCATAAAGTTACTCTGCTCTTTGGCGCTGGCCATGATGCTGGCTTCGGTCAATTGATGCAGCGGACGGTACAAAATGGAACGAATAACAGCGTACATAAGCACCACCAGCACCACTACCAGGGCCAGTTTAGGGCTGTATAAAAACATCATTACAAACACGGCAATGGCCATCAGGCCATCAATCACCCCTTCCACCAAGCTGTTGGTCAGCAATTCGCGTACCGAATTAAGCGAACCAAAACGCGATACTACATCGCCCATATGACGTTTATCGAAGTAACTCAGCGGCAAGTGTAGCAGGTGACGCATCAAGTTAGTCGCCATTTGCACGCTCATTACCGAACCTAAGTGTAGCACCACCCAGCCGCGCAGGGTTTGGGTGACTACCTGAAACAGCACCAGCAAACCAAAACCAAGCGCCAACACCACCAGCAAGGGCTTGTCGTGGCTAATCAGCACTTCATCTACCACCAACTGGGTGTAGTAAGGAGTGGCGAGTAAAAACAGTTGCAGCAGTAAAGACAGCACAAAGAGTTTGAGCAGCGACGGCAGCAAGCCTTCGACTTTGCTCCAGAAGGCCGTCAGGCCAAGCTTGACGCGCTCGTCGACTTTTTTAAATTCGTTGCTTGGAGTCAGCTCCAGCGCCACCCCGGTAAAAGCATGATCCACATCACGCATGGACACACGGCGCTCGCCCATCGCCGGGTCTAAAATGGTAATGCCATTGCGGTGTACTTTTTTCAACACCACAAAGTGGTTCATCTCCCAGTGCAAGATGCAGGGGGTTTTCAGGTTTTTTAAATCATCCAAATCCAGCTTGAGCGCCCGGCAGGTTAAATCAAGCTGATTGGCCAGCAGCATCAGTTGCTGCAAATTGGCACCTTTAAAAGACACGCTGTAGCGGTTACGCAGCGTGGTTAAGTCAAGCTGATGGCCATGGTGATTGGCGATCATCGCCATACAAGCCAGCCCGCATTCAGCGGCTTCGGATTGATGGATCATTAAAAAGCACCATTAAATAATAGTCAGTTCAGTTGACAACATTCGAATTCTTACTGTTTATTGTGTTGACGCAAAGTCAACTTTCCGCCCACTGACATCTAATCTTTGAGACGATCAGAATTGATATTGGGATTATTACGATAAAAAGAAGCAAGGTAAATATTGGGAAAAAAGCTACCTTCATTTCTTTTTCACTAAAAAAGAATGAAAGAAGAAAATCTGCTATAGAACCAAACTGAAGAATAACAAGCACATTATTCACACATCCAATAGCCATTAGAAAAAGTACAGTGATTGATGCAGCACCAGGAATTTCCATAAAAAACCGGTCAAAGCTCCCCATCCTCCCCATTCCCAACATGGCCAACAAACGTTTCGGTAACAAATCGTATCCAAATGAAATAGACAAAAATAATAAAAGCAAGGGAAGCATTTTGACTTGATTGAAAAAAATTGATGTGAAACTAGTATCACCAACCTTTGGATTCAATTCATAAAACACACTTCCAGAACTGCTTATAGCAAAAGAGGTTGTATACGAATCAATTAACGATAACGCTACATAAATAACCGAAAAATGAACACATATTACAAATCGACTCACTAAATGTTCTCCATAATTATGAACCATACAGCCTGTTACCTGGCTGTATGGTTGCGTGGTGTCAATTATTCAGCAACATATGCTAAATAGGCTAAATGAATACCTTGAATAGCCAAGTCTACTGCTACGATACCCAAAATGAAGGGCAGACCAGCACCACTCACTTCTCCAACTTGCTCAAATGTTAATTCTTGCATATCATTCTCCTTGAGAGATTTAGGTTTGAAGGTTTGCTCATTATCGAGCATTACAATCGCCCTTTCAGGCTTAAAATCGGCTCAAACAACCAGCTGATTAGGCTGCGTTGTTCCAGCACGATATCTGCGCTTAGCAGCATGCCCGATTGCAGCGGGACGCTGTTGCCGTAGGCGCGGATCTCTTGCGCCGCCAGCGCTACCTCGACCCGGTAGACTGGCTCCTGCACGGCGACAGGCATATCGACTTCCCCAGGAAGCACGATAGCCTGCGCAGTGCGAATTACTTCCCCGTGGTACAAACCAAAACGCTGGTACGGAAAGGCATCAAATCGAATACGGGTTTGCTGACCAGGCTGCACAAAACCATAGGCCCGGGTTGGTACCAGCAAGACCGCTCGAAGCTCTGCGTTCTCAGGCAAAATGGTTAAGAACGGCAATTGACTGGTTAAGCTAGTGCCAATATCAGCCACCAAATTGGTCACCCGGCCAGAGATCGGTGCGGTAATTAATAGCTGGCCTCGCGCATCCAGTTCCACTTTTTGCTGTTGAAGTCTTGAGCGGTCGGTATCCAGTAACGCCAACTGCTGCGCCTGTTCGACCGGCAACCGGGCTAGTTGCCCCTGCAATTGCTCTATGCTGGCCTGCTGTTGCTGGGCACTGGCGCTTAGCTCGGCCAGTTGCTGGCGAATCCCTAAAACAAGCTCGGCTTGCTGCTGCAGCTCCAGTTCTGAAATAGCCCCTTGCTGCTGCAACTGCTGGTAATTGTGAAAACGGCTTTGCTGCAGCGTCAAACGCTGTTGTTGCAACTGCTGCTGGCCCAAAAGCTCCTGCAACATGCTCTGACTAAGCAGTAAACGGCTTTGTAATTCGGTTTCTTGCTGGGCAAATTGCTGCTGCAATTGCTGCTGACGCAAAGTTAACAATTCCGTTTGCTGTAGCAAGCCCTGAAATAGGCTTTGGCTTAGCGACAGACCATCAGCCAGATGCTCGGGAATATGAATCAGCGCTAACGGCATCCCCGCTTCCACTTGCTGGCCATCCTCGACATACAATTGACTGACAATGCCTGGGCGTGGGCTACCGACCTTGGCCAAGCCTAAATCCGGTTTTAAATAACCAGTGACAGTTTCTTTGCGGTTAAAAGACGACAGCGCCAGAAAGGCAACTAACATAAATACCAACAGCATCAGTATGATGGTGAGCACGCTGCTGCTTAACGGCTGAGCAATAATTACGTCGCCATCCAGTTTTGCGGCTTGCTGTTTCAAAGCATTTGCACGAAACAACCCCTGCTCAGACACATAAACCTCCTTATAAAAAACCAAAACGCAACCAAATGAACACTTGATTAATTTATATTTCACAATTAGCGGCATTTCAAGTTCTTTATATTTAATTTTGTTATTACATATTTCTTTTAGCTATATAAATTCCAGGTAGCGTTTTAGCACCCTACTACCAGCCCATCACCAGGCACTGGATTTCCAAATCTCTCATTACAAAAGACTAAATGAGCATATATACCTAACATAGAACCCGCTTTAATCGCCTTCTTGTTTCTGGACAGTCCTTGCCCCTACCAGTAGACTGGCGACCCTAATCGCTTTAGTTATTGGAGCAATTTCCTGATGCTTGCTTTTTGGTTCCGTATTCCGTTCTGGCAGCGTGTGCTGGGTGCTATGTTGCTGGGCATTGGCCTGGGAGTGGTCTTTGGCGAAAAAGCCACTGTGCTGCAGCCACTGGGGACGCTGTTTATTAATGCCATCCGCATGCTGGTGGTGCCCTTGGTATTTTTTGCCCTGATCACCAGCATTACCTCACTCGGCGATACGCTTAAAATGAAGCGTTTGGCGGTTAAAACCGTTGGCCTGTTTTTGCTTACTGCCATGATTGCCAGCCTGATTGGCTTAACCGTGGGCAGTTTGATGGACTTTAGCACCATTACCGAGCTGACCACCACCGAAGTGCGCGAGCGTGATATTCCGCCGGTGGCGACCGTGCTGACCAACCTCATTCCAACCAACCCGGTGGCGGCGCTGGCCAGTGGCAATGTGCTGCAGATTATTGTGTTTGCGGTGTTGGTCGGCATTGCCATCAATGTGGTGGGTGAAAAAGCAGAACCAATGAAAAAGGTGATGGAAGCCGGTGCCGAGATCATGTACCAAATTACCCGTATGGTGCTGCAACTGACGCCGATTGGTGTGCTAGGCCTGATGGCCTGGGTGGTCGGTAGTTTTGGCCTGGAAACCTTGTTGCCGCTGGGCAAATTTATTCTGGCGATTTACATCGCCTGCTTTATCCATATTATCTTTACCTATGGTGGCATGGTGCGTTTGTTTGGCGGCATGTCCCCCCTGACGTTTTTCAAAGCAATTTTACCAGCCCAACTGGTAGCTTTTAGCAGTGCCAGCAGCTTTGGCACCCTGCCGGTGACCCACAAAGTGGTGACCGAGGATCTAAAAGTTTCGAAAAACTATGCCAGCTTTGTATTGCCGCTTGGTGCCACCATCAATATGGATGGCTGTGGCGGCATCTACCCGGCGATTGCCGCGATTTTTATTGCCCACTTGTATGGCATTCCACTGGATGCAACCAGCTACCTGCTGATTGCCATCACGGCGACCCTGGCTTCACTGGGAACCGCTGGTGTGCCTGGTAGCGCTATGGTGATGCTGACAGTGACCTTGAGTGTGGTCGGTTTGCCACTGGAAGGGATTGCTTTTATTGCCGCGGTGGATCGCATTATTGATATGATGCGCACCGCCACCAACGTCACCGGCGATACCATGGTGGCGCGGGTGGTAGCACACTCTGAAGGCTTGATCGAGTCAGACGAAAGCGAGCCAGTACCTGCCGCGAGCTAGTTCTGGCTGGCTTTGCTTATCTTAAGCCGGTAGCTGTATACCGGCTTCACGCATCCGCGCCAGCTTATAGCGCAGAGTGCGGTCACTGATCCCCAAGCGCTCAGCCACATCTTTGCGTTTATTATCACAAGCCCGCATCGTTGCCAGGATCAAGCGGTGCTCCTGCTCGTGAATTTCCTGTTTAAACTGACTAACATCTGCATCAACGTCCAGCGCAGTCATGGTTGGCACGCTTAGCTCTTCAATGTATATATCGTCCGCTGTAAGCACGCCATCGCTATGAATAATCAACGCCCGCTGCATTACATTATCCAGCTCCCGCACATTGCCGGGCCAGCTATGCTGCAGCAGCTTTTGAATGGCGCTTCCTTCAAGCTGAGGTATGGCAATACCGTCACGCAGGCAATGCCGCTCCATCAAGTGCTCGGCCAGTGGCAGAATATCTTCTGGCCGCTCCGCCAGGGCTGGCCAGTTCAGTGGAAACACATTAAGGCGATAGTACAGATCTTCCCGAAAACGGCCCTGCTGCACCGCTTCTTTTAAATCGCGGTTGCTGGTAGCCAGTACCCGAACATCCAGCTTGATGGTTTTACGGCTACCAAGTCGCTCTACCTCGCGCTCCTGCAATACCCGCAGCAACTTGGCTTGCAGGTTTAAGTCCATCTCGGTGATTTCATCCAGCAAAATGGTGCCCTGCTGAGCCTGCTCAAATTTTCCGGGACAAGCCTGCACCGCACCGGTAAAAGCGCCTTTTTCGTAACCAAACAAGGTGGACTCCAGCATATTCTCCGGTATTGCTGCGCAGTTTATCGCAATAAATGGCCCCTCCGACCGCGGCGATTGCTGGTGTATGTACTGTGCCAACACCTCTTTGCCCGAACCACTGGGCCCGGTCACCATCACACTGGCATCGGATTTAGCGACTTTCGCAGCCAACCGCACCAACTGTTTGCTCTGCTCAGCGGCTACAATGGGCTCAATGCCAGCCAATTGTTCGGCCGGCACATACCGACTCACCATATTCACCAGCACTTCCGACGAAAAAGGTTTGGACAGATAGTCCACCGCCCCTAATCGCATGGCCTGTACTGCATCATTTACATTGGCATACGCCGTCATAATAAGCATCGGTATTTGTGGGTACTGCTGGCGTACCGTGGCCAGGAGCTCCAGCCCCGAAATGCCCGGCATTTGCACATCGCTGACAATCAGCTTAATGCTTTGTTGCTTTAACTGCAGCAGAGCCTGCTCGGCACTCTCGGCGGCAACAACCTGATAGTTGGCCAGAGTCAGGGTATCGACCAGGGCTTCACGTAAGCCGCCATCATCTTCTACCACCATGATTTTAGTTTGCGTCATAGCTTTTCTCCTGCGCCTGAGGTTCTGTCTGATGTAACGGTAATTGCAGACGGAAGCAAGCCCCACCGCCCACTTGTGGCACATAGCTCACCTGGCCTTTGTGGGCGCTGGCTACCGCCTGCACGACAGCAAGGCCAAGACCTGTTCCCTGATTGCGTGTCGTAAAGAAGGGTTCGAAAATTTGTTGCTGCAAATGCTCCGGCACACCCGGCCCATTATCACTGATATCCAGCACCAGCCAACTGCCTTGCTGCTGGCAACGAATCATCAACTGCGCATCCGCCCCAATAATTTCCAGGCTGTTATGCAACAGGTTTAAAATTGCGCCCGCCAGGCTGCTTTGGTTCGCCCATAAGGTTAAGCCGGCTTGCTTAGTTTCAATGCTTAAGCTGGCCTGATACGCCTGCAACTGAGCTTCAATTCCAGCTTGTACCTCCTGGAGCAGAGCATCCACGGCAATGCAACTGACACTGGCTTCATTGCCTGAGCGGGCAAACAACAGCATATCGTTTACCTGCTGCTCCAAATCCTGCAAGCGAGCCACCAGTTTTTGCTGAAACACGAACTTGGCGTCATCATTCAGACGCTGATTGGACAGATTCTCTGCATACAACATGGCGGATGATAACGGTGTGCGAATTTGGTGAGCCAGTGTCGCCATCATCTTGCCAAGGGTAGACAAGCGCTGCATATGCGCCAGCCGGCTTTGCAATTGACGGGTTTCCGTTAAATCTGTCAGCACGATGAGTTGCCCTGGTTCCGGACTGAGCGCACTGATAGCCAGCTTGACCCGACGACCATTGAATAAGGATACTTCCATGCCATCATCACTGCGAGGCCGAAATGAACGGGTGATCACATCCAGCCAGCGCTGCCCTTGCAACGGCTCACCCAGCATGTCCAGAGCCATTGGGTTGGCGTCGGCCACATAGCCACGCTCATCCAGTACCACCACACCAACCGGCAACATGGTAACCAAATGCTGCATGCGATCAGTCGCTGCAGAGACGGGCTGCAGATAGCGGCTGAAATCAGTCACGACATTGGAAGTCGAATCCATCTCAAACAAAGTTCTGGCGGTATGCATATCACACCTCATAAATCGGATCAGGGCCTCTGATGGATTCATGCAGGTTATATGCCATAAATAAGTCGATGAATTACAGCAAGATAGGGGGCAGATTACAGCGTACTGGTGTCAGAATTCTGACACCAGTGTGGTATTAGTCGTCTTTGGCAAGATTGTATTTGCGCATTTTTTCCACCAGGGTAGTACGACGCAACCCCAGCATGTCGGCAGCACGGGCCACCACAAAATCATGCCGCTCCAGCGCCTGGGTGATAAACAGGATCTCAAGCTCCGCCAGATGATCTTTAAGATCAATCCCTGCCTCCGGCAACTGAGGATCCGCCTGAAATGGATCAGCCTCCGCCGTTTCATAAAAAGCCATTTCCTCTTCATCGGCCTGGAACAGCTCATTCAGCAAATCACGCTCTTGCAAAGCCTCTGGATAATCCGGCACATAGCTATCCACCTCCAGATGTTGGTAGCGCAGAGGCAGCTCTGCTACATCCACCACCTGATTCGGGTACATGATGGCCATGCGCTCTACCAGATTAGCCAGCTCCCGGACATTACCAGGCCAGGCGTGGAGCTTCAGACTTTCCATCGCCCGCTCGGTAAACTTTACCCGGGCGTGACCCGCCTGCTGTTGGCGCTGAATGAGTTCCTGACACAGCTGGGGCAGATCTTCGGTGCGCGCAGACAGCGCCGGTGTTTCAATCGGGAATACATTGAGCCGGTAAAACAAATCTTCACGAAAGCGACCATCAGCAATCATTTGCTCCAAGTTACGATGCGTCGCAGCAATAATGCGCACATCGGCTTTGATCGGCTGATTGCCCCCCACCCGCTCATAAATCCGCTCCTGCAATACCCGCAGCAATTTAACCTGCATCGGCAAAGGCATATCGCCAATTTCATCCAGAAACAAGGTACCGCCCTGTGCCAGCTCGAAACGGCCTTTGCGGGTAGAAAAAGCACCGGTAAAAGCACCTTTTTCATGGCCGAACAACTCACTTTCCAACAATTCAGCAGGAATGGCACCGCAATTAATTGGCACAAAAGGGCCATCAGCGCGGCGGGAAAGCAAATGAATGTTGCGCGCCACCACTTCTTTACCTGTACCGGAGTCGCC
Source organism: Alkalimonas mucilaginosa (assembly GCF_036327005.1). Classification (NCBI taxonomy): domain Bacteria; kingdom Pseudomonadati; phylum Pseudomonadota; class Gammaproteobacteria; genus Alkalimonas; species Alkalimonas mucilaginosa. The sequence continues at coordinate 22,637 of NZ_JAUGZK010000017.1, forward strand.
CAAAATCATCACATTGGCCTCAGTCGGCGCCACTTGCTGGATTAAAAAGCGTAGCTGCTGCATCGGCTCGGCCGATCCCACCATATCGACCAAGCGCGCAGCCTGATCCAGCCGTTGCTGCCCCGGTAACAACCGATGATATTCCTGACAATCTCGGAGCGATTGAGTCAGGCTGTCGTAACGAAAGGGTTCGGTTAAAAGCGCCACCACATTGCCAAACTGCAGCAACGCATCCTGAGTACCATCCAGCACTAAAAAGGCGGTGGCTGGAAACTGTTCGATCAGGGCTTGTGGTGCCTCATCCAACTGACCAAGCAGCACCACGGCAGGCTCGGGTTGCTGTAAGCAAGCCAATAACTCGGCAAAGTCAATAATCTGATGTGGTTCCAGCACAAAATCGAGAATAGCACTAAGGCGCTGTTGGCGTGGGATATTGCCATCGACGAGGTAAAGCTTGGGGGTGGCGCGCATAGTCACTCAATCGTTGTTCTGGTTATGCTCCCATTGTAGCGAAGCCGCTTTGGCTTGCCAAATAAAAAGCGCTGGAAATTTGACGTTCTGTCAATTTCCCAGCGCTAACCAACAGTTGCTAAGGCCGGTAAAGTTAACCACCCAAAATACGCAATGCCTGCTCCTGTTGCACCCGCCCCTGTGCTGCCACACTGATGCTGGACTGCAGTAAAATATTGCCAGCAACTTGCTCACTTACGGCTTTGGCGTAATCCAGATCTTCAATCCGGCTTCGCGCTTCAGCCTCACCAAGGCGCTGACGATCAATGACATTGGCCGCTGCTTCAAAGGCATTGATGGTGGCACCGGTATCTGCCCGTAAAGCCCCCAGCTGTTGCAGTGATTGCTCAACGCTGCCAAGCGAAGCAGTCAATTGCGATGGATCCGTCAAGTCGAAATCAAACAAATTGCTGGTAGTCAGCGCAGCTGCGACGTCTTCCGTACTTAAGCTCAGGCTGCTATCGCCGGTACCAAAGGTTACTTCACCACTTTGATTAAAAAGCCCTTTACCTGCAAACTCGGTGTTATCGATCACCTGCTGAATATTACCCAATAACTGATCTGCCTGCTGCTGCAAGGCCTGACGCTCACTGGCACCATAAATGCCATTACCAGCCTGAATCGCCAGCGTATTTAAGTCCTGCAAGTTTTCTTCAATCGCTTGCAGGCCTTGATCGTACACCCGCGCTAACGAAATACCATCGTACACATTGCGCGAAGCCTGTTCACGGGCATTGATGCTTGAGGTCAACTGATTGGCAATTTGCAAACCTGCCGCATCATCAGCCGCACTGTTGATACGCCTTGCTGTCGCCAATTTTTTGAACAAGTTGTCCTGCTGCGCAATAGTTTGATTCAAAATGGAGTTATTAGTACCGACTTTCATCCGCATGACCTCGCAACGCTGTAATGGTTAAATTATAGCCAGAACGCACTAAAAATGCGAACTTTGCCTATCTGCCTGGCTACTTTGCAACCAGAGAGTTTTAAATCCCCTGCGCTATCGGCACAATTTATGCTATGTTCAAACAGTTAAGTGTGACACAGCAGAGGTTCACTCTATGTTTGATGGCAAAACAATCCTAATCACCGGTGGTACCGGCTCTTTTGGTCACAAATATACCCAGACCTTACTGGCTCGCTACAAGCCAAAAAAAATCATCATCTATTCGCGCGATGAGCTAAAGCAGTACGAGATGCAGCAGGTTTTTCATCAAGACTGTATGCGCTATTTTATTGGTGATGTACGGGATGCCGAGCGCTTATTACGAGCCATGCGTGGAGTAGATTTCGTCATTCATGCCGCAGCACTAAAACAAGTGCCTGCTGCGGAATACAACCCAATGGAATGCATTAAAACCAACATCAATGGGGCTGAAAATGTGATCAATGCCGCTATTGATGCCAATGTCGAAAAAGTGATTGCTCTTTCCACCGATAAAGCCGCCAACCCGGTCAACTTGTATGGTGCCACCAAGCTGGCATCCGATAAGTTATTTGTAGCCGGCAACAACATCGCTGGCGGCAGCCGGCCTCGTTTTTCGGTGGTGCGCTATGGCAATGTGGTTGGCTCACGCGGCTCTGTGGTGCCCTTTTTCCAGAATTTGATAGAGAAAAGCCACGATCACCTGCCAGTTACGCATGTGGAAATGACCCGATTCTGGATAACCCTGCAACAAGGGGTTGATTTTGTGCTGAAAAACTTTGAGCGCATGCTGGGTGGCGAAATTTTCGTACCTAAGATCCCATCCATTCGCATTATGGATTTAGCCAAAGCCATGGCACCAAGCATGCCCATCAAAGAAGTGGGTATCCGTCCTGGCGAGAAGCTGCATGAAGTGATGTGCCCCGGTGAAAACTCCTACCATACTTACGAATTTTCCGATCACTTTGTGATTGCACCCTCCATTCGCTTTTTTAACCGGAAAAATAGCTTTGATGTGAATGCATTGAATGAACAGGGTACTTTGGTAGAGCCCGGCTTTGAGTACGCATCCAGTACCAATCCGCATTTTTTAAGCCCGGAGGAAATCCTGCAATTTAATCTGGAAGCCATGCAATGATCCCCTATGGTCGACAGCACATCAACCAGGCCGATATTGACGCCGTTTTGCAAGTGCTGCAAAGCGATTATCTAACTCAGGGGCCTGCTGTACCTGCCTTTGAACAGCGCCTGTGCAGCTTAACCGGTGCCAGCCATGCTATTGCCATGAACAGTGCCACCTCTGCGCTGCATCTGGCATGCCTTGCTTTGGGTGTAAATTCTACCAGCCGGGTCTGGACTTCCCCTATCAGCTTTGTGGCTTCGGCCAATGCAGCGCGCTACTGTGGCGCTCAGATTGATTTTGTTGATGTTGAAGCTGAAACCGGCAATGTATGTATTCAGGCACTGCGCACGAAACTGGAACAGGCCAGAGCCAAAGATGCCCTGCCGAATGTGGTGATTGCCGTGCATCTTGCAGGCTTAAGCTGCGATATGCAGCAACTGCGTCACCTGAGTGCTGAATTTGATTTTCGGATTATCGAAGATGCCTCCCACGCTGTTGGCGGCCAGTACCTGGGCCAGGCGGTAGGCTGTTGTCAGTACAGCGATATTACCGTATTTAGCTTTCATCCGGTCAAAATCATTACCACTGCCGAAGGCGGTATGGCGCTAACCAATCAGCCGGAGCTTGCCCAACAAATGCAACTGCTGCGCAGCCATGGCATTACGCGCGAAGAAAATCAAATGACCGAGCCAGCTCATGGTCCCTGGTACTACCAACAGCTGCAACTGGGCTACAACTACCGCATGACCGACTTACAGGCCGCATTGGGGCTTAGTCAAAGTACTCGTTTAGCAAACATCATTGCGCGACGTCAGCACTTGGCCCGACGTTATCAGCAATTATTAGCTGGCTTACCACTCGATTGCCCTGCTCAACCAGAGAACATCTTAAGCAGCTATCATTTGTTTATTATCCGGCTACACGATAAAGCCAAACGCAAAGCCGTCTTTGAAGGTTTGCGCCAGGCAGGTATTGGTGTGAATGTGCATTATATTCCTATCCATACCCAACCATACTATCAGCAACTTGGTTTTGATTGGGGAGACTTTCCAATCGCTGAGGATTTTTACGAGCGTATTATCAGCCTGCCGCTCTACCCTGAGCTGACCGAGCAACAGCAAGACTTTATCCGTGAGCAGCTGAGCGCATGGTTATAACGATCACCTTCGCCCCTGTTGGGGCCAGACCTCGCGCTATGGCCTGGCATCTGTTATCGTTATAAGGTAGCAACATCCAAACAGAACTGAGCAATGGCAACTTTAAAGCCCCTCTTACATTTCAGCTGGAGGTTTGAAGGTGGTACAGCTATCTGATGCACATTTGACACCCGCTTTAGATGATACACCCATGGACTTTTTGGTTGAGGATGAAGCTGAAACCGAGCAACAAGGCTATTGGACCATACTCATTGTCGACGATGAGCCGGAGATGCACCATGTCACCACCATGGCACTGCGCGATTATAGTTTTCAACACCGAAAGCTCAACTTTATAAGTGCCTATAGTGCAGCTGAAGCCAAAACAAAGTTGGAACAGTATCAGGACATCGCACTGATTTTACTGGATGTCGTCATGGAAACGGACGATGCCGGTTTGACCCTGGTCCGTTTTATTCGTGAGCAACTGAATAACCATCAGGTCAGGATCATTCTGCGTACAGGTCAACCCGGCCAGGCACCAGAGCAGCAAGTGGTGCAAGAGTATGATATCAATGATTATCGCTCCAAAACCGAACTAACCGTTCAGCGTTTAACTACGACCATTACTTCTGCACTGCGCTCATATCTGGCAATTACCCAACTGGAGCAACTGAACGAAACTCTGGAAGCTAAAGTCGCAGCCCGAACCCAGGAGCTTGAATCGGCTCTGGCACAATTAAAGCAGTCACTGCACGAGCTTGAAGCCGGGGAAAAAGCCGGTAAGCAAGTACAGTTCAAATTATTGCCACCCAAACAGATGGCTTGGATGCCTTACCAGTTTGAACATCTGCTCTACCCATCCGACTTCATGAGTGGCGACTTTGTAGATTACTTTGTTATTGATGATATCCACTGCGGCTTTTATATTGCCGATGTCTCTGGCCATGGTGTTGCCTCCGCTTTTGTCACCGTTTATTTAAAGCGCTTTATCAGCTCCTTGCTTGAGCGTTTCAAGCTGCAGCAGTCCAGACTGATATTAGAGCCCGCAGCCTTGCTGCATGAGCTCAATAGCGAGCTACTCAAAGAGGCTATTGGCAAATACATTGCTTTGTTTTATGGCGTACTGAACCGACAGAATCAACAACTGCTCTTTGCTAATGCAGGAGCCTTTCCCTGGCCTTTACTTCAGGAAACATCAGGGGCAATCCGTTGGCTGGAGCTCAAAAGCACCCCAGCAGGCATGTTTGAAGCCGTCAACTACCAAACCGATTGCATCGATTTTAAACCGGGTATGGCCATGCAACTCTGCTCCGATGGTTTGCTCGATGTTCTACCTGGAGACAACACGGAGCAAAAACTGAAGTTACTCCAACATCAGGGAACCAAAAGCCTCCATCAGTTATTAACGAACTTGCACATTGATCCCAACCAGGGATTACCGGATGATTTAACCATGCTCAGAATCAGTTGTTATGGAGACCAACCATGAACACCGAGCAAATCCTGTTCGCTTGTCTGCAAGAACACTGTTATTTCAAACTAAGCGGCGAACTCAGATACACCAATGCTACTGGTATGGATGACCTGATTGAGCAGTTATTTGAGCAAGAGCAACCAGCCTGCGCACAGGTAGTGGTTGACTTGAATGACGTAACCTTTATCGATAGCACACACATTGGCTTGCTGGCCAGTCTGGCACGGCATTGCCAACAGCATCAGTTACCAAAACCGATATTGTTCTCTACCAATACTGAAGTCAATCAGTTATTAAAAGGGCTTTGCCTGGAAACAGTATTTGATTTTGCTGAACATCCGACCAATCAGGCTATCGACCTGACGCCGGTGCAGGTTGAGCAACACAGCGATGACCATAAAGGCAAAATGATTCTCAGGGCTCATGAAGCACTGCTGGATTTAAGCGATAAAAATCGGCAGGAATTTAAACCTGTGGTGGAGCTGTTGAGAAAACAGCTGTCTTAATGCGGAACCAAGCCGCATCTGACATTATGTGAAGTGCTCCCAACTGGTTGGCGTATTTTTCACGGCAGCTTTACGCAGCGTTTTACCAAGTAGTTGTTCCAGGTACTTTGGAGCCAGGCCAAAGCCCGGCCGCACACTACGAATATGCTGCGGTGCCAACACAGTACCAGCGGCAAGATCTTCGACAAAATAGAGCGAGCGACGAAACTTTGCATTACCCTGCTCACTGCTTTGCCTGGCGTAACTTACCTGGCCCAGAGCTTGCCATGATGTTTTTACATCCCGGCACAAAGCGGCTAAATCAGCCGGCTCTAACGAAAAACTATCATCGGCACCACCACCGGCTCTATCCAAGGTAAAATGTTTTTCAATAATCGTCGCCCCCATTGCTACGCTGGTGATGGCTGTAACATTATCAATGGTATGATCCGACAAACCAACCTGTACCTTAAAGCGCTGTTGCATATCCGCCATGGTTCGTAAGTTGTAATCGGATGCTGGTGCCGGATAACCACTGATGCAGTGCAAAATTGCCAACTGCTGGCAACCACCTTCCCGGGCGGCAGTAATGGCCTCTTCAATTTCAGCCTCCGTTGCCATTCCGGTAGAAATAATCATTGGCTTGCCTGTCGCGGCAATATAGCGGATTAAAGGTAGATCCACCGCCTCAAAAGAAGCCACTTTGTATGCAGGTGCATTCAACTGCTCCAGCAAATCTACCGCTGTTGAATCAAACGGAGAACTAAAAATCGTGATGCCCAGCTGGCGGGCATAATCAAACAGTGGCTGATGCCACTCCCAGGGTAGCTGAGCTTGCTGATACAACTCGTAAAGATTCTGGCCATCCCATAACCCGCCACGGATCATAAAGTCTTCCGTTCGAGCATTCAGAGTAATGGTGTCAGCCCGATAGCTCTGTAATTTCACCGCATCCGCCCCGGCCTGCTGCGCCGCCAAAATGAGCTGCTTCGCACGCTCCAGACTGCCATTGTGATTTGCCGACAGCTCTGCAATAACATAGGGTGGATGATCGGTAGAAATCTCTCTACCATTAATGCTCATTCTTTTCATCAGCTACTCCTTTTGTTACCAGCTGTTTTGCTGCTTGATAGGCATCCATCAACACATCCGTCATAAAGAATAAAGCAGGCTTGGCTCGGCCGATAAATTCGATGGATGGATTTGCTGTTTTCACGCCTTCAAATAACTGCAATCGTTGTTCTTCACTCCCTGCCAGCGGAATTGGAAAACCGGCTTTGATCTCGCTGGTGCCAAGGTGGTGCATCGTGGCCCGATCGGCAAACACGCCCATCGCTTTGAGCTCTTTGGCGATGCAATCAGCAGCAGGTTGCGCCCCAACATCATGGATCACTTCCACACTGCATCGATTACTGGCTGTTGCTTCGGATCCCTGCAGATTATTGTACAGGGTGATCCGGTAGCTCTGTAATGCAGGCTCATAACAATACAGATAGTGACATTTCGCCAGCGGAGTCTCTGTGCTATGAAAATGAAAGATACTTATTGCGCGGCTTTCAGGTCGTTGTTGCTGCACTCCTTGCAGCCCCAAGTAGACCGGTACTGTCCAAATGACCTGCCTGGCCTGCAAGACCTTACCATCATGAAAACTTACCTGGTGCATCGACTGCTGTCGCTCAACTTTTTGAATGCGGCTGGAAAAAAGACACTGACCTCCCTGCTGCGTTATCTGTTGCTGCAACAGCTTAATCCACTGGCCAATACCTTGCTGCTGATCCGGATAATACCAGCGGCTATCACGTGGCTTTTCACGATCATCGCTATAGGCAAGTACAGCATCCAAATGATTGATTTTTTTTAGGTTGATGCTTTGCTGGCGATCACCACAAATTAAGCGGCTTAGGCCATAATACTTCAGCGCCTGCGGAGACAATTCAGCCAGTGCCTTATTGCAAAACTTCGCCATCAATGGGGCCAGTACCTGGTTGCTAATGGTCGAACCATAACAGTGCTCAGCATAGTGCTTTAGATCGCCGGCCACGGAAGTCCTATCACTGGTTTGCAGCAACTCTGCCAGAACCGTTTTTGCAATCTCCCCTTGTGAGCTGATATCCGGGAACTGTGAACGTTCATTCAGCATACCATTGAAATAGTTCCCTACTTTCAATGCAGTTAATTGATGCCAACTCCGACAAATTTGTTGAGGAAACAACAGCTTGTTCAAGTCCTCATCCGAAGTCATCTCAGGGATATGGGTGCCCAAATCAAACTGCTGCCCGGCAAACGTCTCTGAGCGCAACAGCCCGCCGGGCTCTGTACCACTATCCACCAGCACAACGGTGCTACCGGGCTTATACGACAGAATTGTTAATGCGGCAGTAAGGCCGGAAATACCGGCGCCAACAATCAGATAGTCCAGATCTTTCATAAAAGCCTGCCTTGCATTAAGTAATAAGCTGCAACCGGTGCGCATCAAATCCGAGGTAACAAATGGCATCCAGCCAAGCCAAATGACTGATAAATTGCTGGCCTTTCTGGTGATACATTGGATGTTCCCAGTTTTGATAACAAAGCTGAATACCCTGGGCAGCAAATCGTGCCCGTTCTTGCTCAAGGTAAACACGCGAGCCTTGATTAGCGAGGTAGCTGTCAGCATTCAGTTGCTGAAGAATAGCTAACAATAAATCAGCTTTTTGGCCGGATACACCAAGCTCCGATGCTTTTAGTAAAGGGGTCTCAAGCCCCAACCGCCGGCAAACGGAACGAATAAGAGCAATGTTTAAATCCGCAAGCCTGTCGTAAGGCGTGTTAAAAACCGGCTCAATAAGCTCCAGCACCTCCGCCAGGTACGGTGTTTTAGCCAAATAGGTTTTAACGGAGTTTAGATGTTTACGCTGCCAGTTGATGCGCTGATTGGCCAGCGCGATGTCCATGATAGGAGCATCCAGCGCATGCCGGGCAACAGGCACAGACAGCCAAATCACATTATCCTGATGATCTTTGATACGGTTTCTAGACTGCCAGGATTGCTTTTCAAACTGCACATTATCAAGAAAAACAAAGCAATCTACCTGGGCTATTTGCTGGAAATACCCTAACCATGGCAAGTAAGTGGGTTGGCTGATGGCAATTTTAGTCATAATTGCCTTTACGAGGTGTGTGGGCAGTTTGTTTTAGGTAACAACTGAACTCAAAAGGCACCACTCCAGCTTTAATTTCATAATCATGCCTTAAACTCACCATCGGCGTAAGCTCTTCCTTACAAAAAACAAATACCTCCGCTGGATTAAAGTAATAAAGCCCCTCCGCTTTGTAATCAACATAGTGACTCAGGCAGTTAAAAGCCAGTCCTTCGTCCGTAACCGCAAACAATAGCCGAAGTATATCCTGCAGAAAGCTTTGGTTGCAGGTGATGTCATTGTTAAAAACACCGCTGATAAAGACCAAATCAAAGCGCTCTGGTATGCGTTCCTGCAATATGTTCCTCAGCTCAAAACGCCCCTCCGGATGATTCTCCCGCGCAAGCTTTAACAACTCTGCCGATAAATCATAACCCACGTACTCCCCAGCAAAACCTACGCGCTTAAGTAAGCCAAGCAGGTGGCCGGCACCACAACCAAAATCGAGTATTTTTTTATGCTGAAACTCAGGAAAGCCCTCCAGCAAAATCTGAAAGCGTCGCTCCTGCGTTTCTACGCTGCTTTGCTGAACCGCATGATGTGAATAGCCATGTGCCTTGGCAAGGGCATTGTAATGATCGGATATCTGCAGCAATTGCTGCTGTATGTCATTCTGTGGCATCAGTACACTCACCTAAACATTGCACTACAAATTTCGCCGCTCTTTCCGCCGAGCCGGAGGAAAATACCTGATTACAGGCTTTTCTCGCATCGGCATGCATGGTCTCTGAATAGACTATATCGGCCAGTTCTGTCAGAAGTTTATCGGGTTTTAACTCAGATGCATGCCCAAGATTAAAACACAAACCTGCCTGGCTAAACTGCATAGTTTCTTGCAATTCGCCAGCAGTCAGTGAGATCACTGCAGCCGGACACCCCAGATAGGCACACTCATACTTTGCCAGCCCACCACTGGTGATGCAAAAATCTGCCCAGACATAATGCTGATAAATATCAGAGCTTGCTGGCAACCATTCTACATTTGGACAGACACCGTCACCCTGATGACGCAACCCCAGGATACGGATTTTCAGCGTCGCATCCAACTGATGCAAAGCAGCCACAAGTTTCGGTGCTATGTCGTAGCAATCGCCACTACCAATCAATAGCAGTACTTTGTGTGGAGGCATGCTTTTCTGCAGTGGGCCAGAGCCCGGAAACGAGGGGTGTGGTAAATAATAACTGAGCCCCAGGGCCTGCGACCTAGCGCCTTTGCTTCGATAATCAAACCTGGGAGCAGCCAGAGTAAAGTTAAGCACGCCTGCCACTGGGTAGGACTCATGCAAACAAAAATCATCCAGTACCACGTAATGATGATGTTCAGGTAACTCTGATGGCTGGTAGTGATAACTGTCAACCACCACCTGGCTTCCTGGAGCCAGAGTAGCGGCTCGTTGACAAATGCTAAGCTGCGTGTGCTGTAACACTAGCTGGAAGGCTGCGGCAAACTGCCGGGCGGTTTGATGATAGCTGCCAATGAATACCACATCTCGCCCACGGCGCTGCAGTGCTTTGGCCAGCGCGGCACAACGCAAAAAATGCCCCATGCCACTGGTCGCATCGGCATCGCATAGCAGGAACACACAGTCAGTCTGGTATGCCATCACTTCACAGTTTTCATCAAACCAGGCAAATGCCTGAACAATACTTCAGCCAATTGCCAATCGTCTGGCGTATCAATATCATGCGCACGATAACGTGGAATGGTCATCCCTTGAACCATCTGCTCATAAAACGGCTTCTCGGACATCCAGGCTGCTGCAGTCCCAAGATAAAATTGTCCCACATCATGATAATAGCTATCACAGTCCTGAGTTCGGCTGTTCAAATATTCAGGTGCCTTCATCGCAAGACGGCCGGTCGAATCAAGGCTCAGTGCTCTGGATAAAGGATAGGTATAGGCGGTAACGGGCATGACAAAATCAGCAGAAGTTGCCTGAAGCTGCTGGACTGCTTCTCGCAGATCATCTGCTGTCGTAAACACTGCCGTCGGGTACAGGCAACAAATAAGTTCGTGGCCGGGCAAGCGCAATTCACTGATGGCATGCTGAATCACCGGCACCGTTGCCGCCATATCATGAGCCAGGCTATCGGGCCGGATAAACGGAACCTCGGCCCCTTCTTCGCGTGCAACACTGGCAATTTCAGCATCATCGGTACTTACCAGTACGCGCTCAAATAAACCAGAGGCGAGTGCCATTCTCAATGGCCAGCTAATCATTGGTTGGCCGGCAAAAAGCCGGACATTCTTCCGCGGTATCCGCTTACTGCCCCCTCGCGCAGGTATAATTGCAATTGTCATAACATGCCAGAGCCAGTTGCCTCAAAAACCCCATGAAAAATTGCCAGCGCTTGTTCCTCAGTATAGACGCCACTCTTTACCAATGGCCAACTTTGCACTTCACTGCTATCGATAACCCGCTCATAGCCCGGCTGAAACTTAATCATGGCTGATTTGAAGCCTAATGCAGCCATCACAGCCAGTCTGTGTTGGCCTGCCGTAACCACAAAGCGGGCATCCTGCTGATGCTTCAAGATATAACCCCGGATGTACCCATCCGGTTTTAACTCCGGAGTATAGCCTTCCTGGCTGATAACCATAACCAGATTTCGGAGCCGTTTTAACTCGGCCAGCACTTGAGCATCGCTTTGTGGTCCAAACGCATGGCTATCCCAATCCGGGATCAAGGCAGCTTTACTTTGCCCGGCTTGCATGTCTTCGATGCTGTCGGAGCTATCAAACCAGGGCAACCAACTGACATAACGATCAAGTGGCATCTGTGATAAAACACCAATATCTGCGGTATAGCCTAGTTGCTGCCAAAGATCGCCAAAGCATGTTGGCTGACACGATTGATAATACTGGTACAAAGGCGCTTCCCGGTAATTAATAGGCCGAGAGCTTTGTATACACTCAAAAATGAAAGTCGCTGTCGCAGTAAAACGGTGCCAACCTACGCCTGGTGCATAGCGTTGCAAATCCTTGCTGCCGACGGCGGCGTCCAATGGGATATGGCACAATTTACTGACTGAGCTACGGATACTCTGAGTACTATCGGAAAGCTGCGGCCTTTTGAGTGGTGTCGATACCGAGCCCTTTTTGTGGTACACAATCAGCGGCCGGAAAGGCTCACTGACCGGTAAGTTGTTCTCAGACAAACCTACCAGTTGGCTGGTAAATAAAAAACCTTTTTCATACAGTAAATTGTCATAGTATTCTTTGGCAGATAGCGCATCATTCTCAGTGAAACCCTGTGCAGAACCATACTTCTCATGGATCAAGCAGGGCTGAAAGAATAATTGCAGGCTTGCTTTTTCAAACAGCTGAACAAAAAATGCTTCCGAATACGAGGTAGAAAACAGCTTTGCAAGTTGCTGATTAACGGATAAAAACAAAACAACATCTACCTCAGGCAAGGCTTTCAAATCATCAAGGGTAAGTGCATGCTGGCTGATCTCAGCGCTACTAAAGTTTTGCTGTTGGAACTGCCGGGCAGTATCCGCATACCCGGCATCGGCTTCAAACCCAACCGCGGCCAGGCCTAAAGCATCCAACTGGGCAGTAATCACCCCCTCGTTGCAACCAACATCAATTGCTGAACGAGCACTCTTGTCCAGATGCAAAGTAATTAATGCAATATTTTGTTTCACGCCATTTGCTCTGGCTCCGAGCTGATAACTCATACTCTACTACCTGTGTGAAGGGTTATTGGAAGTAATGTGATACATCGACATCATCAAACTTCAGTGGTTGTTCAAGAAAGCTGTCGTGTCCCTGCAAGATACTCTCCTGCCAAATCGTACAAATGGTTTTGAATGCCTGCAAACACTCTGCTTCGTCGGAGGAAGCTGACGCTAAGATTTTGGTGAGCACACCACTAAAGTAATTGGCGCTGCCATAGAACAAGTAAAATATCAGGTTTTTCCTATCCGGAATTTTACTGCGTAAAAAGCGCCACTGCTCCTCAACAAAGCGCCGGGCGTCTTCCAGTGACTCTATTGGCTGCTCAAAAAAAGCCAGCCACTCGAAAACACTTTCTGAAAGGCTTAAAGTATCAATCGATGAAAAAACGCTATCTGCAAAAGGGCTTAAATCAGCAAAAAAGGCGTTTGCAATAAAATCCTCAATCTCCGTATCACGAACAAAATCAGTGCCAAGCAAAATGGATTCATAGCGTAAAGGAACAGCACCATCAATTGCTACCCCATTACTGCAGTTATACACCTCAATTTTATTGCTTGTTTTTGCAATCGCCTGTTCGATTAATTTTCGGGATACATCAAACTCTGGCTTAGTGAACACATAGGGTAAGAAGTTACCTTTTACCGGCATACCTCCACCATGCGTCTCTTTGTAGTTATACAGCTCGGTTCCATCCGATTTATAGTAAGAAGATAACTTTGAGTGATGATAATTTAAATCAGCATAGCCCAGGTCAACACCAAACAAGTACAAATACCTGAAACCAGCTTGTAAGACAAAGTTCACCACCAGGTTGCTCACCGTTGGGTATGCATAGCTCAGGGGCATAATTTTATAGCCCCCCTTCTCAATCGTTGATTGAAATAATAAGGTTGACGACTCTCCTGATTTAAAGCACAGCAAGACATCTTTAAACAAAGCTGCCGTATCAGGGTGAATGCCGTTGACACTGATAAGCCTGATTGATTTTAAATACTCTGGATCATTAACCTGGCTTATCCAATAGAAGGTTGACTTGTTTTGCTCAATCTCCGCATGAAAATCAGGCTTTATCCCTCGGGAATGCAATGATTTTAAGGCCGTACCACAACTTATCAATATCACCTGCTGCCGGTAGAGCTGGATGTACTCAATGGCATCATCAAGACTGGGTCCATTACCAATAATAAACACCGGCTTGGTTAAAAGTGATGCGCGCGAGTAGTCGTCGGCATGGAACTTCAAAAACTTATGGTGCTGCTTTAAGCTGTTATAAGTGTGCGAAATACCATACCTGGCATGATCATAGTACTCCCCCAATGCCAGCACAACACGTAGTTCTGAGCGTAAGTTAGAAATGGATTTTTGCATATCCGGATCAAAGTAAGAACTCAATAAATACGTATTAGCGATAGAATAAGCACCGACCTGATAGAACTGAGCCATCAAATCGTAAAAATAATTTGAACCATCACCACCAAGATTAAAGTAAATACGCCGATTGGATATATCCGCTTTTTGAATGATGTCAGACCAATCAATCACATGAAGACTTGCAAGGAAAAAGTCGAGATTCGGCTCACAAACATACAAATTTGTAATGCTATGCGAATCACATAATTGCTCTATATGCAGCCCAAGACCGATGCCAAAAATAATCATGGATTCAATGTCATCAGGCAAAGCGCTGGAGCCAGTCATAATATTCCGAATAACAGGCTGTGCTTTTTCAACCGCAGTAAAGTGAATGTAGTGACTTAGTTTTTTGGTAACCTTCTGCCCCAGAATAACATCATCCCTGAATGGGTTTTTCTCAAATGCATCAACCAGAAATTCAGATTCTTGCTTTGCATCATCATAAAACAGGGCATTACGCCGGCAATGCAGCAAGTTCGTTTGATCGCGATCATCTTTTACCAAACGCCAATTGATGGCCTTATAACTGGATATTTCTTTAAATACATGAGGATAATACTCCTCCAATGCTGCCAGGTTTTTTTCCAATAAGGATGGATTGGTGTAATCAGATGAGGCAAAATTTCCCAGGTTGCTATGGTTATGCTCAGGCAGGTTATTGAACAAAGCAGTATCGGGCAAAAATACCTGATACTTATTGGTCAAATGATCAGGCTGAGCGCTGTGGCCAAATGCAAAATGCATCACTTCGTCCATTACCGGATGAAAATAGTGCCGGTAAATATAGACTTTATCACCACTCAAAAGGGGGATCAGCTCGGCCAGATCTTCCGGTAAAGTGCTACCATCATTATCAAATTGCAAAAAAAGCTGAGTCCCGCTCTTCTCCGCAACCTGCAAAATACGTAGCCAATCAACCGCCTGCAATGAGCATTGCACCACATCCAATGAAGGTTCATAAACAACCAGATATTTCAGCTCAAGCTGTTCAAGCAGGTATTCCAACTGATACCCAAGCCCCAGACCAAACATAACAATGGCTTCAGCCTGGTGCTGGAGCGGCTCAGTCGGCCAGTGATCGTTCAAAGCATTGGAATGAAAATCTAAATAAGGCGCTGCGGCTAAAAAGGACCGCACCTCGTCGCGCATTTCCTGCTTTGGGGTTGTGCCATACCAGGTTCTTCCCGTGCTAAAGTCAACCATATTGATTTGCTCTGCAAGGGTGCCAAAAATGGAGAAGCGCTGGGATGTATGAGATGCAATGAGTTGCGGGATAGTCGGTATATAGTGGTTAAATGCTGAAATATTTTGCTTGTATCGTTGCTGGATTTCTACCGATACACTTTTTTCAATTGCTTTTTGTTTATCTTCATCCACACAAACCTGATGGTTTATATACTTTAGCATAAGGTTCCTGAGTATTATTTAGGAGTTATGGCCATAACTTTGCTTCGCTTTCTTACCCTTTTGAATGGAGAGTAACTCCGCACCAATGGTCGAACGTTGCTGATTGATGATTGTCATCATCTCGCGGAGATAGTCAAGGTTTTGCTGTAAATACTGAGAGTAGTCATCCAGCGGCTCAACCGCTGGTTGCCCTAGCAATGCATGCCAGTCGGCAAGGAGCTTTTGCAGTTGAGGCTCGGCTTCCTTTTCTTCCTGCAGCAAAGCCTTTATCTGAGCCTGAAAACTTTGCGCCTGTGCTTTCCTGGCTTCAAGAGATGACATGTTTTAACTACCAACGGCAATTTGTTGCCTCTGGGCCTGCAACTCATAGCCTTTTTCTCTATCTGCGACAGGAATTTGATCCCAGGCCCCTTTTATCGTTAATAACAACTCAACCACCTCATCCACTTTTTCGCTGCTTTTCTCGCGGCTGGCCAGGATCAAATGATTTAACATAAAGTCGTACAACGCATACAAGTTATCTGAAATGTCACCGGCGCTCATATCAAGCGAACCTTGCAACGCAGAAATAATGCTGATGGCTTTTGATAACGTAGCTGATTTACCAGCATAATCCTGCCGCTCAATGCAACCTTTGGCTTTTGCCATGTTTTCCAATGCACCTTGCATTAATAATTGAATGACCCGATGCGGATCGGCAACCGCCAAGTCATCTTTGATACCAACTGATTTGTAAGCCTTAATACCGTAACTCATAACGGACTCCTCTAATTCTGGTTTCGTGTCTGAGTTTTAAACCCAGGTAAATTAGCCAACTGAGCCGTCACAGTCGAAGCCATATTCTGCATGGATCCTAATAAGCCATCCAGTGCAGTATAACGGCTTCGCAAGGTTTGCTCGTAACTTTGCATATACCGATTTGCAGCTTCAAGATCTTTCGCATTTTTATCAATTTGTAGCCGCAAAGAGTTTTCTTTGCTTGCAATTATTCCGCCAGCTTGGGAAAACTGAGTAATGAATTTGTCCAGACTCTCACTCAGGCCATTGTCTCCTCCAAATAAGGAAGCAATCGCATCGTAATTCTCATCAAGGGCACGATTAAAACGCACTCGCCCGGAATCTCCGCCAAACTCGGTTGATGAAGAAATTTCAAGTTTGCCATCACTGTTAAATGTGATACCCATACTGTACAAGGTGGAAAGGCTATCATCCGCACCTTCAAAGGCAGATCCAAGTATACCGCGCAACTGGGCCATCATAGTTCGCGGCAAAGGATCACCGGATAAAGGACCTCCCTGAGCAGTCACCGTTTTACCGTCCGCTCCCAGAGTTCTGTGCTTTGTTAAGGCATTGATTTGATCAACCAGCTCGTTGTAGCTGGTAATGAAAGCATTTATTTTTTCTTCTGCGGCATCTTTGTCAGTACTGATGCTTAAGGCTGCATTGTTGTTGTCGGGAGTCACCGCACGCGCAGTTAAAGTGACATCCTGAATCACATTGCTAAAAACATTGCTGCTACTGGTTGCTTTAATACCATCAATTTCGATCTCAGCATCCTGCGCAATCTGGACGGCGGTTAAGCCTGGGCTGCCACCGGTCGGAACTGTCGAGATGGCATCCAGCTCTGCATTGTTATTGGTAACCTGTAAATCGTTGCCTTCACCAGTCACGTTTGAGCTCACCACCAGCTTGGTGCCAACCGCACCGCCAGCATTGATAAGGTTCACATTGACCCCAAAGTTATCGCTGGAGGCATTTATTTTTTGGCGTAGCTGATTCAACGTCATGCCTGCGGTGACTTCCACATCGAAGCTTTTACCATCGGCCGTAAACGTCAGAATACCATCGCTGGTACTTACTACATCACTGGCAGAAGCGAAAGCGCCATCAGCACTTTCAAAGCGACTACCAGCAGCCAGTTGATTTACTTTCACATCAAAACTACCAGGCACTGCATTGTTACTGGCGCTAGCCTCCAGATAGGTTTTGTTTTCGGTAGGCTGAGTAATAGTTGCAACTCTGGCATTGAGGTTATTGCCACCTAAGGCTTTTACAGCGGTCTGGAATGAAGAGAGAGCCGACTTCAGCCGGCCCACTCCTGACAACGAGGCTTCGAGAGTTGATTTTGTCTTATTAATACGGCCCAGCTTGCTATCACGCTCCACCTTTACCAGAGTACTTACCAGTTCCTCCAACGGCAAACCTGACGCTGAACCTAAAAAATTAATTTGCGACATAAATCACCTCTAGACTTTGCTATCCACCAGTAAACCAATGGAACGTCCCATTTCTTGCTGTAACCTCTTCACATCTTGTGCCACTTTTAACAGCTCTTCCGACGGAATTTGCCGAATAAGCTCTGAGGTCTTGAAATCAACCACTTTGATAACTTCGCGACCAGACGCATCATCAATCGAAAAGCTTAATGAGCGCTCTTGAATGGCAACAGCGTTGTTCATCACTTCAACTGCTTCGTCAAGTTCCTTGCGCGAGACTGACTCCGGCTTGGTGGCCTTGACCGGCTCAAGCGGAGCCAGACGCTCGTTTTGCTTTGATTCATTCTCAGCTTTAGAGCGAACCTCTGCACCTTCAACTGGCAGTATGGAGCTGGTTACCGATGAGCTGTTTAAGATCATACTGCTCATATCAGACTCCTTATCGGCACGCAGGGTGAAAACTTAAGTACGGTTTTCACCACCGCGTGTTATTAGTTTAACCTAATAACGACAAAGCTGCCTGCGGACGCTGGTTTGCCTGAGCCAACACAGTAGTACTGGTTTGCTGCAAGATCTGCGCTCGGGTCAGCTCTGCAGTTTCACGGGCAAAATCGGTATCCCGGATCCGGCTACGCGCACCAGACACGTTTTCAGAGATATTCGTTAAGTTACGAATGGTCGCCTGGAAACGGTTTTGGATCGCACCTAAATCAGCACGGGTACCATCAATGATGCCGATTGCGCTGTCAAGAATAGCCAGAGCTGCTGAAGCACCTCCCGTTGAAGATACGCTCAAACCATCCAGACCTAAAGAATCAACACCATAGCCATCGGTTCTTGATAAGGTGATGCGGATATTTTGCCCGGCATTTGCACCAACCAGGAAAGAAGCAGAATAAGTACCATCCAGCAAGTTTTGGGTACCAAACTGCGTTACCTCAGCAATACGGCTGATTTCTGTTAGCAATGCGGTCACTTCTTTTTGCAGCGCATTACGGTCGGCAGAACTGTTGATACCGTTCTGGGATTGAATGGCCAAGGTACGGATCCGCTGCAGTGCGTTGGTAATTTCATCCATCGCACCTTCTGCCACTTGCGCTACCGAAATACCATCATTAGCGTTACGAGCTGCCTGGTCCAGACCATTGATTTGGCTGGTCAGGCGATTCGAAATCTGCAAGCCGGCCGCATCATCTGCAGCGCTGTTGATCCGAAAGCCTGAAGACAGACGCTTAAATGCAACGTCCAGGTTATTGCCTGAATTAAACAACTGACGCTGAGCATTCAGCGATGAAGTATTGGTGTTTACGTATAAAGCCATGAGTCACTCCTTAGTTCAGGCAAGGTTCTGCAAAACCTGGTCGCCTTCAACTATTTGTTTTACTAAACGGTTTCGGTAATTAACTACCTACGTTCCGTGAATTGAGCCAAGCTGCAACTTGGCTTAACCTAGTTATCGGCGACAGTGATAAGAACTTTAGAAAAAAAATTATTTTTTTTAACGGCAAGGCTCCAAGCCTTAAAATACCTGGCCTTAGTGCTTAAAAAGAAAAACCACCTTGCAAGGTGGCTAATAATAGAGAGCAAGGATAGAGTCACTCCAAAACGCTAAAAATACCTTGCCAAGGACTTGATTAGTAAGCACGGCCTGACTGCAATCAATGGTGCTTTTTGTAATTTATCTCTCTGCCAAACCACCTGCTGCTACCTTAAGCCAATACAGTCAATGCCGCCTGCGGTCTCTGATTTGCCTGCGCTAGCACAGCTGTGCTGCTCTCCTGGATAATCTGAACTCGTGTCAGCTCAGTCGTTTCTTTCGCATAATCAGTATCTTTAATGCGGCTGCGGGATGCAGACACATTCTCACTGATATTGCTTAAGTTTTTTATCGTAGAGAAGAGAGAATTCTGGATAGCGCCATAATCTGTTCTGGCTTGGTCAAGCTGCATTAATGCAGCATCAATTCCATTTAACACATCCTCCGTGCTGTCATTCACAAGACTGAGGCCATCCAGGTTTAGGCCAGCTGCATCGGTTTGATAGCTGGCGCCAAGCTCAATACTTAACTTCTGTCCGGCATTAGCACCAATCATAAACTCCAAAGTACCTGCACTTCCATCCAACAAGCGGATCCCTGCAAACTCGGACTTTTGTGCAATTGAGTTGATAGCCTGGCGTAACTGATCAAACTCTTGCTGCAAGGCTTCTAAATCAGCTTCAGAATTCACACCATTATCTGCCTGTATTGCTAAGACCCTCATCCGGTGAAGTGAATGAGTGGCTTCTTCCATTGCTCCATCGGTGACCTGCACCAAAGAAATTGCATCAGTAGCATTGCGTACAGCCTGATTAAGACCTGACACCTGATTCGTTAACCGGCCACTGATCACCAGCCCTGCCGCATCATCGGCTGCCCGATTAATACGATAGCCAGAACTAAGCTTCTCAAAGGTTGCATTTAACCCTGAAGTTGCATTGCTCAACAATCGCTGCGAACTAAGCGAAGATTGATTGGAGTTCACCACCAAAGCCATTGCTTAACCCCTGTATAAAACTCATCGTCAGTGCATCTGTGTACGCACCAGAATGCAGTGGCTTGCTGGAGAGCTTTAAAACAAAGCCTCTCCATTCCCAAGCCATTACTTGCTATTACTGCAGCAGACTTAAAGCTGCCTGAGGCCGTTGATTCGCCTGGGCCAACACCGTGGTACTGGTCTGTTGCAAAATCTGCGTCCGGGTTAACTCAGCTGTTTCTTTGGCAAAGTCGGTATCCCGAATGCGGCTACGGGCACCAGAGACGTTTTCAGAGATATTGGTCAGGTTTCGAATGGTCGCCTGGAAACGGTTTTGGATCGCACCCAAATCTGCCCGGGTACCATCAATGATGCCGATAGCACTGTCCAGCAAGGCTAAAGCAGCTGACGCGCCACCTACACTGGATACGCTCAGTGCATCCAGCCCCAGCGCCGTAGTGCCGTAACCATCTGTTCTGGATAAGGTAATACGGATATTTTGACCTGCATTGGCGCCCACCAAAAATGAGGCAGAAAAACCGCCATCCAGCAACTTGGTAACACCAAACTGCGTGGTATCGGCAATCCGGCTAATTTCCAGTTTCAGCTGCTCGACTTCTTTTTGCAAAGCGGCCCGGTCAGCAGAGCTGTTGATGCCGTTTTGCGACTGGATCGCCAGCACCCGGATCCGCTGCAGTGAATTGGTAATTTCATCCATCGCCCCTTCAGCAACCTGGGCCAGTGAAATACCGTCGTTGGCATTACGGGCAGCTTGATCCAGACCATTGATTTGACTGGTTAAACGATTCGAGATTTGCAAGCCCGCCGCATCATCAGCTGCGCTGTTGATACGAAAGCCTGAGGACAAGCGCTTAAAGGCCACATCCAGTGAATTACCGGAGTTGAACAATTGACGCTGCGCGTTCAAAGAGGATGTATTGGTATTGACATATAACGACATGATGATTCTCCTGTGTCTGTTGGCGCTCATAGCCACATCAAGTGAAACTATTCACAACCTATATATCGGTAAACAAAGGAAAATCTTTAGAAAATAAGGGAAAATAGATATTTAAAATAAAATATACACTTAAACAATAAAAAGCAGAAGCACCATTAGATGCTTCTGCTTAAAGTATAATAGTTAACTGTGTTACTGCAGCAGACTCAAAGCTGCCTGAGGCCGCTGATTCGCCTGGGCCAATACCGTGGTACTGGTCTGTTGCAAAATCTGCGTCCGGGTTAACTCAGCCGTTTCTTTGGCAAAGTCGGTATCCCGAATGCGGCTACGGGCACCAGAGACGTTTTCAGAGATATTGGTCAGGTTTCGAATGGTCGCCTGGAAACGGTTTTGGATCGCACCCAAATCTGCCCGGGTGCCATCAATGATGCCGATAGCACTGTCCAGCAATGCTAAAGCAGCTGACGCGCCGCCTACACTGGATACGCTCAGTGCATCCAGCCCCAGCGCCGTAGTGCCGTAACCATCTGTTCTGGATAAGGTAATACGGATATTTTGACCTGCATTAGCGCCCACCAAAAATGAGGCAGAAAAACCGCCATCCAGCAACTTGGTAACACCAAACTGCGTGGTATCGGCAATCCGGCTAATTTCCAGTTTCAGCTGCTCGACTTCTTTTTGCAAAGCGGCCCGGTCAGCAGAGCTGTTGATGCCGTTTTGCGACTGGATCGCCAGCACCCGGATCCGCTGCAGTGAATTGGTAATCTCATCCATCGCCCCTTCAGCAACCTGGGCCAGTGAAATACCGTCGTTGGCATTACGGGCAGCTTGATCCAGACCATTGATTTGACTGGTTAAACGATTCGAGATTTGCAAGCCGGCCGCATCATCAGCTGCGCTGTTGATACGAAAGCCTGAGGACAAGCGCTTAAAGGCCACATCCAGTGCATTGCCGGAGTTAAATAACTGACGCTGGGCGTTCAGTGATGAGGTATTGGTATTAACGTAAAGTGACATGGTAAGTCTCCTGCCTGTGGCGCTGTATCCTGATGTTGCTCATTTCATACAACATCAACTCAGAT
The DNA here is from genome assembly GCF_036327005.1 of Alkalimonas mucilaginosa. Lineage (NCBI taxonomy): Bacteria > Pseudomonadati > Pseudomonadota > Gammaproteobacteria > Alkalimonas > Alkalimonas mucilaginosa. The sequence goes on from NZ_JAUGZK010000017.1 coordinate 44,749, forward strand.
ACTTATTTATCGGTAACCACAGACAGAAGTTTAGAGAAATTTCAGTTTTTTTTAGTTAGCCATTAAATACAGATGCAAAACCGTATTTATCGGCATAAAGTCTTTAGCGGATAAAATCAAACAAAGACACCGCAGATACCTTGGTAAAGGTAGCTGAAATCGCCTGCAGAGCAATTTCCTGCTTGGTTATTTCCGTTAAAGCTTTCGCATAATCCACTTCCGATAAGTCCGCCCGATACGACTTATTATTAATTTTCAGATCTTCATTGGTCTCAAACACACTGTCCAGCACATTGACTCGACCGCCGATATTGGCCATGACATTATCCACCCGATCTGTCGCATTGGTGATCTGCACCAGTGCATCCTGTATACCTTCATCCAACATGGCCTGATTGATATTCGGATCTTCCAAAATCTGAATAAACTCACTCAGTGTGTCCAAGATATTGACCTTGCGTGGAGCCTCCAATGAAAAATCAACCTGCCCTGGCACAGCAGGCCCGTTAATATCAATGGCAAGCCCTTGAAATGTAATGGATTGTCCTGACTGGAAAGTTCCTGTTACCGGAGGCACCAAAGAAGCACCGTTGCGTTGTATCTCGTACAGATCTGGCGCGGTAAGTACCACATTATAATCATTATTGGCCGGGTTGAGGCTGTCGTAATTTTCGCGGTAAAAACGGTCAAAGCGACTCTGATTGCTAACCGTAACAGCTGCTGAAGTTGCTCCACCGGCACTGATCACTGCCTCGGAAGTCTTATAGCGGCCATTGATATCATCAAAGACAAATTTGCCACTGTCATTGCCGGGCAATGCTATGGTTGCGGATAATTGTAAAGACTTTTGCCCATCATCACCCTGAAACTCAAAACTTTCAGTCACCGGATTAAACACATAAGGCATGTTTTTATCCTGATACCCTGCAAAAATATAACCGCCTTCTGAGTTCTGTGTATTCATTAGATCAAGCAGCTCTACCTGAATATTGCGCAACTCTGCCGAAAGAGCCCGCAGATCCTGATCGGCATAAGCACCATTACCGGCAGCAACAGTAAGGATCCTGGCTCTATCCATCGAAGTACGCATATTTGTTAAAGCTGTTTCCTGCAGAGCCAAATTATTTTTCAACAAAATCGAGTTGTTCTGATACTGCTCGGTCTGGGCCAGGTTTTGGTCAAGGCCCAGCACCTTAGCTGAAGCAGCGGGATCATCTGCAGGCGTTAAGATGCGGGTTTGCTTTGTCAGTTGTTCCTGGGCTCGTGTCATCTTGGCATTGGTATTGATGACGCCATTTAAGCCCTGATTGAACTTCATATTAAAAGACATACGCATAATGCTTACCTCACTGCCGCCAGCAGCGTATCAAAAATAGTTTGCGAGGTTGAAAGAATACGGGTTGCAGCCTGATAGGTTTGCTGAAAACGGATCAGGTTGGCAGCCTCTTCATCCAGACTCACACCGGATAACGACTCAAACCATAACTGGCTTTGCTGCAATAACGCCTCGTTGGCCGCTTCACTGTTGCGCGCCTGGTTGGTGCGTTCACCTATCAAGCTGACCATGGAGCCATAGGTTTGATTAAAGCTGGCGCTGTTTACGCCACCTGGTGTTGACAGTGCATTCAGCCGGGTGGTACTGGTATCCGTTTGCAGACCAGCAAGAATTAACCCGTTACGGTTATCATTAAAACCACCACTGTTGTACTCAATGGTGAATGTATCCCCAATACTTGGAATGCCGGTAATTGAGAAATCAAACCCCACATCCAGTCCTATTTCCGCAAATACATTCTGGTAATTGGCTGAACCAAAGTTGGCGGTACCGATGACAGCACCACCACTGTCTTCAATCTGAAAACTATCGCCTCCCAGATAAGTAACTGTCCAGGGTCCATTCACCAAACCACCAGGAGCTGTAAAACCATAATCCGGTGCTGTGGCAGGGGTAGTATTGGTAATTTTCAACCCTTCAACTTTCCCATTGCCCAGATTCTCCAGCGTTTGATCTATGCGGATCGGAGAAGCCAGTGCAATGTCTTCCGGCCGGGTGGTCGCCATAGCCACTTGTCTGGCGGCGGTAGCTAAAGGTTTAAACTCGAACTGATCCCCGACCGCCCCATCAATTTCAAACGTAAAGCCATAGAGATCGCCAGCGGCCGTATCTTCGGCGCTAATGGTGGCCGGAAAACCTGCCACTGTTGCAATCACTTCAGACCCAGCAATAACATTTCCTTTTACATCCACCGCTTGCACCTGAACTTCAGTGGCTGAGAGAATGGTTACACGCAAGTCATTCGGTGGAATTTTACTGCCCTGACCGGCTTCAACAGTACCCGTTAAGCTGGCTCCTGCACTGTTGCCCTGATAGGGAAAGCCATTAAAGGTGGGGAAAGTAAAAAGCGGACCGCCCAGTTCACCATTTAGGTTCATGCCCAGCTTGTTCTGCTCGTTCAGCGCATCGGCCAGTGACAATGCCACCTGGCCTAATTTATTCTGGGTGGGATCCAGTATCTCTTCACGAAAAGCAATTAAAGCACCAATTTTACCACCTAATTTCTTGGTATTGATATCCAGTACCACATTGCTGTTGGCGGAATAACGTAACTTCAATTCTTTGCGCGATGGATCCGGATTACCCCGCGCAGCGAGTAAGGAAAAGTCACCATTTTCTACCACCAGCGACTGCCCCGTCGACATAAACACCAGCTTTTCGCCATTCTTGGCATCCAGGGTACGGATTTCTACCATTTCAGACAGCTTGCGAATGGCTTCGTCACGTTTGTCCAGTAAGTTCAATGGGATAGGACGGCTGGCACCAGTACCATAACTGGCAATTTCTTTATTGAGCTGGGCAATCTGTTTGATGTAGCCATTGGTTTCAGCAACATAGATATCGAGTTGCTGATTGATAAACAGATCCTGATCAAGCACCAAGGTCGACATGGTGTTAAAACGATCCAGTAAAGCTTCTGAACTACCGATAATCAGCTGTCTGTTCGCCAGTGTGGTGGGATCATTATTGGCAATCTGAAACTGATCAAACAATTGATTCATGCCGGTAGCAATGCTGTTGGCAGGATTGGAAAACAGTGCATCCACTCTGTTGGCTTCATCCAGATACTGCCGGGAAAAAGCATAAGCCGAAGTATCACGCCGAAGCTGTTTTAAGGTAAATTCATTAACCAGCCGCTCCGTGGTGCCTTTGCCCACCCCAAGGCCCAGAATTTGTGCTTCAAACTCAGTGCGCTGCCGCACATAGCCTTCGGTATTGATGTTGGCTATATTATTACTGGTGGTATTCAGCAAGGTGCTGCTGGCCAGCACAGCAGAAGACCCGATTCTGAGTAAATTATCTGACATCTTGCTACCCCACCTAAGCTACGAAATCACCGACAACCAAAGTTATCGGCCCATTCTGGTTAATCTTGAGTACCGGAACGCCAGGCTTTGAGTACCGGACTGTTCAGCACCGACTTAATTTTTTCGGCGTAATTCGGATCGGTGGCGTAACCCGCCGCCTGCAGTTGCCGGAAATAGGCCAAACTGTCCGACGCTACCTGCACGGCATCCTGATAGCGGGCACTGCCACGAATAAACTGCACATAATCATGCAAACTCTGCTCCGGTGACTGGTAAGCACGAAAGGTTGCTTTTTCTTTTTGCGCCACGCCCTGACGATACTCGAGCGTATTCACCACAGCGGTCTCCCCCTGCCAGCCACGGCTGGCTTTAATGCCAAATAAGTTAAAGCTGTTCTCACCATTGGCAGTACGGATCATATGCTGGCCCCAGCCGGTTTCCAAAGCGGCTTGTGCAACCAGAGCCAGGGGATCAAGACCAAGCGCGGAAGCAGCCTCCCTGGCAGCAGGTAGTAAACGCTCGACAAACTCAGTCGGGGAAGAGACCTGCCAGCTGATAGGTTGTTTGGCCGCGACCACAGCCGGTAATTCTGACTCTGCAACAGGGGCTGCCTCAACCCTTGATTGCGGCTGGCTTTGACGATGGATAGCACGCGGCATCAGCAAGTCACCCGGCGTTGGCTTGTGCACACGCCCCAGCGCTGCGGCAGGATCAAGTTGCTGCACGATCAAATCTGCCAGGCCCAAACTACCGCTTTGCGACAGATCCGATGCCAGTTGATTGTCGTGCATATCCCGATAGAATCGGGTGGTTTCGCTGTGCATCATGCCGTCGGCTTCAAAGTGTGCATTGGCTTCGCGCATACTTTTTAGCAGCATATTCATAAAAATGGCTTCAAACTGCTCAGCCGCCTGACGTAAGGCCTGCTGCTCATCCTGTCCCTTTGACTGGCGTATCCGCTGCAGGCTGTTGATATCATGATACGACAGCGGTTGGCGAATTGAGTCCATGCCTATGCTCCTAGATCACCACCAGCTCGCCATGAATGGCGCCGGCCTCTTTCAGCGCTTCTAAAATCGCCATCAGATCACCCGGGGCCGCCCCCACCGCATTCACAGTGCGTACCAAGTCATCCAGCGTCACGCCGGGGTCAAATTTAAACATACGCGAACGCTCAGGGTTTACATCAATGATGGTGCTTTCTTCTACCATGGTTTCCCCGCCAGCAAAGGGGTTCGGCTGAATCACCCGTGGGTTTTCCGCAATGGTCACCGTTAAGCCACCATGCGTCACTGCGGCCGGGAATAAACGCACTTCCTGGCCAATCACAATGGTGCCTGTTCTGGAGTTAATGATAATGCGGGCAGAGTTACTGGCCGGTTCGAAAGTTAAATTTTCCAGCGTAGACAAATAAGCGACCCGCTGACTCATATCGCGCGGCGCCCGTACCCGAACCGAGGATCCATCCAGTGAATAAGCTGTCTCCGGGCCAATAAAGCCATTAATGGCCTCCGCCAGACGGCGGGACGTCGTAAAGTCAGGCCGGTGCAGATTAAAAGTAATGTAGTCACCGTTGGCAAACGGCGATGGTACTTCCTGTTCCACCGTTGCCCCGTTAGGAATGCGGCCTACCGTCGGCGTATTCACCAAAATACGGGAACCATCCATTCCCTCTGCTCCGAGGCCACTGACAATCAGGCTGCCCTGAGCAACGGCATAGACTTCACCATCCAGACCCACCAGGAAGGTTTGCAGTAAGGTACCACCTCGTAAACTACTGGCACTGCCAACCGAGGATACAGTGACATCAATACTTTGACCAGGCTTGGCAAAAGGGGGTAAATCAGCATGCACCGCGACTGCAGCAACATTCTTGATTTGGGTGCGGGCTCCAGGCGGCAAATTAATGCCGAAGTTGGACAACATGGCACGGAAACTTTGCTCGGTAAAAGGGCTTTGCTCACCGGTACCGGGTAAACCAACCACCAGACCATAGCCAACCAACTGGTTACTGCGAACCCCTTCAACATCGGCCACATCTTTTATCCGGGCGGCTTGCACCGTCATTGTAACCAACAGGCAACCAAGCAACACCACACCTTGCCAGATCTTCATATGCGTACCTCAGAACGGCCAGGCTGGCCCTGAAAAGAAACGAGTAAGCCAACCAGGTGACTGACCACCATGGAAAGCCCCGGTACCACTGTATTCAATGCGGGCATTGGCAATTTTATTCGACTCTATGGTGTTGTCGCGCTCGACATCCTCCTGGCGGATAATGCCAGTCAGGCGAATAAACTCTCTGCCAGTATTAAGCTGCAGCCACTTCTCACCACGGATCAACAAGTTACCGTTTGGTTGCACCTCAATCACATTCACAGTGATGTCACCGGTCAGACTGTTGCTTTGGTTCGATTTGGCATCGCCTTTAAAGCCGTTGCTACTGTTAGTCCCAAGTTGAATGGTGTTCAACTGCCGGCCTCCCAAACCAATAATAGGATCAATCTGGTTGCTGCTGTCTCGCTGGGTTTCGGTGCGGGCATTTTTTGAGGCTTGTGTCCGTTCACGCAACACCACAGTAATAATGTCTCCCTCTCTGCGGGCACGGCTATCGGAATAGATGCTGTTGGCATAACGGGCCTGAAATAAAGAACCGTTGTGCTCAATAGCCCGTGGCGCCGGAGCCGGTGGCATAGGCGCGTAAAAAGGATCATCTTGCTTTGGTGATTGCATGCTGGAACAACCAGCAAGTACAACACCACAGGCAAATACCGATAAGGTCCGCATAACTGCCTCCATCACTTAAAGTTGCTGAATGGCAAAGCCAAGCATCTGATCAACGGATGAAATCACTTTTGAATTCATTTCGTACACCCGCTGACTTTCAATCAAATTGACCAGCTCTTCCGTCACATTGACATTGGAAGTCTCCAATGCGCCCTGCACCATCAACCCCAGGCCTTCTAAGCCGGGAATGCCCTGCACCGGATCGCCACTGGCAGCGGTTTCCCGGAACAGGTTTTGCCCTATCGGCTCCAAACCTGCCGGATTGATAAAATTAGTGACCGTGATCTGGCCCAGCACCGCATTATCTGCCTGGCCAGGGATCCGGGCCGATACCTCACCATCCTGCGAGACGGTAATACCCGTTGCCTCCGGCGGTACCACTATGTTTGGTTCCAGTGGAAAGCCAGCTCCGGAGGTGACCACATTACCATCCTGGTCCACCGTAAACTGGCCATTCCGGGTATAAGAAATGGTGCCATCCGGCATCAAAATTTCAAAAAAACCATGGCCCTGAATCATCAGATCCAGGCTGTTCTCCGTGGTGATCATATTGCCCTGAGTAAAGTTTTTCTGGGTTGCCACCACCTTGGTGCCGGCACCTATCATCAGGCCATTAGGTAGTTCGGAGTTTTGCGACGAGCGCCCCCCCGGTTGATTGACATTTTGATACAACAAGTCCTCAAATACCGCCCGGCTCTTTTTGAAACCTATGGTACTGGCGTTGGCCAAGTTGTTCGATATAACGGAAATATCCCGTTGCTTGGCGTCCAGGCCCGTTTTACTAATCCACAATGCTGGATGCATGACAGCCTCCTTCGCTTAACCCATGATGTACAGAAGCGAATCTTGCTTCTGATCGATTTGTTGTGCGTTTTTCATCATCTTGACCTGCATTTCAAACTGGCGCTGCAGGCTGATCATGTGCGTCATCTCCGCCACCGCATTGACATTGCTGCGTTCAAGCGCGCGGTTAATTAACACCACATCCGGACTTTCGTCCTCAACGGCACCATCTTTGCGTCGGAACAAACCATCCAGGCTTTTTTCAACCTGCGCTAGCTCCGGCCTTACCAGCTTAATTCGCCCGGCTTCAAACAAAGCTTCGGCCGGTGCGCCCTGAGGCAAAACGGTGATGGTGCCATCCTGACCAATCTCGACCTTGGCCAACGGCAATGGCAACTGAATAGGCCCATCCTCCCCTATAACCGGCAAACCACTGGCGGTTTCCAACATACCAAAGGCATTGATCTGCAAACTACCGGCCCGGGTATAGGCTTCAGAGCCATCCACCGATTGCACGGCAAACCAACCATCACCTTTGATAGCAATATCCAGATCCCGCTCTGTCATCACCAAAGGGCCAGCGTCAAAATTATGACCTGGGCGCTCTGTCATCGAAAACACCCGGGTCGGTAAACCGGCACCAAAAGCCTGCATGGCTCTGGCTTGCTCAAAATCCGCTTTAAAGCCGGTGGTACCGACATTGGCCAGATTATTGGCCCGCACACTGATGGCATGCTGGTTTTCTTTGGCTCCGCTCATGGCGATATAAAGTAAACTATCCATCACAGCCTCCTACAGATTGGTGTGGCTTTGGGTTCGTAGCAAATACAATGCAAAACGAGTGCCACAACATTTGCCAAGCTCTGGAAATAACAAAGCCACCCGCAGGTGGCTTTGAAAAAGCAGAACAAAATATCAGCGGATCTGCAGAATAGTCTGCTGCAAGGTGCTGTTGACCTCCAGCGCCCTGGAGTTGGCCTGGAAGTTTCGCTGAGCGGCAATCAGGTCAACCAGCTCCGTGGTCAGGTTAACATTGGACTGCTCGAGCGCCGATGAATTGACAGCACCAAAGGTTCCTGTATTGGCCTGACCGGCAATAGGCTCCCCGGAGGTAATGGTTTGCTGCCAGGAGGTGTTACCCACCTGCTTTAAGCCCTGTACATTGGCAAACTGCACCAGGGCAACCTGAGCAAGATAGGCTTCATCACCATTGCTGTAACTGGCCAGTACCCGACCAAAAGCATCAATATCCACCCCGGTCAGGGTACCCACAGTGGTACCATTCTGGCTTAAGTTGGTCACGTTAAATGGCGATGCGTACTGCGTTGGAAAGGAAGTTCCCGACAAATCCCGGAAGTTCACTACCATATCCACATCAAACTGTGCACCATTATTCAAATAGCCATTGGCTGGATCGTTCAGGGCTGCTGCCGGTAACACCAAGCGAGGAGGCAAGGCCGGTGGCGCCGGAATAATCAGCTCGCCGCTGGGATCAAACTCCAGATTATCCCCTTGGAAATAACTGCCCGGAGCCGGAGGCGCAGCTTCATTGTCATTCCACACCACGTACGTTTCCCACTCGCCGGTATCCACTTTCCGAAAATAAATGTTCAGAATATGCGGCTGTCCCAGGCTATCGTACACAGTAATGGAGGTCTGAGAGCGCTCGTCCGTGGTGGTATAGGTGGTTGGATCTGTAGGATCAAATACTGTCGCTGCAGGAATGGCTTCAGCTGATGAGTTCAGATTCATGCTCACATACACGTTGGAAGTAGCTCTCGGTGCCCCTGCTGTGGTTGGGATCGAGATGGGCTGGGTGGTGCTTAAGCTGACCGACTGGTTCTGACCAGTGCGGCTATCTACCGGATAGCCCTGCAAAAAATTGCCGCGGTTATCAACAATAAAGTTGTCTTTATTAAGCTTGAAGTTACCGGCACGGGTATAGGTCATATCCCGGGATACCCGGTCCTGAGTAGTGGCAAAGAAACCTTCACCGGTAATTGCCATGTCCAGCGAGTTGTTGGTAAATTGCAAAGCGCCCTGACTAAACTGCTGCGCCACGACCGAGGTCGTGACACCATCCCCCACCTTAGTACGGCCAGATGCAAAGATAGAGGTTGCATACACATCTGCAAACTCAGCCCGCGATTCTTTAAAACCTGTGGTATTGACGTTGGCGATATTATTGGCCGTCACGTCCAGATCTTTTTGTGCTGCGGCCAAGCCGCTTAAAGCGATATTAAAACTCATAACTCACCTCGTATCCAAGCTGATGGCAGCAGCCACTAAGCGTATGAAATCTCACGAACATCTGATAATTTAAAAGCACCCAACCCCACCAGGTTTAAGGTAATGCCTTTACCTGGTTGACCTAAGCTCACACTGGAAACAGGCGCATACACCATCACAGGTACCGACTGATTTTCCCCGCCCATTAAGGCATCTACTTTAATCTTGTACACACCGGGTGGCATGTCTTCTTCATTCGAATCGGTGCCATCCCAAACAAAATCAAACTTGCCTGCCGGCACTTCCGGAATGGTGATGGTTTGCACCAATTCACCATTTGGCTTTTCAATCCGTACCCGTACATCGGTAGCACGTTGCTCAAAATCGATAATGCCGCGGGATAGATCCTGCCCGGTGAAAACCATTTCAGATGAAGGCACCAGCACACTACGCCCAACCAGTGACGATGCCTGTAGCGCTTGATTCGAACTCATGCTTTCAGCGAAGCTTTTAAAGTTCTCATTCAAGGAGCTAATACCATCGGCCATGGTGAAATTGGTCATCTGGGCAATCATCTGATCATTTTCCACCGGCTTGGTTGGGTCCTGAAACGCCAATTGTTGCGTCAGCAAGGCAAAAAAATCTGCCTGCGTTAAAGCACCGTTGTTGCGCTCTGGTACCTTGTTGTCATCCGGCCAGTACCAATCCTGGTTAGGACCGTTGGTTGCATTAATGGTCATGATTCAGTCCCCGTTACTGTTGCTGGCCTAAGCGCAAAGTACGAATTAACATTTTCTTGGCGGCATCGGCTGTGTTGACATTGGTTTCATACGACCGGGTGGCTGAAATCATATTGGCCATTTCTTCCATCACATTAATGTTTGGCTTGTAGATAAAGCCATCCGCATCGGCTAACGGGTGATTTGGGTTGTATTCCATATTCAGTGGCGCATCGGATTCAACAATCCCCAGCACCTGCACGCCAGAAACTTCCCCCTGCATGCGCCTGGCTTCTGCCAGCTCTGCTGCAAAGACCGGGTGACGACCACGGTAAGTTTGTTCCACACTGCTGCTGATGCTGTTGGCATTGGCAATGTTACTGGCGGTGGTATTCAGTCGTACCGACTGTGCTGTCATGCCGCTGCCGGCAATATCAAATACTTTGAAAGAGCTCATGGTTATTGTCCTTTCACTGCTTTTTTCAAACTGGTAATCCGGCCATCCAGAAACTGCAGGCTGGTGCGATAAGCCAAATCATTTTGCATAAATAAATTGCGTTCACGGTGAATATCAACGCTGTTGCCATCGCCGGTATCCGGTTGATCCGGATTGCGGTACTGCAGCTCTTTACGAACAGAGCTGTCGATATGGAAATGCTTTTCATGGGTACGAGCCACTGAACGTCCTTGCCGATGTTGGGCATGGGCCAGTGCCTGCTGAAAATCAATATCGCGGGCTTTGAAACCCGGCGTATCAGCATTGGCAATATTCTCTGCCAACACCTGGGTACGTTTTTCACGTATCACCATTGCCTCAGGGTGCATTCCAAAGGCTTTTTGGAAACTGATTGACATGGCCCTAACCTCACTTCCATCCTATTGATGAAAATAAAGCAAAAGGTGGGCCAAATATTTTTTATGAAGACAACTTTTGTGGATTGAGCTTAGGCTAGTCTTTTTTTCGGTAGATAATGCCAGGATTGCAGCGAATCATTTCGAAGTCTGAATTGACACTAGATAGCGACTCGGAAGCCCCCAGAATCAAGTAACCACGCGGTGCCAGCGCACCAGCAAACTGCCGGATGATTTTGGCTTTAATCTCCGGGGAGAAGTAAATCAGCACGTTACGGCAAAAGATAATATCAAACTTACCCAACAACGCGTAGCTGTCCAGCAAGTTCAGATGGCGGAAACTTACGTTCTTTCGAACGGCAGCTTTTAGCCGCATCATGCCGTTACCACTGTCTTCAAAGAATTTTGTCCGGCGCTCGGCCGACAAACCACGGGATAAAGCCAGGCCATCGTATTCTGCGCGCTGACAGTGTTCCAACATAGTGTTGGAGATATCAGTACCCAGCACATGGATCCCCAGGCTAAAAGCACCAGGTCGGCTTTGCTGGTATTCAAGGCCGGTCATCGCTATCGAATAAGGTTCCTGACCGGAAGAGCTGGCTGCTGACCATATCTTTAAGGTGCGGCTGTTTTTTTCCAGTTCTGGCAAAATTTGTTTTTTCAACAACTCAAAGGGGTAGGTGTCACGAAACCACAAAGTTTCATTGGTGGTCATGGCATCGATCACAGCAGAGCGCAGTTGGCGTTCAAAAGGGCTTAATGTTTTTGTTACCAGCTCGGACAAGGATGCGACATTAAAGCGAGCCATTAAAGGCCCAAGCCGGCTTTTCACCAGGTACTGCTTGTTGTCACCCAATACGATACCGCATTGTTGTTCCAGAAAGTCCCGGAACATCTTGTACTCGCTGTCTTGCAGCTCACGATTAGGCATCGATTGATTCCTTAAGCGCCATTAATTCACATGCAGCCACTTTTGCACGGACTCCGCCAGTTCATCCGGGTTAAACTTGGCGATAAAATCATCCGCCCCGACCTTCTTAACCATTTGCTGATTAAAAACCCCACTCAAAGAGGTGTGCAGTATGACATGCAGCTTCTGCAATTTAGGCTCTGCTTTTAAGGCCGCTGTCAGGGTATAGCCATCCATTTCCGGCATTTCTATATCTGAAATCAGCAAGCCTACTTTTTCCGTTATAGAGTGCTCACACTCAGCAGCCGTTTTTTGCAAAAACTCAAAGGCTTCACGTCCATTTTTTACCAGATGCATTTTTACCCCCAGATTCTCCAGGGCTTTTTTAACCTGGTTGCGAGCAACTGCAGAATCATCTGCAATCAAAATAAAGCGCTCACCCAAGTCATGCTGCACAGCAGCGGCAGAAATTCGTTCACTGACCGTGGTTGCGGATGGGCTGATTTCTTCCAGCACCTTTTCTACATCCAGGATCTCTACCAGTTCCCCATCAATTTCGGTGACCGCTGTTAAATAGCTTTGGTTACCACTGGTCCCATCCGGTGGTGCCATGATGGAGTCCCAGTTGATATTGATGATACGTTCAACACCATTGACCAGAAAGCCCTGCACCGAACGATTGTATTCCGCAATCACCACAAAACTGTTTTCCAGATCGGAAATGGCCTTGCCCCCAATCGCCAGGCTCAAATCAATCACTGAAATGGTTTGGCCACGAATATGAGCAATACCCCGAACCCACTTATTCCGCTTCGGCAATGCCGTTAGGGGCGGACACTGCAGCACTTCGCGTACCTTAAACACATTGATGCCATAACGTTGTTTGCCTGCCAATTTAAACAGCAACAGCTCCAGCCGGTTTTGCCCAACCAATTGCGTACGTTGATTCACAGAGTCTAAAATACTTGCCATGTACAGCTCCTGTTAGCGGGCAAAAAGGATCAATTCTTGCAGTCTTGACAATAACGCTGGCGGCTCTGTGATTAACCGCCTGAATTTTGACACTGGTTCTACACCAAAACCTGTGACTAAGCATAGCCGAAACCTTATGAAAATGTACGATAAAATCTGCTGCTTTGCCAAAATTATCCTGTCGATAGTCGTTATTTCAACCACTGTTACTACTACTGCCCATGCAACGACCCGCAGTTATACCACCGAACAACTGACCGATATCGCCTTGCAATGGTTAAACGAAGAACAACAACAAGCCGATCAAACGCAGCGGCAGTGGCAGGTTCAAGCACTGGATCCTCGTATCGGAGAAAAAAGTTGTGCCACACCACTGGAAATAAGTTTGCCTGGTGCCTTGCGTAACCGCCAGGCCACAGTTCAAATTCGCTGCACAGCCCCACAACCCTGGCAACTATTTATACCTGCCCGCTTCAGTGATTTGATCACCGCAGTGGTTGCCCGGCAAAACCTGTCGCCCGGTACCCGCATCAGTGCAGACATGTTGCAACTGGAACAACGTGAGCGACGTTTGCAGCGCGGTACACCGGTCGAAAACCCGGATTTAATCGTAGGAGCGCGTAACCGACGGGCGATTAGCCTGGGTCAAATTATCAGCTTGCAAGATCTTTGTCTTGTATGTCGTGGCGATGTTGTTACAATTCATGTTGACCATGCTACTTTAAGTGTCAGTGCTACTGGCATCGCTGAGCAGGATGGCAGCCTGGGCGACTTGATTCAAATCCGTAACCGGCAATCAAATAAACTGATTGATGCCAGAGTTACGGCCGTAAATGAGGTGAAAGTGCAGTTTTAATCACAATCACTAAAAAAAGATTAAAGTTTTCTCCAGCGCGGCCGTTAGCATGAGCATAGGGAGTTTGATCAGTAGGTAGAGGTTTCAGATGGTTAGTCAAATTAACAATACCCCACCAGCCAATGCTGGTAATCAGGTAAAAAAAGAGTCGGTTGAGCAAACCAATCAACGGCAGCAGGTTGCTCAGCAAAAACAAGCAGCGGCAACCCCGCAGCCTACTACACCACAAGCGAAGCAAGACTCAGTATCCATTACGCCACAGGCCAAGCAAATGACGCGCCTGCAGGAAAAAGCTAACAACAGTTCAGGCATTGATCAGGAAAAAGTCGACAAGATTAAACGTGCCATTGCCGATGGCAAATACCAAATCAATGTTGAGCAGTTGGCCAAACGTATTATGCAATTTGAGGGCGAAATTTTTCGCAAAAGCTGATGACCGCCACTGATCTGAACACCCTACTGCAACAGCAAAAGGAGCACCTGGATGTGCTCCTTTCGTTATTACGGCAAGAAATTTCCGCCATCAGCAACCGGCAGCCTGACGAGCTGGAAGCTGTTGGCAGCACAAAAGTCGCTTGTCTCGAAGCCCTGCAGCAACTGGACCAACAGATAGCCACACACCCACAGCTGTCTGAAGCAAGGCAAACCAATACCTTTAAAGAAGCCGTCAGCGCGATGGACCAGGTCTTGTCTGAGTGCAAACAACAAAATGAAGTGAACCGATTGGCCTTGGAGCAAAGCCAGCTGAACTTACAGTATTTTAAAAACGAACTGCTGCAACTGCATGGTAAATCCGGCCTTACCTACGATCGCAAAGGCAAACCAGCGGTAGAACATAAAGGTACTGGCTTTAAAGCCTGATAAGAAAAGCCAGCACTTCAGCTAGTAATAACGGACATGGCGAATACGGCGTTGCGGTTGCTGCGCCTGATACAACTCATAGACATGGCGGAAATCCAGCTCAAGCTCAGTGGCGTAGGCATCGCCTATCGGATAGCTTTTTACTACCCTGGCTCCACGAATCACTCCCTGCACTGATGCTCGTAACTGCTCATTATGAATAAGCAGTTGCTGCATGCTGGTGTTGGCATCAATTCGCTGGCCATACACCTGCTCCGCCAGCTCACGGTAGGCATCTAACTTGGATGCCTGCAAGGCCATCAGCATCTTGTGCTGTTCATCCTGCCCTGGCTGCAACGATAAAGGCGCATAGCCAACAGCCCGCAGTACTGGAAATTGCTCAGGAGCAACTGTTTCCCACTCGACATGGCGATCGGCTACCAGGCTACAGGCCGATAACAGCAGCAGGCTGCACATAATCAGGACTTTGTTCATCATCAATCTCCGTAAGTGATAAAATTTAAAAGCAAAACACGCGCCAACTTGCTATCTCTGGTGCCCTTCTGCTAACAATGGTACATAACTTGCTTTTTCAATCAGTAGAAACCACACAACGTCAAAAGTCTGGCGTAGTCAGTGTTGAGGAAATGCGTCATGCGAATGCTGTTTATCGGGCTGGGATTGCTGCTTATCAGCTTAAATACTGCAGCTGACTGGATTGAAGCCAGCGGTCAGGCCGTGATCCGAGGCGGAGATGAAACGGACGCACGTGCCAGAGCCACTGAAGATGCAGTACGGCGAGCCTTGCTCTATGCAGGTGCTTCCATCACTAGCGTGCAACAAGTTACCAATGGCCTGCTCACCGAAAGCTCGATGCAATGGCAGAGTCAGGCGGAAGTCCGGCAAATTGAGCTGGTACGGGAGCAACGCATTGGCCGCACCCTGGAAGTAACGATCCGGGCAGATATATTCCCACAACATGCCCAATGTCAGGGTGCCGGCTACAAAAAACCAGTCTTGATTAGCCCTTTTCCGCTGCGTCATCCTCAGCAAAGCGTGATTGGTGATCTACACCCCCTCGGTGAAGTCAGTGCCAGAAAGCTGCATCAGCAGTTGCAGGGATTATCCAACAGTACCATCCCCACCTGGCTGGAGCACCCTGATCTAAGTCGTCCCTTGTCCACACGCGAACGAAGCAGTTTATTGCAACAAACCAATGCGGACTACCTGGTGACGGCCAGTATAGAAGATATCTCTTTGGGCGAGCGCACCGATATGAACCTGCGCTTTTGGTCCGATGCCAGACGTGAGCGTTTTTTTCATATGCGGCTGCAACTGCAACAATTAAGTACAGGTAAGGTGCTGTTTCAACAGGAATACCGTACCCAGGCACGCTGGGATTTCCGTAAACGCACCAGCATCACTCCACATGATCATCGCTTCTGGCAGACCAGCTACGGCGAAGCGGTTAGCCGGGTCCTGGATGCTGCTGTGATGGATATTGACGATGCACTGCGCTGCGAACCTTTCGTTGCCGCTATCACTGAAGTTGGTAACAACCGGATCCAGTTACAAAGTGGGCAGAATGCCGGCCTCCGCCATGGAGATGAGCTGACTATCTTGTATCGTCAGCAAGGCATCCAAGGAGACAATACCCGCTTTCGTATCAGCCCACTCACAGTCCGTATTACTGAGCTGGGCTTCGACTGGGCCATCGCCGTGAGCAGCAACGAACAATTATTAAGCAATGTGCAGGTTGGTGATGTCGCCACAAAATTAACAGAAAGATAATTTAAGTTTCAGTAGCTTGACTTATTCAGGGTTAATTCTAAAGTTTAGGTACAGTTCTTAACGATAAAACGAGTGATCTCGTTACGTTGATGCCTATGACTAAATACGGAAAAGGCTTTTTCTGTGGCCTTTGTCTGGTTTCGATAACCAGTTGCAGCAACCTGCCAGCGAACTCCATCGCTGTCAGCCACCTGGAATACAACGATCACCTGCGCTCTTCAGCTCGCTCTCAACTACTCACCAATGTCATTGGGTTGCAGTACCACGATGCCCCCTACTTTCTGACAGCAACCTCTGTGGTCAGTCAGCTAAGCCGTGAAAGCAGTATCAGCGCAGAGTTGGCGATACGTCCTCCAACCGATGATGCCGCAGGCACTCTCGGAGGTTCTCTTACTTTTACGGAATCCCCTACAATCAGTTATACCCCTTTGCAAGGGGAAAGTTATGCCCGCTTACTGCTGACACCGTTGCCACCGGCATTGATCCTGGCCTTAGCCGAGTCAGGCTGGCCGGTTGATCTGTTACTGCAATTAAGTGTTCGCTCCATCAATGGGATCCAGAATGATCACGAACAAGGAGCACAGTTCTTTGAGCTCACTCAGCTTCTTAGAATGATGCAGTTAAATCATGAACTCACTATCCATATTCAACGTGATAACAGCGAGTACCAGGCAACATTTCTACTTAATCCAAAGCTAAACGATGCCGCTCAGCAACGGCTTTTTATGTTAAGGAACCAGCTTGGATTGACAGGCGAAATACCAGCAAGCTTTCATATCCACTTTAAATTTTTCCCAACTGAAGCTAATGAGCTAGCCATCGTCACTCGTTCGATGCTGGATGTACTGACGATGCTGGGGCAAGGAGTAACAAAGAAAACCATTGCATCACAAAGCCCACGCCTGAACATCGAGCGCAGTCAGCAACCACCTATACATGCCTATGCATCAGCCCGCTATCGTGATCACTATTACTGGATTGGTATCCATGATTACCAAAGCCAACAACTCTTTATGCTCACCCAGCTACTGTATGAACTCACCAGTACTACAGAGCAAAACATTTCTCCTGTCTTAAGCATTAGCAGCTCATAACTGAATACTTTAACAGCATGATGGTTTCATCAACACAAAGAGGTAACAATGGCGGAACAAAATCGACAGGTTGGTGTCATTGCGGCAACGCTGATGGTGGCAGGAAACATGATGGGATCGGGGGTTTTTTTACTACCTGCCAGTCTCGCAGCTACCGGTGGAATCGCTATCTTTGGCTGGCTGGTTACCATCACAGGAGCCATAGCGCTGTCCATTGTTTATGCAAAGATTTCATCTTTAGATAGTAGCCCGGGTGGCTCCTATGCCTATGCCCGACGTGCCTTTGGCCCAGTACTAGGGTATCAAACCAACATGCTCTATTGGTTGGCTGCCTGGGTCGGAAATGTCGCCATAGTAGTCGTTGGGGTTGGCTATCTTAGTTACTTTTTCCCGGTACTAAGCCAACCAATGGTTGCAGGCTTAGTTGGGTTGGCTATTCTGTGGTTCTTCGTTGGCTTAAATATTATTGGGCCTGGCCTTACTACCAAAGTTCAATCTGTCACAACCAGTTTTGCGCTGGTGCCAATTTTTGGGGTTGCTGTCTTTGGTTGGTTCTGGTTCAGCAGCGATACCTACATGGCAGCCTGGAATGTAACGGAATACGGCAGTGTTGGTGCCATCCAAAGCGTGCTTAGTGTTACCCTTTGGGCCTTTATCGGTGTGGAAACGGCTTCAGTGGCCGCCGGCGTGGTGAAAAACCCTGCCAGGAATGTTCCTATCGCAACCATTGGTGGTGTCTTGATCGCAGCTATCTGCTATGTGCTGTCCTGTACCGCTATTATGGGCATAGTTCCCAATGAGGTGCTGCGGGAAAGCGCATCTCCTTTTGGCGAGGCTGTGCGAATCGCCATTGGCGACTTTGGTGGCGCTGTTGTAGCACTATGTGCCGCTATCGGCTGTCTTGGCTCTTTAGGCGGCTGGATCCTTGTGGCGGGTCAAAGCGCTAAAGCCGCAGCTGACGATACCTTATTTCCCCCTATTTTCTCAAAAGTAAATCAGCACGGTACCCCCGTTGCGGGCTTACTCATAGTTGGCTTGCTGATGACAGCTTTACAGCTCATGACCATCTCACCTACAGCAACCGAACAGTTTAATGTCGTGTCCTCAGTCACCGTACTATTCACCCTGGTGCCCTATCTCTATACCTGCTGCGCCCTGTTGCTAATTGGCAAAGGGCATTTTGGTGAAAAAACGTTGTTCTTTAAAGGTATCGTGATCATTGCCTTTACCTACTCGCTCTGGGCTGTGATTGGGACTGACCCCACACAAGTCGTTTGGGCTTTTATCATCATCATGGCCACGCTTGCTATGTACACCATCAATTACAACCGCAAGCATCAACCCGTGTATCCACTGGATGCAATGGACAAATCAGGAGATTAGTATGCTAAGTAGAACAAACAAACCACTTACACAGCGTATTTTATTAATTGATGACACTCTGTCAGAGTACAACAGCACCAGAGGTAGAGTGCTGGCTGAATTGATTCATGAATTTCAGCAATGTCATGCCGAAGTTGTGCAAGCCATTTCCTATGATGATGCACAGGCAGCAATTGTATCTGATGCAGGTTTGCACGCTTGTTTGCTGGACTGGACTTTGGGTAACAACGATAGCAAAAGCCATCAGCAAGCAATGGAGTTATTGCGCATCATCCGTAGCCGCAATGCGACAATGCCCATTTTTCTTATGGCTGATAAAGCCGCAAAACACAGCCTGACACTCGAAGCAATGGAACTGGCTGATGAGTTCATCTGGTTGCTTGAAGATACCGCCCCATTTATCGTAGGTAGAGTTTTGGCTGCTGTTCGGCGTTATCTGGAAAAGCTATTACCCCCATTTACTGATGCCTTGTTACGTTACAGTCAACAGGATGAGCATTCATGGGCAGCGCCTGGTCATCAAGGAGGAATTGCTTTTACTAAAACAGCTATCGGCCGGATATTTTTTGATTTTTTCGGTGAGAATCTGTTTCGCACTGATGGTGGTATCGAACGCGGCAATCTGGGCTCAATTCTTGACCATAGTGGCCCGGTGAAAGATTCCGAAGATTTTGTCGCCAGGATATTTGGCGCCCACGCATCCTATGCTGTACTCACTGGAACCTCCGGCTCAAACCGCGCCATTTTCATGGCGTGTGTTGGAGAAAACCAATTTGCCTTATGCGATCGCAATTGCCACAAGTCAATAGAACAAGGATTGGTGTTAACCGGTGGCATCCCAGTATATTTAACACCTAGCCGCAATCGATACGGCATCATAGGCCCGTTGCTACCAGACCAATACGATGCCAGCCGGATCCAGCAACAACTGGAAGAGCACCCTTTAGCCGCTCAGGCACAGGGTAATAAAGCAACTTTTGCCGTCGTGACGAACTGTACTTATGATGGCATGTGCGCCCATGCAGAACAAGTCGAGGAACTACTTGCGGCCAGTGTCGATCGTATTCATTTCGATGAGGCATGGTACGGTTATGCACGCTTCAATCCCATGTATCAGGGACGCTATGCCATGCGTGGATCTCCCAGCGAGCATGCGCCAGATGCACCAACCGTGTTCGCAACCCATTCAACACACAAGTTGCTGGCTGCATTGTCTCAATCTTCTTACATCCATATTCGCAATGGCAAAAGACCGATAGAACATAGCCGCTTTAATGAGTCTTTTGTGTTGCAGGCATCCACTTCACCGCTCTACAGCCTCTTTGCCTCCAATGAGGTGGGAGCTGCGATGATGCAAGGTGATAGTGGCTACAGCCTTACCCAAGATGCGATTAGGGAAGCCGTAGACTTCCGTCAGGCTCTGGCTCGTGCAGAGCGTGAGTTTAAACAAAAAGGGGATTGGTTTTTTAGTAGTTGGAATGCACCACAGATCAAAGACCATAAAAGTGGCAGCCTGGTTGATTTTGCCGATGCAGATCCAGATCAATTGTGCAGCGACCCTGCCTGTTGGGTATTGGAACCAGGTGCCAGTTGGCATGGTTTCTCTGGTTTGAGCAAAGGCTGGTGTTTGCTCGACCCCATCAAAGCAGGTATTTTGGTGCCAGGTATGGCAGACAACGGCACTCTAAGCGAACATGGCATTCCGGCGGCAGTGGTGAGTGCCTATCTGTATCAAAACAATATTATTCCATCCAGAACCACTGACTTTATGGTGCTGTGCCTGTTCAGTATTGGCATTACCAAAGGGAAATGGGGGACATTGCTAAATGTACTGCTGTCATTTAAACGCCACTACGATGCCAACACCGATCTGGCGCACGCCTTACCAAAGCTGCTTGCTCAGGCGCCAGAGCGTTATCAGGGCATGGGGCTTAAAGATCTATGCAACGAAATGTTCGCCTATATGCGCGCCAGCCAGATGGATGCGTTGCAGGCAGCAGCCTTTGATCAATTGCCAGCAATTGCCATGACACCTCGGGCCGCTTTTCAGCGCTTACAACAAGATGAAGCCGAGCTATTAACACTGGAGCAAGCCGCCAACCGGATCACCGCAGTCGGTATCATGCCATACCCACCAGGCATCCCCATCGTAATGCCAGGCGAAAACCTCGGCCCGATAGATGGCCCCTGGCTGCAATACATTCAGTCACTTCAAAACTGGGGCAACACCTTCCCAGGTTTTGAAAAAGAAGTAGAGGGTGCTGTGCACAAAGATGGCCAATACCACTTTTGGTGCCTGCCCTGAGCGTCATTCACCTGCAGCCCTGGTGATAAACCGGGGCTTGGTACTTTATTCGGTATTACTTTACAGGTCTGACCATTATCTGTACAATCCGCGCCTCATCCTGGCAAGTCAGCTGAAAAGCTGAACACGCAAAGTCATGGGCCTAACGGAACTGAATTCCTATGGCAGCCAGACTGCACCTCTTCAAGCATTGGCTTGCCTCGATGGAA
This sequence comes from Alkalimonas mucilaginosa, assembly GCF_036327005.1. Lineage (NCBI taxonomy): Bacteria > Pseudomonadati > Pseudomonadota > Gammaproteobacteria > Alkalimonas > Alkalimonas mucilaginosa. The sequence goes on from NZ_JAUGZK010000017.1 coordinate 65,842, forward strand.
ATTGCACTGTGTTAACAGCTGGATTGCCAAAGCACAGTGGTACAATCAACTACCGGGGTAGACATTCAACATGGTATCAAAGATCAAACAACTCAGCCTGGCTGTGCTACTGGCAGCAACCGCTTCAGCCGCACAGGCAGATGTTCGTTTCAATGGTTTTGCCTCCATCAAAGCAGGCAGCACATTATCAAGTTCAGATAACTTGTATGGTTATGATAAAGAAGTCGACTTTAAAAATGAGTCACTTTTTGCACTGCAGGTGCAGGCCGACTTAGCCGACCGTTTGTCAGTAACCGCTCAATTGATGGGCCGTGGTGCCAACGACTTCAAAGCAGAATTTGAGTGGGCTTATTTAACTTATGAGCTGAATCAGCAGACGCGGATCAATGCTGGCCGTCTGCGGACCCCCTTTTACCGCTACTCCGATTTCATGGATGTTGGTTATGCCTATGATTGGGCCCGGGTTCCTAACTCGGTCTACAACTTGGATTTTAATAATCTGGAAGGCGTTTCATTGGTACGTTTTGGTCAATTGGGTACGGTTGACTCCACCTTACAATTCATCCTGGGCAGCTACAGCGGCACCACCAACATGACTCCGGTGCCATTCGATGCCAATATCGACCGGGTGGCAGGGGCTACCTGGGAACTGACACAAGGCAATTTCAGCGCCAGACTTGCTTATTTAACCGGTAAATTAACCATGGTGGATCAGGATGGCGAACTGTCCGGTTTGCTGAACCTGCTGGAGCAGTCTGGTTTTGCTGACACCGCCAGCCAAATCCGCATTGATGATGCCCGCAGTGCTTTTATGGGTCTAGCACTTGGCTACGACAATGGCAGTCTGGTCTTGAGTGGTGAAATCGTCCGTGCCCGTACCAAAGATACCGTGATCCCAACGCAGAATGGTTTTTACCTGTCAGCTGGCTATCGCATCAACAGCTACACACCTTTTGTTAGCTTTGAGCGTCGTGATAACGAAGGACGGTCTGAAATTTACCAGGCGATGGCCGAAGGCAACCCGCTCCGCCCTTTCGTTGCTGAGACCGTGGAATACTTCACCATCCAGCGCGATACCTGGAATATCGGCAGCCGTTACGATTTCCATCCATCTGCCGCACTGAAGATGCAGTTTAGCTCGCAGAAAAATAAAGTGGCCGATCGCCGTGATCAGTTGCTGACCGTCGGCATTGATTTGGTATTTTAAGGAGCCATCGCTATGAAAAAAACTCTGATTGCTGCATTCGCTCTGGTTTCCACGCTGTGTTCAGCCGAGATTGCTATTATCGCCCACCCGGCAGCGGCCGATGTCAGCCTGGAAGAAGTGTCTCGCATTTATATGGGACGCGCTGGTAGCCTGATGCCAGTTAACCTGCCAGAGAACCATGCCCTGCGTGATCAGTTCGAGCAGGAAGCTCTGGGTCGCAGCCCGGCACAAATGAAAGCTTACTGGTCTCGCCTGGTCTTTACCGGCAAAGGCCGCCCACCGGTAGAGGTCGACTCAGTCGCTGCTAAAATTGAGTTTGTTGCAGCCAATCCAAATAGCCTGGGTTATATCCCTGCCAGTGACGTGACGGATCAGGTACGAGTGATTGCTACCATCGCCAACTAAGGCGCTGCTTTACTGATTAAAAATGCCGGCTTCAAGCCGGCATTTTTATTGGGTTAAAGCCCCTATCACACCAAAGCAAAGCCACTGGCCCGCTGCACACGCTGCGCTATGGTACTGGCCAGCACAGCATCATTATCGTAAATCAGGGTAAACCTTGTTTTGGCCCGGGTGATACCGGTATAAAGCAGCTCACGGGTCAGCACCGGACTACTGCTCGCCGGCAACAGCAAGGCAGTATGGCCAAACTCTGAACCCTGTGATTTATGCACCGTCATGGCAAACACCGTTTCGACGCTGTGCAACCGGCTGGGCAACACCCAGCGAATGCCGCCTTCCCCATCCGAAAACGCTACCCGCAGTACCATGCTATCTTGCTCCTGCATGGCTAAACAGACACCAATATCGCCATTCATCAGCTGCAGGTGATAATCGTTGCGGGTCATCAGCACCGGCCGACCCGGATACCAGGCCTGGCCCTGCGGCTTGATCAGATCATGCCGGGCCAGTAGCTGCTCGATGCGGGTATTCAGTCCTTGCACGCCCCAATCCCCTTCGCGCACAGCGCCAAGCAGTTGGAAGTCGCGTTGCAATGCCAAAATCTGCAGTGCAGCCTGGTTACGCTGCACTGGCTCGGCTGCAGGATCAAACTCAGCCACGGCGGTTAAATACGGCCGGTAGCCGGTCAGCAGCAACGCCTTCAGGGCATCACCAAAAGACGTTGCTGCAAAAGTGGATGCCGTGGTCCGGGCTACTGCTCCGACCGATGTGGACATACTTTGCTGCAGCAACTGTACCGGGCTGTCCTGCTTAGCGGCTATCGCTTTGATAACCGCTATTGCAGAACGGGCATTTTCAGAAGGATCCATGGCCGCAGCAGCTTCAACCTCAGTAGCAGTACCGCCACGATTGACCAGGCTGGCCAACTGATGAATAGCCCCCCCTTCTTTAAAGCGATAACTGTGGCGCAGCATCGCAGTAACCTGTGCCAGCGCCGGGGCATCCTCTGTTGCCACAAACTGCTCTGGCACCCTGGCTGCGCACAAGTCTTGCAAATAGGCCGCTATGTCTGGCCGGTAGTTGCCGGCTTCGGCAAAACGACACAAGTCCCCCAGCACCGAACCCGCTTCCACCGACGCCAGCTGATCCTTGTCGCCCAACAAATACAAGCGGCAATTGGCTGGCAAGGCCTGCACCAGCGCCGCCATCAGTTCTACATCCACCATCGATGCTTCATCCACCACCACCACATCGGCGGCCAACGGGTTCTGCCGCTGATGCTTAAAGTGCCGGCTGTCTGGCCGGGCGCCAAGCAGGCGATGCACGGTTTGTACCTGAGTCGGCAACCAGGCTTTTAGCTGCTCAGGCTCTGGCAGCGGCAAAGCGCTCACATCCAGCTGCTGCAAACTCTGGGCAATGGACTCATTCAGGCGGGCAGCGGCTTTACCGGTGGGGGCGGCCAGCAGGATCTGCAGTGGTTTTTGCTGCCCGGTCAGCTGAATCCCCTGCAGCAGTGCCAGCAGCTTGATCACCGTAGTGGTTTTGCCGGTGCCGGGCCCACCGGTAATAATGGCAAAACGACTGCGCAGCGCTAAAGCACAGGCGGCCATCTGCCAGTCAAAAGGCATTGCACGCTTATGCTGTGGGAAAAGCCCCTGCAACAAGGCCCCGACAGAAGCTACGGCCAGCTCCGGCACGGCTTGCATACGGCGGGTTATTTCACGGCCAATCAACTGCTCGTACTGCCAGTAACGGCGCATGTACAACAGCGGCTGATGAGCAGTGCCTGCCAGTACAAAAGGAGCACTACCCGCCAGTACCAAGGGAGCATTGGAAGATGCTTGCTGATCGTGCAACTGGCAGCTTACCAGGCTGGAGCCTTGCAACACCTGTAGCCAATCCTGCATGCGGTAAGCGCTCAGGTACTGTTTTAAGCCGGCATCGGCCTGCTGCCAGAGTTCACTGCGCCCGGGCTGGGTCTGAATAGAGCCCTGCGCCTGATTAGTGCCTTGCGCCAGGGTAGCAGCGATATCCAGACAAACATGGCCGCGACCATTGGCCTCACTGCACAGCAAAATGGCCAGCAGCTCCAATTCGGTCAGCTCTGGCAATTGCCGGTAAAAAAACTGGGCCAGCATCCAGTCAAGCTTACGGATAAGCCCGGCCTGACTCCAGGCTTGCGCTTGCTGCAATAACCTAGCCCCATTTGAAGTTTCGCTCTGTGCTGTCATGTTCGGTGCTGTCATGCTCTGTGTTGTCATGCAAAGCCCTCCGTCACCGCATCGCTCTGCTGCCACAGGGCATCAGTCATGGCTTCCCCCTGAAACAGTGCATCCAGCTGCTCTATCAATGCCCGCTCTGGCCGGTACTGCCATAGTCCGTGCTGGTTGGGCTCGGCAGCACCACGCACAAACCAGTACCAGGCGCCGCCGATATGGCGATCGTAATCGTAATCCGCTAACCGGCTTTGCAATAAACGATGCAGCGCCAGGACGTACAGCACCAACTGCATATCGTAGCGATGGTTTAGGATCGCCTGCTGCATCGCCTGTAGGTGGTAACTGCTATCCTCATCCCCCAGGCTGTTGGTTTTCCAGTCCAGCACAAAGTAGCGCCCCTGATGCTCAACCACCATATCGATAAAGCCTTTCACCATACCGTTTAGTTGCTCCGGCTCGGCCTGTGGCCGCGCCTCCCCTGGCAGCACAAAGTGCTGGATCAGCCGATCCAGCTGACAACTGCTGACCTGTTCACTGGGCAATAAAAATTCCAGCTCCACCGCTATCTGCGCTGGGGTTAATGCCATCAGTTGCAGCGGCAGCTCGCCCGCCTCCACTGGCACTGACTGCTGCAAAAAACTCCCCAGCCAGTCACTCAGAGCCTCAGCAGCCTCTGCCAGCCCCAGAGCCTGGCAACGGCTTTGCAGCTCCACCAGCCGCCCCGCAGCATCCTGCACCGCAGCAGCAAAACCAGACCAGCTGCGGCCATCGCTATCCAGATAACGATGCGCAGCTGCCCATTCCAGTAAAGCGTGAATAAAGGTGCCAAAGGCCGCTCCTTTGGGCAGCTGATGCATCAGCTGTGATGAGACGGTCGAGACAGTTGGGCGCAGGGAGCTCGCTGTATTCCCGGTTATTCCGGCGCTGTCTGCTGCATACAGCTCGGCTTGCAGCGCCGCTTTGGCATCGTCAGGCTCGCTTACATCGGTTGCTGCCGCGCGGCTTTCCTGCGTATGGTGCTCATGGGCATGAAAACGAATGGCCGAGTAACTGGCTATCCACCAGCGCTGATAAGGTGGTAGCTGTGGGCAAGCGGCCGGCTCCAGCAGTGGCAGCGCCTCTGTAGGCTGATAAGGCTCAGTGTCAACCTCTGGCTCCAGCTGCAGCAGGACGCCCTCCCTAGGGAGATCCTGCAACTGCTGCTGCAACTCGGCTGGTTGCTGGTAAGGCGTATCCCCGTTGAACAAATAGCCAAAAGCGCCCTGATGGTTTTGCATTTTTTTGCCCTGCAGACAAACAGCCGCGGTGCCAAGCCAGAGGCCATGCCGTGCCCGGGTCAGAGCAACATACAACAGCCGCATATCCTCGCTTAGCCGCTCATCATCGGCTTGTTGCCAGGCAGCAGGAAAGGCCTCTTTGCCGGCCACTTCGGTGCCGCTATAGCCCGCATCCCGGTAAGGGACCTGCCGTACCTTGCCATCGATGGGCCGCCAACCGACCACAAAGGGCAAAAACACCAGCGGGTACTCCAGGCCTTTGGATTTATGAATGGTGATGATTTTGACCAGGGCCGCATCGCTTTCCAACCGGATCACCTGCTCTTCCCCCGGCTCAGCCAAATGCTCGGCCAGGTGGCGGATCAGTGCCTGCTCGCCCTCCAGCTGCACTGCCTGTTGCTGCAGCCAGTCGGCCAGATGCAGCAGGTTGGTCAGTTGCCGCTCGCCCTGTTGCTGACGCAGTAAACGGGCCGGCAGCTGATAATGATCCAGCAATTGACGCAGCATCGCCAGGACGCCCTGGCTGCGCCAGCAGGCCTGCAAGCGCAAAAAACACTGGACCTGGGCTTCCAGCGCCAGTTCATCCTGCTGCCAGGCCATCAGTTGTTGCAACGACAGTCCAAGGCTTGGGGTGGCCAGCGCAGCTTTCACCAGACTTAAATCCATCGGGCTGGCACAGGCCCGCAGCCAGAGCAGCACATCCGCCGCTTCGGCCGTGGCAAACACCGAACCGCGATCAGACAGATACACCGCCGGTACCTGCAGCTTGCTAAGTTCAGCCTTGATCAACTGCGCCTCTTGCTGGCTGCGCACCAGCACCGCAATGTCTTCTGCTGCCAGCGGCCGGCTTTGTTCACCCTCAAAGCGGCAGCGTCCGGCACTGGCGGCATTGAGCAAAAAGGCAATCCGGCTGGCACACTGAGTCGCACTGTACTCACGGTAAGCACCGATACGCCAGGGCTCATCGCCGGCCAGATGCTGAATGTGCAGCGCCGGCAACGGCTTGCCATCCAGCAGCAGTTGCTCGTTGCGACCACTGGCACTGACCGCCGTAAAAGGCAGCGGATTATCGGCACCATGCTCGCTTTTAAAGCGAAAGGCAGCGCGCGGATGGGCTTCAGCCTGCATAAACAGCTGATTGCAGGCATCGACCACCGCCTGGGTAGAGCGAAAGTTGCGGCTTAAACTGTAATGGCGGCCGGCGGTATCCTGCCGTGCCTGCAAGTAGGTATGAATATCGGCACCGCGAAAGCTGTAAATGGCTTGCTTGGGATCACCAATCAGCACCACGGCCGTACGGGTATCGTTGTCGGCAATGCGGTAAATGCGGTTGAAAATACCGTATTGCACCGGATCGGTATCCTGAAACTCGTCAATCAGTGCCACCGGATACGCTGCCCGAATAGCGGCCGCCAATTGGCTGGCGTGCTCACCGGCCTGGGTGGGATCCAGTGCCTGATGCAGCTCGGTCAGTAAGTCGTTAAATCCCAGCTGTGCCTGGCGGTTCAGCCGCCGCTTCAGCTCGCGCCGGCACCAGTAAAGGGCATGGCTTAAAATGCCCTCTTTCAGGCAGATCTGACTCGCATCGTCCTCCTCTGCCTGCTGCTCCAGCAAGTCGGCCAAAGCAGCCATAGCGACAAAGGCCGGGTGATCCGGCTCGGATTCCGGTGCCTGATCTTTTTTCCAGACAAAACGCCCGGTGGCAAAATTGGCCATTTTCTTATCGAAGGCGCGCTGCCCCAGGCTCCACTGCGCCAGCTCGCTTAACATGCGCTGAAACTTATCAGTGGTATTGGAATAATGCCGGGTGGCATTAAAGCGACTTTGCAATGCCAGCAACTGCTGCTCAAGATCCGGCCAGTGTTCAGCCCATAACTTTTGTACTGACTGCTCCAAAGCGGCAAAGGCGGCCTGCTGCGCTTGCTGCTGTTGCCTGGCAGCGATGGCTTCAGTTAGCAATGCCTGCAACTCAGCGTCCTGCTCAAGCTTAAGAGGAGCACCGGCAAATAGCAGCACCGGCTCGGCCTGGCTTAACAGGGAGAACAAGGCTTTACGCAACCGATCCGGGTTCAGATAACACTGCTGCACCACGGCAGCACCATCGGCCGACAAGGGGTAAAAGTGCTGGCGCCAGTAGTCTTTAACCAGGGTATCCAGCAATTCCGTCTGATCGGTTAACAGCTCGCGTTGAAACAAGCCGCGGCTATCAAAGGCATGCTCCGCCAGCATTTTATGGCACCAACCATGAATGGTGGCAATCATGGCTTCATCCATGGCTTCCGCCGCCCGCTTTAAGCGCAAAGCACAAGCTGGCCATTCCTGATCCGGGTAACTCAGTACCAACTGCCACAGCGGATCCGCCGCCGGGGGCTGTTGACGCAGCGCAGACGGGGACTGACGAAACAGGCGGGCCGCTTCCACCAGGCGTTGCCGCACCCGGCTACGGAGTTCCTCTGTCGCCGCTTCGGTAAAGGTCAGCACCAGGATATCTCGTGGCGTGAGCGGCCGGCTGTAGGCTGATGTTTCTGAGTTTTGCTCAGAACTATGTTCAGAACTAGGCTCATAGCTATGCTCAGAGCTAGGCACATCCCCATGGCCCAGCACCAGCCGCACATAGAGCAAGGCCAGCGAAAAGGTCTTGCCGGTGCCGGCACTGGCTTCAATCAGGCGACTGCCATAAAGCGGAAAACGCAGTAAATCCAAATCCTGTGCCTTCATCATTGGCTTCCTCCTAACGCCAGCTGCTGCAACAGTGGTGCATACAGTGCCTCGCCAAGGGCTGCAAAATCGGCATCGGTGCTAAGTTGCTCAAAATCAGGCCAGTAACGTTGCAACAGCGGATAATCGCGCACCTCAGCAGTGATGGCGTAATCGCCCTGAAAGTCGCTGCCTTCGTAACTCTGGATGGCGGCTTTTTCATCGCCGCCGAAAAAGGCCAGCATGGTTTTACAGGCCAGCGGCAAAGGACGTTGCAGCGCTTGCAGGTAAGCATCCAACAACTGATTAAACAGTTGCAAAGCCTGCGCTTGATCAAGCGGCGGCAAGCGAAAAATCGCATCCGGCCCAATCAACAGGGTTTCAACTGCACCGGCCTGCTGTGCCAGCAGATGTGCCGGCCAAAAACGACACAGATGGTAGCTTTTAAGTTGCTGCTTCGCATCAAACAACCGGCTGGGCTGCACCATTAAGCGCAGCAAACGGCCATCCTGATGCTGACGAATATCGCTCAGGCTGTCTTCAAACACCACCGGCAGCGTTTCATCCAGCATCTGCTGCCAGTACAGGGTGTCGCCATAAGGTGCCGATTGCAGTTGCAGCTGTTGCCACTGCTGCAGCAACGGCGCCAGCTGTTGATTTTTTTGCTGCATCAATAAGTCACCAAAGCCACCCATCGGTAAAGCGCCGGCCCGCTGCAAGCGGGTTGTTTCCTGCTGCAGCAGCTGCTCGGTAGTCAGTGGTTGGCCTTGGGACGTACTGCCAGCACTTAGCCCCTGCTCCAGCCGGGCGATCAAGGCCTGATCCAGCACCCAGCCATCCAGGCCACCGGCGGCAAATAGTTCATCGTCACGCTCGCTGTCCGCTTCAAAGCCAGTGTAAATTCCCAGCCGCTTTTGATACAGCACGCGGGCCGGATGCCGTAAAAAACTGGCCAAATCGCTCAGACGAATGTGCGTGGCTTCCAGTGGAAAACCAGGCGGCGCTGTATCCTCTGCCTGAGCCATGCCTGGCTCCAAAGCGGCGCGCCAGTCTTCGGCATAGCTGAACAAGCGCGGGTCCCGCGTCGGCTCAAAGTAACGGCGGCTAAAGGGTTGCAGGGGATGATCGACCGTCAGCTGTTGCAACAGCTTTTGCTCTGGATAGGCTGTTTCCAGATAATCCCGCAATTGCCCAACCAACACGGAAGGCGGTTTTTCGCTGTTATCACGGATACTAAAACCCACCCAGCTCAGCACCAATTTGTGGCGGGCCGCCTGCAGAGCTTCTAAAAACAGGTAATGATCATCGTCCCGGCGCGAACGATCCCCCGGGCGATAACCGGCTTGCATCAAATCAAAATCGTTGCGCCGAACCGGACGCGGATAATCGCCATCGTTCATGCCCAGCAGCCAGATCTGTTCAAAAGGAATGGCCCGCATCGGCATCAGGGTGCCAAAGTTCACCGCTCCGGCCAAAAAGCGCTGCTGCAGACTGGGCTGATCCAGCTCGCTTAACAGCGCATCGCGCACCACCTCCAATGCCAGCGGCTGCTCAGCCAGTCCGCTGTCGGCCAGGTGTTGCAAAAAGCGACTTAATTGGTGGCGAATACGGGCATCGGCCTGCTGATCGGCCGGGCTTTGCGGCACAAAAAATTGCTCCAGCAACATCAAGAGCAACGGTTGCCAGTCTGCCGCTTTATGGGGCTGCTGCAACTGCTGCCAACTGTGTTCCAGCGCATGCACCAGCTCGGCCAAAGGCCCGACCAGAGCGGCATCCAGCCCTGCCACTTCATCGTAAGGCTCGATGTCCTGCCAGGCTTCGCCCTCGCCCACCACATAGCCCAGCAGCATCCGCTTTAAGCCAAACCACCAGCTGTTTTGCTCCAGTTGTTCGGGCAAGCCAAAGGCTGCCCGTTGCTGGCCGCTTAATCCCCAGCGAATGTTCGCCCCTTCAATCCAGGGCTTTAAGCGGGCAACGCCGGCTTCATCCAGCCCAAAGCGCTGTTGCAGTGCGGAGGTATCCAGCAAGTCCAGCATGGCACTGACGGTAAAACGGTTATCCGGCAAACGAAGCAGGGTTTCAAAAGCCAGCAACAGGCTATTGCGGTGACGCAGCCCCTGGTCGGCAACAAAGTACGGCAAATACCGTGGATCTTCCGGCCGGAACCGTCCAAAAGTAGCCGCAATGTAAGGGGCATATTGGTTGATATCCGGCACCATCACCAGAATATCGCGTGGCGTAAGCGACTGGCCCTGCTGCCTGGCTGAACTAAGTTCATGCAGCAGTTGGTCGTGCAGGACTTCCAGCTCCCGCAACGGGCTATGACAGCGCATAAACTGCAGGCTGCGATCACTGACTGGCACCTGCGTTTTCATGCCGGCGCGCTCTTCGGCCGAGCGCAGCTCAAGAATATCCTGCTGCAGCTGCTGCAATAAGCTCTCTTCGCCTGGCGACTCAAACAAATCAATACGACCGGCAAAATACTGCTGATAACTGCCGCTGTCATCCAGCTCATCCAACAAATGCAGGTAATCCCGCCCTTGCTTACCAAGCGCCGCCAGTAAGGGGTTCCCTGCCAGGTGCAGCTGCTCTGCCGATAACTGAGCCAGTGGGTGCTCACCGGGCCGCCTGGCCCGGCGGTATTCCTGGCGCAATAAATCGCGGCCATCAATCAAATCGCCCCAATACTGCTGGCAGGGATTGCTGACAAAGAGCAGCACCTGACAAAAAGGCGACAAGGCGTGCAGAGCATCCAGCGTTTGGCGCGGCAGTGAGGAAATGCCAAACACTACCACCCGCCGCGGCAAGCCGGCCGGTCTGGCCTGTAACTGCTGACAGGCGGTCAAAAATTGCTGATGCACATCGGCACGGCTTAAAGCTGTGGGCTGCTGGCTTTGGATCTCCTGCTGCAACTGACGCCACAGCCAGGGCTGCCACAGCTGGTGAGCCGGCAGCGGATGGCCATCGATGCTGTCGTTGCCTTGCTGCCACTGCTGCAGCCAATCGGCCCGGTATACCTGATACTGGTCAAATAAATCGGCCAGCTGAAACGCCAGCTGATAGCAACGCCTGGCATCGGTGGGATCTTTGGCCAAAAAACCATGCAAGGGTGCAAGTTCCGACAGCTCCGGCAACTGCTGAAGCAGGCGGTACAAGCGCCAGCCAAGTGCATCTTTGTTGTAAGGCGACTCGGCCGGTAAGGCCGGCAGCACAGCGCGGTAAGCCTGCCATAAAAACCGGCCCGGCAACTCGGTACAAATCCCGGCTGCAATGCCAAGACCTCCCTGCGCTTTGGGTGCGGCCAGCGCCAGTTTCAGCCACTGGGCAATCCCATTGCTTTGTACCAGAAAAGTTTCGGTTTCCAGCGGTGCTAACGGATAGCGCTGACACCACTGCAGCATCACATCACGCAATTGCTCCAGCCGGTTGCCCTGTAGCACCATAAAACCTGTAGGCCAATCCTGAGCTGTCATCGGAACCCTGTTCTAATCTGTGTCACTTACTTTTTCACAGTATGCCATAGCTTGTTGCATTCAATGAATCCTTCTGTGCTTGATAGGCAGGACTGACTGTTTAACTTACAGTGAAATCCACGGCAACAGCCGGGCCATGTTGCAGGCATCGTCGATACCGCGGTGATGGCGCCCTTCAAATACAAGCCCATGAAAAGCCAATGCAGCTTGCAAGCCAAAATTCGTGCCCCTTGCCATCTATACGCTTATCGCGTACAATTTGTAGATGAAAAGCGTATTTGTCGAATCATCTATTTTTGAAAAATACCGCGAAGCTTATCTCAATGATGAAGAGTATAGGCTCTTCCAGGCTGAGTTAATGCTTAACCCGAAAATGGGTGATGTGATTCAAGGTACTGGCGGTTTGCGGAAAACTCGAGTTGCAAGTAAAGGTAAGGGAAAAAGTGGTAGCTCCCGTGTTATCTATTACTTTCTTGATGAGAAAAGGCGCTTCTACTTGCTGACGATTTATGGCAAAAATGAAATGTCAGATTTGAACGCAAGTCAAAGAAAACAACTGATGGCTTTTATGGAGGCGTGGCGCAATGAGCAATCGTGATTTATTTGCAGAGTTAAGCTTGGCTCTTGTGGAAGCTAAGCAGCATTCTGAAGGAAAGTTGACGCTAAAAACACATCAAGTCAGTGATGTGGGTGAGTTGAATATTACACCAAATGAAATTGTGAGTATTCGAGAGCAGTTTAATATGTCCCGTGGTGTTTTTGCGCGGTTACTTCACACGTCTTCGCGCACATTAGAAAACTGGGAACAAGGACGCAGTGCACCCAATGGTCAGGCAGTCACACTTTTAAAGTTAGTCCAGCGTCATCCAGAAACACTGGCTTATATTTCCAAGCTATAACGCTTCGAAAAGTCGGCGTTAATGGCCTCGTCAGCACCAACAGGCGTGGAGCCGTTTGGCTTTTTCAATATCGCGCAACGCTTTATTCGATGCCATGCTTCAGCCCCTAACTCATAAGCTGTTCATTCGCCAGAAAAACTGCGGACTCGAAAAAAGTGATGGTTTGGCTTTTGTGTGTTCACGCCAACTCAGTGTGCAGTAGTGTCAGCTCGGGTAAGGTCCCACAGCGTGCCCTGCCAGCCTGATATCGTGCCATTGTCACCACAGACAGGGCAAATCCAAACAATCTGTTGATCGTCTGGATCAATATAGCTGGCAATTTCACCAACACACGACTTACGGTTGGGTCGCCTGCGACAAGGAACCTTGGGGTACAGATGTTCCCCATAGGGATCTCCCGTCGTTTCTTGCGTTATCGCAGTAAAGTACTCGGCCAATCGCAAGCCAGGGCCTGAGCTTATGGCAATGGCGCCATACTCATTGAGATAGTGGCGCAGATCGACAATCCAGGTATCACTCATGCTCTCCCCCGCTCAGCTGGTATTTGCTGTGCTACCGATATCAACCCGTTACTCATATTTTTTCTTGCGATCGTGACGATATGGTTTTCTGGCTGCTGTGGTAGCATGAACCGTTGCAACAGAGTGCTTAATCGAGGTTCTTAAACCAGTAAAGTACTGGCGGGCAATTGCAGCGCTGTACTTGCTGAGCCGGTCATGCTTTATCCTCATTGAACAAGGTATCCAAATCGTCCCAATCCGGAAGACGATGGGTTTTATGCACGACTTCAAAGGTCAAACCCAACGCATCAAGCAAACGCTCAAAGATATCAAAAGAACCGCTAAAGCGGCCATTTTCAATTTCGGATATGGTTGATTTGTGAATGCCGGTAAGTTCAGATAAAGCCAGTTGTGTATAACCAAGCTCAGTTCTTTTGGCGCGAAGTGCTTTGCCAATTTCAATTCTGCTTGCCATACCAGCCCCATAGTATTCGCTTATTAGCGAACATTGTAGTAAAAAACAGCTATGTTTGCTATATAGCAAACATCTATTTTTTACTTATGCCGCTTCCCGTACTTTTATTGAAGCCCAAGGCCTACAAAGGGATCCACGGCAGCAACCGTGCCATATTGCGTGCATCGTCGATACCCCGATGATAACGGCCTTCAAAGACAAGCCCATGAAAAGCCAATGCAGCTTGCAAGCCAGAGCGGCGTTTAGCTGCCCTGCCCTCACGCCACAATTGTTTGAGGTTTTTGTGCGGCAAAGCCAAGAATTTTGGCGCGCAGCCATGCCGTTGTTGTTCCGCTTCCAGTTGACGGCGGTCGTACTCGCCCCAAGAGGCCCAGCATACCGGCTGATATTTGGCTAGCCATGCATCTACGGCTAAAACCACCTCAGCATAAACCGGCGCGACAGCTACTTGCTGCTGCGTAATTCCAGTTAACTCGGTGCAAAAGGCACTAAGCTGTGGCCGTAACACTGGGCGCACCAGAAACGACTGAGCATCCACCACCGTGCCATCGGGCTCTGCCACTACGCAGCCAAACTCAATGACTTCCATATCTTCAAAAGTTTGACGACGATTAAGGCCAGGCACATCACCATCCCAGCAAGTGGCTTCCAGGTCGACAATCAGCAGGTGTTTGGTCATAACCATCACTTTTTTCGAGCGGTTAAACAACTCTGCGTGGCACAAAGCGGGCGCTTAGTTTAAAACCACCTGGAGCTAATAGCTTCGCTAGTACCGACAAACGTGGATCCGTCTGACCTCTTTCAATGTCTCTAAGCGTTTTATCCGACACCTTGGTGTACGCTGCGTATTGCGTTTGAGTCATGCCATACAACTCGGTACGAATGCGCCGAATAGCCTCACCCAGCGAAAGGGACCCAGCCTCAATCGCCGTTTCAATGTCATGGATTAACTCCAGCCGTTGCTCAGCTGACGAGCTTGTCATGCTGCACCCCCAATTCAGTTAGCTTTTCATGCACACGAGAAAAACCAAGGGCCGGAAAGTTGATAATTTCAGCAGGGCACCCATGCTGCTGCAGTAACTCAGGTAAACGCAGTAAGGGCTTACTGAGCATGTTTAAAAAATCCAGCAGCTCTGACGGAGAGCCATAATGCGCTAACTGCTGGACCACTTTGTCAAATCGAACAACACCAGCCATTTCAAAATGCTCGCCCCACTTAAAAAGCCGCGTGATGTTTTCGGGATCCGCTTTCATCGGCGCAAAATCATAAATGGGAGCAAACCGGATATCGCCCTGAGATTTCAAAAATGAGATATTGCGACCATGGTTGTCGGAATTACCAAACATCACATTCAGAAAATCCCTGGCCAGATACTGTTTGGCAAAATCAACCGACGACATACTGGTACAGTCGCTTATTTTGGACCAAATGGCGTCCATTACTGCAAAATGATTTTGATAACTGCCAGGGCCGGCATTCAGCATCGAGTAAATGCTTTCCATACCCAGCCGAACCGCTTTGCCCTCCTCAACCACAACATCAAAGCGTGGAAGCCACAAGCTGGTTTGGCCTTCATGCTCCAGCACCATCATCCGGCTTGCATCCAGGCTGGCAATCTCAGTCCCTTGTAAAACCTCGGCCAGAATGCGGTAAAATGCTCCTTCGGCCTGTAAAATATGATTATCACGGGCAGTGCGCTGATTGCGGGCAAATTTGGTCAAATATGGAATGGCGTTTAGGGGTTTGCCAGCAAAATCTGCATCGATGTATACCAACTGCCCGCTCACCATTAACAGCAGCTTTGGTGCAACCCCAACAGCCCCGGTCGCGCCGCCAACCGCAACGCCATGCTCATTGGCATACTCCAAAAAATCATGTTGCAGCGCCACAACGGCATCGAGAGGAAAGGCTTTTTGGTTGACTCCACTTGCTAAAGCAACGGACTCTTTAATGCGAAGATTACCAATGGGAGCCATGCAGGCATGGGTTAGTAAAGCGAAGTTTTGCGAAAAAAGGCTCTGTCGGCTTACATCAAGATAATTTAGCCACCAGTCACGTGACTTGCCAACCGGCAACAAGTCGTCCAGCAACGAAGGCCAGCCAGGGTAATCGACGGGCAAGATGCTAACCGGTGCGTTGACTGAACAAGCCCAACTGTCAACGGTGTCGTACTTGGCCGCATCACGAATATACGCGCTCAGATAGCTCAGCCGAACAGGACTGCTGAGATCATCGCCCAGAAAGTTGAGCTCGGCTGCATCCCACCACCGTCCCTGATTGAACAACTGCAACGTAAGCTTCTTCACCCTGCCACCGGAACTTTGTTACCGAATAACAGCAATAATAGCCAAAAAAACAGAATCAATCTACCGTAAAATGTCATCAGCAAGCAATAAAACGGAGTCAAACTACCGAAGCTAATAAGTCTTTAGCGACTCAACGCTGATTCAAACGCAATCACCTGCTCCCGATTACCACAGCTAGCGCCTTCCTTGCGGTAGTTCCGGCAGCCCCAAAAGTTGCTGTAAGGGCCTTTACGTAGCACCATCTCGGCCCCGCACTTGGGGCAGACCGGTACCCAATGGTTGCAGCTGTCGTTAATGCAAACCTTAAAGCGGTCTTTTCTGGTCATTGGTGAGCCACATTGGCTGCAGCCGCGCTCTTTGTGGTTGCAGAGTGGGTATTTGTTGCAGCCAAAAAATGCACCGAATGGTCCGGTTTTGGGCACCATGCTGCCGGTTTTGCATTTGATGCACTTAATTAAGTGAAAGAGTTGCTGGCTGAGGGAGGTATCAAACTCATCCAATGTCAGGGGGTACTTGTTGGTTAACAGCTCCACCACAAAATCCGAGGCCACGGCCATATCGGTGATTAAATACACCCGGTGCCTGGCCCGGGTAAGCGCCACGTAAAACAAACGGCGCTCTTCGGCAAAAGCATAGGCTTCGCTTTCAGGCAGTAAGGCCTCCAGCAGCGGGTGCGTTTGTTTGCGCGAAGGAAACCCATGCTTGCCATTTTCCAAACCCAGCAGCACCACATAGTCCGCCTCTTTGCCTTTCGAGGCATGGATGCTGTAACTTTCCAGTTTCAGGGTACTGAATTGCCGGGCCAATCGCTGAAGTTCGCTTTTATCCGGCAGGTTAAAGCCAAAGCGCCCCAGCAGATAGACACTGCTTCCCGGCGCAGCCAGGTGGCTGATTTTCGTTAAAACCTGCACAAGCCGGCTGACTTCCACGCTGTTTTCGTTATTGTCGGCTCTTAGTAAAGACACTGCAGGTTTATCCACCCGCCGCAATGTCTTGAGCGGCTTACGAACCTGTTGCGGGTTCTCCTGCACAAACCGCGAAGCCACATCGCTGATGCTGTTGTTAAAGCGAAAGGTTTGGTCCAGCGATGTCACCCGGGTTGGCCCAAAGCGCGCGGCAAAGTCGGTGGTAAATTGCAAATCGCTGCCGGTAAAACGGTATATGGCCTGCCAGTCATCGCCGACACAAAATAAGGATGCATCCGGCACACTGTCGCGTAAATAGG
The DNA here is from genome assembly GCF_036327005.1 of Alkalimonas mucilaginosa. Lineage (NCBI taxonomy): Bacteria > Pseudomonadati > Pseudomonadota > Gammaproteobacteria > Alkalimonas > Alkalimonas mucilaginosa. Next base: position 82,523 of record NZ_JAUGZK010000017.1, read on the forward strand.
TGACTAACCTTGCCCTGGCATCCGATATGTCCTGAAATTCGTCCACCAGAATAAAACGCCAGCGGCTTTGAAAGCGGCCGGTTTTTACATAGGCAATGGCTTTGCCAATCATGTCATCAAAATCGATCTGGTTTTCTGCGAGCAGCAAGCGCTGGTAGTCGTCGACTACAGGCAGCAGCAAGCTCATGGCTGCCTGCACCTGATCAGGATCAGCTGCTTTTGCAATCACAGCATCCAACTGGCCCGGCTCATAACAATTGGCGCGGTAGCGCTTTAACAGTTCGGCCAAAAGCGCGGCAAAGGCGCTGATGGCACCAAATTCGCGTAGCGTTTCCAGTACCGCCTCTGCCGGCAATGGCTCGGCAACAACACCAAAGGCAGCCAACTGCTTGTCTAGCTCTTGGTAAAGTGTGCCCTCGCGGTGCTGGTAGTGATAGAGCGTGATCAGTCTGGTGCCGTGCACCTTGTGCAATTCCTGTTTCCAGGCCATATCGGCATGGTACTGCTCCCTATCGATGTAGGGCGCGGTATTGCCCTGTCGGTCGATGCCGTAAAACTCGATGTAAATCCCGTACTCAGGCAAATAGAAATCCGGTTGGTACTGGCGATGAAACACGGTTGCAGTCGGGTGCTCGTAATTGGCTTCGTACTGGTAATCAATGCCCTGCCTGAGCAAGTGGTTGGCAATCAGGCACTCACCTAGGCTTTTCACCTTTTCGCTTTTCAGCGTTCGAATGTCATTGGCCAGAATAAAATCGAAGTACTCGCCTTCGGTTTGAAAATCAAAGGGGTTGGCAAGGGGGTACAGGTAGTGCTGAAAATAATCCAACACCAATTGCTGATAAGCCGGCTGCTGTAAGTGCTGCTCAAACCAGTCATGCACCTGCTTTGCCAGTAGCTTGGCATCATCCGCCAGTGGTGTAAGCGAGGGCTGCTTTCCTTCAACGCTGGCAATAATGTCTTTGCCTAACTTGTGAAAGGTACTTGCTTTAATACCGCAATCGCCCAGGCGCTCTTCCAACCGCTGCTCCATCTCCAATGCTGCTTTATTGGCAAAGGCCAACATCAGGATCTCATCCGCCCGCGCCTGGCCGCTTTGTACTAAGTACCCTGCCCGTCCAACCATGGTACTGGTTTTGCCGGTACCGGCACCAGCCAGCACCAGATTGTTGTCTTCATCAATGACACAGGCTTGCCGCTGCTTGTCGGTCAGGGGTTTACTTTCTACCGTATCAAAAAAGCCTTGGTAGGCAGCTAATTCCTTTTTTATGTAGCGTTCGCGCAGCAGCTCAAAATCTTTCTCGCCCCAGCCGGCTTGAAACAGCAGGGTTTGAAAGGGGTTGAGATCGAGTTCGGTAAAAGCAGCGGGATCGGGTAAGCGCTCAAAGCGCGCCACCGCTTTTTTCGCCAAAGCCACCGCCTGGGTTAAGCGGGATGCTCTCGGATAGCCTTGAGCCAACAGCTGCTCGATGGCAGCGGCCGTGCTGGTGATAACCGGCTGCAGTTGACGCAACCAGTGCCGTTGCAACCACTGATAATGCTTCACCGCAGCGGATTTTGGCAAACCACTTAACCGAACCACACCACTATTGGTACCAAGGGAAAGCGTGCTAAAAAATACACCTGGCTGAAGGCCATTGGGATTGGCTAAGGAATCTGGCAACACACTGACACTGCTACCATTGGCAAAACTAAGCTGCATGACCGATAAAGAAACAGTTAGCGTTACCGGTTTTCGGCCGAACAAGCGCAGCAACCAGTGGGGCTGAATAATCAGACTGTTTTGCAAAGCTTGAGGACTGCTCTCTCTCAAAGTTTTTCCTTATTAAAACTGCTCTAAACACACTGGTTTTACTTTGCTGTCAAAGCGTTCTTAACTCCTAAGGGCCTGATTAATTCGCGTAGTAAACTTAGTGAATTAAATTTAGCAGTTTGCTTGAGGCATTGCTTGCGCTTCATCCAGACGTTAATTTAAGTCATCTAACTTTACTAAAATATTTACCTAACTACGTATTTAGCCACTGCAACAGGTACCCCGGCATTCTGTAGGTCATTTTCAGTAAGCCCTTCGATAATGATTGGGCTTTCTTGTCTCCAATTAAGATTCCTGACTCCAGGCCTGCCACCCGTCTGAATAATCCAAGAATCAGAACCTCTCTCAGAGTAGTTGCATCCGACATGACATCTTGCATTACCTGCGATAATTATTTGGTTCTTCTTATCACCTAAAGAGACTTCAATTGCTATTTCAATTTTTTGTAGCTCGCCAAATAACCGGCCAGAGTAAGGTTTTATTGCAGTTGAAGACTCCGCAACTTGCTTACGAATTACAACTCGATTATTTTCAGATCGAATACGATCTGATGACAAAGCTAAAGGCTTTCTATCGAAACCATTGAAATAACGATTCAACCTCGTTAACACCTCACGCTCCGGCATTGACCACGTAACAGGTACCCTAACACTGTATGTGCCATTAGCGCTCTGAAAGATATCAGGCTGCCCCAGGGTGATTACTGTTTTATCTTTAATGAAATTTACGAAGTTTACCTTGATATCATTATAAGCACTTTCGTACTCGTCGGTTGCAGAACGGGCTATAGAAAGAAGTGAACTCTGATTTCCGATTGCAGCATGGTTCATTACAGCCTGATCTGAATATAATAACTCTAATTCG